>NZ_JBHJVK010000102.1:0-21618 GCF_042264695.1 Kitasatospora sp. NPDC056138 | reverse complement strand
CCCGAGCAGTACGTGATCGGCGACGTCGAGCTCGACTGGGAACTGCCCGCCGGCTACAGCATGCGGGCCGTGAACCTGGACGCGAACGGTGCGGTCGACGACATGCTCGTCTGCATTCCGATGCCGGGCGTCCGGCGGTACTGGCTGTCGATGCTGCGGCCCCGCGCCCAAACCGGGGGCGAAGACGGCTCGAGCGCGCCGGACGGGATGGGGGATGGCCACAGACCGGACCTCGTCCAGATCCAGGCCGTGCTCGACCGGCTGTCCCCGGAGCCGACGACCGCCTCCACACTGCGCTGGTCGTCCACCTTCCGGATCAGCCACCGCCTGGTGGACCGCTACCGCAACGGCCACCTCCTCGTCGCCGGGGACGCCGCGCACATCCACCCGCCGATCGGCGGGCAGGGTCTGAACACCGGCGTGCAGGACGCCTACAACCTCGCCTGGAAGCTGGCCCTGACCATCCGCGGTCTGGCCACGGACGACGTGCTGGAGAGCTATCACGCCGAACGCCACCCGGTCGCGCAGGAGGTGGTCGACCGCACCGTCCGCCATGCCCGCACCGCCCGCCATGCCCGCTCCGGCCTCAGCAACAACGGGGACGACGCCGAGATGATGCTGCGGCGCCAGGCCCAGCTGCTCGTCGCCTACCCGGACAGCCCGTTGATCCAGCCGCAGACAGCGGATGGCACACCCGCGGCCGGTCCCGCCGCCGGCGACCGGGCGCCGGACTGCCGCGGCCTGCTGAGCGACCTCGCCGCCTATCCGCGGCGGCTGTTCGACCTGCTGCGCACCCCGCGGCACGTACTGCTGCTGTTCGTGGGCCCGGAGCACGCCTCGGGCGACGGCGCCGCCCGGCTCGAGGCCTGCGCCGCCGAGGCGCATCGCGCCGCCCACGGCTTGCTCGACGCCTATCTGGTCACCGCCGCAGAGGTACCACAGGACGCCCGCCCGGTCGGCCTGCGCCCGCCGCGGGTACGCGACGCGGCGGGCGAGTTCCGCGACGCCTATGCGCCGCGTGACGGCGAGGCCCTCCTGATCCGCCCGGACGGCCACCTCTCCGGACGCTTCCACCCGGTCGTACCGGAACGCCTGACGGCGCATCTGCGCCGAACCTTCCTGACTTCCGCTGCCGCGGGCGAAGCGCCGCCGGTGACGGTTCTACAGGCGGCACTGTCACGTTGACCGTCACAGTAACGGGCCTGCCGCGGGCCGCCGTCGGGCAGATGTGCCCCCCACTGGGGGCTGCCGTCCTCGGTATCCAGTGCTCTCCGCTCTGACCTACGCAGCTAAGTACGTCCTTCAACGCGTGGACACGCGGCGAACCCGAGCCGGTCACCGCCTACCTGCTGGAGCTTTTGACCGAGGACTGCCCGCAGGGCGGTACTACTTGGTGGGTATACGACGAATGAGTGATGGCCTGACCCGGGACGTGGCCGCGGGCGGGACGGGGGAACGGATGACGCACGCGGCGCCGAACCGATCGGCGCCGTTTTACGTGAGGAACATGATCGTGGAGACAGCAGAGCTGGAGAGCAAGGTCCACAGCCTGGAGACGGCCCTGGCAGTACAGGAGGCCAACCTTGCCGACGCCCAGGCCACCCAGGCCGCGACCCAGGCGGGCACGAACTCGACCTTCGCCGCCACCCACGTCGGAACCTGGTCCGTGACGGCGACGGGCGCCGCCGCCCAAGAGCTGACCCGGTCACACCGAGGGCACGGGGTTCACCGGCGAGCACACCCACCGTGCCGGCGGACCCCGCTGCCCCACCGGACCGGAGCACTCGATCACCTCCATCGCCAAGCTCCTCGGGGTCAGCCCCGGCACCCTCTACAACCACATCCCTGACCTGCGCGAACTGCGCGCCGGCGGGCATGTCCCCCAGCTCGAAGGCCGCCGGTGAACAGCGGCGCGGGCGCCGGGCGCTGGCCCTCGACGGCCTGGGCGGCGTTCGTCGCCGGCCGCCCAGCCCTGGTCCTGCCTCACCCGAACGACCCGGGTGCCCTGCCCGCGGACGGCTGGCACCCCCAGAGCCCGGCCGGCCACTGGGACCGGCCCGACACCACCTGGGCCGCCGTCCTCGCGGCAGACGCCCTGCGGATTACCCTGCACGGCCGGCCGTGGTTCGAACACGGCCGCGGCCCGTCCTGGCCCGGGCAGGAATGGCAACGGGCCGCCCGCACCCGCGGCAGCATCCTGCTGGTCACCGGCCCCTTCGACGGGCATCACGACTTCCCCACCGCCACCGCCACCGCCGCCCACGCACTGCTCCTGCTGGTCGTCCCCCTCACAGGCGCCGCCGGGCCCTGATCCCGCAGCGGGCGGGTGAGAGGCGCCGTGATCGCTTTCGCCACCCACCGGTGCGGGAACGCATCCCGGCCGGTGCGGTCGCCCGGCCGCCGCCGCACGAGGACCGAGGAAGGGCGCACGACATGGGACACGGTGGGAACGTCATCGCGGAACTGACCACCGACCACCGCGAGGTGGAGGAGCTGTTCGACAAGATCCAGGCACTGCCGCCCGGCGACGAGCGGAGACGCGAGATCGCCGACGAGTTCACCATCGAGCTGGTGCGCCACTCCGTCGCCGAGGAGCAGTACCTCTACCCGGCGGTGCGCGAGCACGTACCCGACGGCGCGGCCCTCGCGGACAAAGAACTCGCCGACCACGCCAAGGTCGAGCAGCTGCTCAAGGACCTCGAAGGCACGGATGTGGGCGACGCGCGGTTCGACGTCCTCCTGGCCCGGGTGATCGCGGTGGTCAGCGAGCACGTCTCCGACGAGGAGGACCGCCTCTTCCCCGCCCTGGCCGACGTCTGCTCACCCCAGCAGCTGGACGAGCTCGGCGACAAGATCCGCACCGCGAAGAAGATGGCGCCCACCCGCCCCCACCCCTCCGCCCCCGACACCCCGCCCGCCAACAAGCTCCTCGCCGCCGGCACCGGCCTGGTCGACCGCGCCCGCGACTTCGTCACCGGCCGCGGCAAGTCCTGAGCCGCCCTCGCATGGGAACGGCGCCTTCCGCGGCGCCCACGCTTCGCTGCACCTGGTCCTCAAGGGGCCTGCCGCCAGCCTGTCGAGGCCATCTTGCGGCCCGCACCAGCTGCTCCTGACCGGCGCCGACGGCGCTACGGCGGTTCGTTCACCCTGAACAAATCTTCGCCCGCCAGGGCGGACGGCGGTTCGTTCACCCTGAACGAACCGCCCAGCTATGGGTAAGAACTGCACGTGAGTGAAACTCCGTACGGCTTCGACCCGGCGAAGCTCCGTGCTGCACGTACCGCCGCTGGCGCGTCGGTGGCCCGGATCGCGCGGGCGGTCGCGGTGAGCGAGCGGGCAGTCAGCCTATACCTCGCGGGCTCCCGCGTCCCCCGGCCCGAGATCCTGCCGCGCCTGGCGGCCACGCTCGGCACTACCCCGGCCGACCTGTGCACCGTCGAGCACGAGCAGCTGGCACACCTGCGGGTGTTCACCGGCCGCAGCCGGGCCTCGATGGCCAGGGCACTCGGCATGGCGGGGGAGACCTACCGGCAGTTGGAAACCACCGCCCGCCGCGGCCGACTCAGTTCGAGCCGCTACGACTACGCCCAGGACCGGTGGATCGCCTGGCAGGAGTGGGCACCCCCCCCGCCCGGCTCCTCGCCGCTGAGCAACGGACCCAGGAGCACTGGAAGGCCGGCCGTGAGAAGCGGTGACAGCAGTGGCGCGAACGGGATCCCGACCGCGTCGCCAAGATCGGGGAGATGGGCAGGCGCGTCCGCAGGCCGTGACCAAGCCGCCGGCACCGCCGCACCGCAGCAATGCGACAGTGCGTCGTTGCGGGCTCGTCTGCGGGCGGGCAGGCTTCGGGTGGGACGATCAATCCACAGGCAAGCTGCTGCCGCACGGGTCTCCCCAGCCAGCCTGCGCGGGTGCCTCGCAGTGCTGGTCGTACTCCCGGCCGAGCCAGATGGGGATCCGGCCGCTTATTCGTCGGGCCCGAGCTACGAACGGTTCCAGAGCCTGGCGAAGCGCCGCTGCGTTCCCGGCGCTGAGCTCGATCTCGTAGCGCTCACCGTCCAACGCGAAGACGACGATCTCCTCCGCCGGGCTGCCGTCGAGATCGTCACTGACGGCTATTCGAATGCGGCGTACCGGCGGTCTGCTCCCGATGGGTGACCAATTTCCGGGTCACGATAGGGCAGCCCACACGGTCGTCCTAATCACACCTGGCAGCAGAGGACCGGCAGGCGGCCCGCCTGGTGCCACGATGGGCTCATGAACCTGGACGGGGTTGTGGACGGCCTCCTCGACGCGACCTACCGCGCTCTGTAGCTCTATTCACGAGTCGCGGTTCTGGCTCAGGTCGTGTGGTGGACCGGGACGGTGGCGAGGGTACCGGGCTCAGCGAAGTAGCAGGTAAGCGGCCCTACTTGGCAGAGGCCTCACGAGTCGGCAGGGCGAGTCCACACAATCTGTGCCAGAACCCAGGAATGAATTGCATGACCGCTGACACGGGGGCCTATTCGGCTCGGTGGGGTGGGTGCGCGGCGACCTGGAGAGTGATTCGGGTGGGGAACTGCTCCCAGCCGGTGGCCTGGCGGGCGCGCCGTACGGGCCCGTCCTCCAGAGCGCTCAGTGCGGTCCGGGGGACGGTGTGGGGGGCGAGGGTCAGGGTGAGGTGGGCCTGGGGACGGCGGTAGCTGCCGGTCATCTTGGAACGTGCGTTGCGCACGCCCGGCAGGTTGGACGCGTCGGCGGCCAGCGCCTGACCCAGAGCGTCGGCACGCACTTCTACTCCCTCGGTCGGAGGGGTCCCGACGGGCAGGTGACCGGGGCTGTGGCGAAACTGGGCCAGCAACCACCAAAGGGCCAGGAGGGCGGTGATTGCCAGGGCCGCGATGACTGCTGGCCACCACCAGTCCTGCGTCACCCATTGAGTTCTCTCCGTCGGGGTGAGCAGGACGGCGTTCGGTGTGGTCAGGGGCCATCCGTCTGGCGGCTGGAGGTGCGAGCGCCGGTAGAGGCCGAGGCCGCCGGCCAGAACCAGCAGACCGCCACCCAGCATTACCAGGCCGGCCAGGGCCAGCAGTGTCCGGTTGAGCAGGGATGGGGTGTTCACCACGGCCTCCTGTCGTGGGGCTGCCGGCGCACCCACACGGAGATCCGGGGCGGGCGTGCCAGGCCGAGGCTGTCGCGTTCCTCGTCCAGGGTGTCGACCAGCTCGTGTCTCACTTTCTCCGGGTCTCGGAAGCGCACCTGTGCGAGGGCGTTGATTCTGCGGTGCCGCACCTGGATCTTGGCTCGGGTGACGCCTGGGACGCTCAGGGCGGCGTCACGCAGTATCAGCGCCGCGCTGTCCCGCTTGAGCGCGGCCTGGAATCGGCTCCGTCCACCGGCTTTCGAGGCCATGGGCAGGAGGTGGCGATGACCCGCCGTGAGCGCGACGATGATCAGCCAAAGGCCTAGGAGGGCGGCGGCCGTCGCACCTGTGAGCATCCAGACATCGTTGACGGGACGGGTGGCGAGCTCGACGGAGAGCGTTCTGCGCCATGCGGCTTCGTCGTAGCCCGCGCCTACCCGGATGATGTCAAATAGGAGTGCCCCGGCGGCTACCAGCACTACCAGGGCCACGAGTACGGCCGGCAGCCTGCGCTCGGACCACCACCGCCGAGGCGGCGTACGGCCGGACCCTGGTCCGTCCGTGGTGGTTCCTGCGGAGAGCGGGGCGGCAGGGGCTCGTGGTCGCGACGCGGTCGCCGCCACCGGCGGGAACGTGGGTAGCGGGTGAGGCCGGTGGGGGCCCGAAGGGGCTTGGGGATGCTGTGTCATGGCAGCCCTCCTTGTGTTCCGGGTTGTAGTCGTCCCAGGATCAGAGGACCCGCTGGTCGTCCCTGTCGCCGATGTCCAGGTATCGGATGTCGAGTGTCACTTCGGTGACACGCAATCCGGTCAGCTGGCTCACCCGGCGAGCTACCTGATGCTGCACCGCACGGCCAGCGGCGGCGAGATCGAAGGGGTAGGGCAGTGCGATGGACAGCCGCAGGCGGGCCGAGTCGGCGCGCACGACGGCCGACGCCTTCGGGGCCGTGCCCCGCTTCGGCCGGCCAGCACGCACTCCGCTTCGGCTGCTCAGGGCCTCACGTCCGGCCCGCGCCGCGATACGGGCCACCACTCTGCCGGGGATCACCGTCGCGCCACGATCGCGGGCCGGCACACTTTCGGCCGCGGGGGTCATCGGCCACGCTCCCCGGAACGGGGACGCACGAAGTCCCTGAGGCTCAGATCGCCCTCCAGAAGACGGCCTGCGACCAGACCGGCCACTCCAAGGACCAGTACCAGCAGGAAGGCCCAGAAGCCGCCGAAGGCTCCCGCGAAGCCCAGAGCCATACCCGCCAGCAGGCCCACCGCCGCTGTGCTCATCTCAACTCACCTGATCTCTCGTGCCACGGCACTCACGCCTGACTCTTCGCCTCTCACACCCATCGGCGCGGGAGTGCTGTGTCAGGTGACGCGGCCCTCGCCGCCGTCACCCTCGTCGTCGTCCTCGTCGGGAAGATGGACGTCGTCGACCGCGACGTTCACCTCGACGACCTCCAGGCCCGTCATGCGCTCCACCGCCGAGATGACGCTGGTGCGAATGTCGCCGGCCAGGTCCGTGATCGGGACTCCGTACTCGACGACGATGTCGAGATCGACCGCCGCCTGGCGCTCACCCACCTCGACCGTCACACCTCGGGAGACGCTGGGGCGCCCACCGGGTACACGGTCACGCATGGCCCCCAGGGTTCGCGTCATCCCCGCCCCCAGAGCATGGACGCCCTGGATCTCGCGGGCGGCCATGCCCGCGATCTTCTCCACCACACTGTCGGCAATCGTCGTCTTCCCGCGGTCCTGCGGCGCGCGGTCCTTGCCGCCCCGCCCCTGCAGGCCGCCGTCCTCCGATGGGCGGCCCGGGCTCTGGGCCACGCGGTGGCTGCTTGCAGTGTCCGTCATGACAAGCTCCCTGATCGGCCTTGGCGGGCGCAGTCGCACAGCCCGTCAAAGGATTGGACGAATGCCGACCGAGAACCTCACGCCCGTCGGTACAGCGCACGTCACTACTTTCGGGAGGAAAATGGGCTTGTGCGAATACGCGCCCACCACCGGTGGCTACCGTGACCGCAGCAGAACGCACCCCGGAACCCACCGCACCCGCGAACCGCTCCCGTCGGCCAGCGCCCGCGCCACACCCCGCTCCGTTCCCGGCCACAGCCCCCTGGCCCGCGGCTCCGGGGCCGCCGGAGGAGGACGACCGTGTCCTGGCAGTCCGCGCCGCGGAAGGTGACGACGACGCCTTCGCCGCCCTGGTACGCCGCCACAGCAGCGTCCTTCTCGTTCTGGCATGCCACCTGATGGGCGACCAACCCGACGCCGAGGACGCCCTCCAGGAATCCTTCCTCAGCGCCTGGCGCCGACTACCGGAGTTCCGCGGCGACGCGACGTTCCGCACCTGGATGTACCGCATCGTCACCAACCGCTGCCTCAGCGCGCTGCGCAGCCGCCCGCCGCCCACCGCCCCACTGGACAGCGCCCCCGAACCCGCCACACCCACCTCAGGCGACCTGCCCGAACGCACAGCCGAAGCGAACGCGGCCACCGCCGCACTCACGCAAGCATTGACCCGCCTCAGCGCCGGCCAGCGCGCCTGCTGGGTCCTACGGGAACTGCACGGCCTGCACTACGACGAGATCGCGCACGTGACCGGCACCAGTGAACAGGCTGTACGCGGAAAACTCTTCCGCGCACGGCGCTCCCTCGCGGAGGCGATGTCCCCATGGCGCTAGAACACCACCCGCAGCCACCCGACAGCGCCCCCACCGCGCTTGACGAGTCCGCGGTCCCCGACCACGAGCGGCTGCTCGCCTGTGGACGCCCCCTCGACCAGGTCTGGAAACAGGCACACACCACCACCGGCCGGCCAGACCCGCACACCGCCCACTGCCCCTACTGCCGACAAGCGCAGCAAGGACTCACTGCCCTCGAACAGGCCACCGCCGCCCTGCGCAGCGCAGCACAGCCCGGTGAACAACACCACCTGACCGAACAGGTCATGCAAGCAGTGCGCGCCGAGATGCGGCTCGGGCGGCTGCTGCCGCTGGACGATCCCGCCCTGGACCTCCAGATCACCGAAAGCGCCGCCGCGAAGGTGCTGCGCCGGGCTGCCGATGCTGTCCTCGGCGCTCGCGCGGCCAGCTGCCGCCTCGTCCCGACCGGCGACGGCACCGCGGTCCACATGACAATGACCCTGACAGTAATCCACGGCTGGCCGCTTCCGGCACTGGCCGACCAGGTACGCCAAGCCGTCCTGTTGGCCGCAGACGAGGAGCTGGGGCTCGTCATCACCCGCGTCGACCTCCACATCACCGACCTCACGACGCCACCCGGTAACGCCACCCCGCAGCCACGGGCGGACTCACAGCCATGACATCTGCACAAGCGCGCGATATCCAGAGGGACGCCGCACAGGCCGCCCTCGCAGAACCCGGCGTGGCCGCGCTGCAGCCCACCCTCGCCGACCGCCTGGCCGCAGCCACCGCCGCCATCCGCCCCACCGAACGGTCGACACATCTGCCCGCCGCAGTCCGAGTCGAACGGCTGACCGCCACCCCGGGCTGGCGCGTCGAGGTCCGCTGCATGCTCCACCCGGGCCACCGTGCCCTGGACGTCGCCCGACGCGTACGCGAGCGAGTACGAACTACCCTGACCAGTAACCCGACTCGACAGGTCGATCGCATCATCGTCCAGGTCACTGTCACCGCTACCGCCACGCGCGGCAGGGCTTCGGCGTAGTTGGCTGACGCCCGGTCTGTGGTGATCTGTTGGCCGGTGGGTGCCCTGGAGGCAGGACAGGCACGCTTCCAAGATCATGGAGTTCTCGACGCCCCGTGACCTGCCTGGAAGACCGTGCCTACCGACGCGGCATCCCCGATCCCGCCTGCCCTTGACCAGCTACGCGAGCAGTCCGACGCCGCTCCCCGGGGGTGCCTCTATGTTCTTCGTCAAGTGCGTGAGGCAGCTTCGATCCGGGTTCGATCTTCTTCGTGGGGCATGAGACTGTCTGGTTGTGTCAGAGATGGTGAGTGGGTTGGAGGCGGCCTTGGCCGAGGCTTCGTCTCCCTCGTGGTCGCAACGTGTTCGTGCCGGGCGTGACCTTGCTTCCTGCGCTGATGTTCCTGAGGCTGCGGAAGCGTTGATGGGTCTGCTGCTGGACGTCGAGGACACGGCGGTGACTCGACAGACGGCAGAGGCCCTGGCCCGAGTGGGGACGGTGGCCGCCGTGAGGCTCATCGCTCTCGCGGTTGCCAGGGCCGATGACAGCCAGGCCGACTGGATGCAGACCGGAGTGCGTGACGCGCTCGCGGGTCCGGACGGTGTGCCGGACGTCGCAGCGGTCTGCGGGCAGGTCGCCCAGGACCCGGAAGAAGCTGTCCGTCGGGGGGCCGGGGAGATCTCGGCGTGGACGGATGACACAAGACGTTGATGTGAGTCGAGCTGCCTGTGGGCTGGTTCATGCAGCCGTCACCTGGGGGACGCGGGCTTCGTAGAAGGTGCCGTCTCGGAGCATGGCGAACAGGACGCTGATGCGTTGCCGGGCGAGGCGGAGGAGCGCTTGGGCGTGGGTCTTGCCGCGGGCTCGCTGTCGGTCGTAGTAGATGCGGGAGGCGGGGTCGTGCAGGGCGGCGAACGCCGAGAGGGACATGGCCCGTTTCAGCAGCCGGTTGCCGGTGCGTGGGGCGTGTTCACCGTGGATGGAGGATCCGGAGGACTTCGTGGTCGGCGCGAGGCCGGCGCAGGAGGCCAGGTGGGCGGCGGTGGGGAAGTTGGTGCCGTCGCCAACCGTGACCAACAGGGTGGCGGCGGTCCTGACGCCGACTCCAGGCATCGAGGTCAGGACCTTGCAAAGAGGGTGGGCCTCCAGCAGCTCGCCGATCTGGGCTTCGACGGCGCGTCGTTGCTCGTGGACAGCGGCGAGCGAGCGGGCCAGGGAGGGCACGACCGCGTCCAGGGTGGCGGTGCCGGGGATGACTACTGTCTGCTCGTCCAGCGCGTCGAAGATCTGGTCGACCAGGCGCTCGGCCATGCGTGGGGCCTTGGGACGTATCAGGGTCACGAGTCTTCGGCGGCTGGCCTTGCGCAGGGCTGCCGGGGAGCCGTGCCGTTCCAGCAGGTGGGTGACGGCGGGGTGGTCCAGACGAGGGCCGAGGACGCGCTCCAGGGAGGGGTGGAACTGGGTGAGCAGGCCGCGCAGGCGGTTGCTGGTGCGGGTTGCCTCGGCGGCGAGGTCCTGGTCGAAGCCGGTCAGAACGGTGAGCTGGGCGGTGGTCTCGTCGGCGAGTTCGAGGGCGCGCAGGGTGTGGGGCATCGTGCGGGTGGCGTCCGCGATGACGTGGGCGTCGCGGGCATCGGTCTTGGCCTCGCCGGGGTAGAGGTCGGCGATGCGGCGCATGGCTAGGCCGGGCAGGTAGGCGACCTCGCATCCGGCGTCACGGGCCACCGCCAGGGGCAGGGCGCCGATCGAGGCCGGCTGGTCGACGATGACCAGGACCCGGCCGAACTTGGCCGTGAGCTTGTCGAAGACAGCCCTCAGTTTCGGTTCGCTGTTGGGCAGTCGCTTGTCGAGCACGGTTTTGCCGCCAGCGGTCAGGCCGTGGCCGTGGTGGTCGCCCTTACCGACGTCCAGGCCGAGGAAGACCGCGATGTCGCTGGTGTCAAGCATCGAACCCCGAGGGTCGTTCGCCGTCCCGGCCTCGCCCATTGGCACCGTTCGCGCGCATCCACGTTACGCAGACCCGACACCCGTTGGTGGCCGGGCGTTGCGCTCGGCCAGGTGCCGGTCAGGCCTCTCATCAGCGGTCACACGGTGCTCCGGGCCCGGTGACACCACCCCAGGTCATCCGATCGACAGGGGGCAACGCCGGGTCCGGAGGCCAGGAGCCCCGTTTCAGGGCCACGAAGAAGGTAACGGGGTTGAACTCCTTCGGCCGGGGCAGGCGAGCTGCATGGTAACCCTCTACGAGGAGACCGAGCGCAGCTACGACGGGGCTCTGCGCCAGGCACTCACCCCCGACGGGTTGCCGGACGTGGCCAGCACGACAGCCGGCGGCCCGGAGACACTCGACGCGGTCCACTACGACACGGCCGAGTTGCGCCTGCTGCGCGGCGGGATCACACTGCGCCGTCGGACCGGAGGGCACGACGCTGGCTGGCACCTCAAAATCCCACACCGCGACGGGCACCGGACCGAGCTGCGGCTGCCCCTGGACGCCGGAAGCGCCCGCCGGGTGCCGGACGAACTCGTCACCCGCACACGCTGCCTCGCCCGGGGTGGCCGACTGGCCCCGGTCGCCCACCTGCGCACCCGCCGGGAGCGGACGCTGCTGCTGGACCGGGACCGTCACACCCTGGCCGAGCTCGTCCGCGACGAGGTGTCCGCGCAGATCCTTGACGCGGCCCGGCTCCCGGGTCCGGTGGCCGCGAGCGGCCCCGACGGGACACTCGCCGAGCTGGTCACCTGGACCGAGACCGAGGTGGAACTGCTCGAGGGAGGGCACGGCCTGCTCGACGCCGTCGACCACAGACTGCGCGAGCAGGGACTTCACCGGTCTGCGACCACCTCGAAGCTCGCCCGCGCGCTCGCCGACCGTCTGCCGCCGCCCCCGCACTCAAGCGAGCCGGCTGCGGGCTCCGCCGGTGAAGCGCTGGCCTGCTATCTGCGCGAGCAGGCCGCGAAACTGCGGGAACTCGATCCGTCCGTGCGCCTTGACGAACCCGACGCGGTGCACCGGATGAGGGTGAGCGTCCGCCGGCTGCGCAGCGCGCTCACCGCGCACCGCTGTCTGCTGGAGCGGGAGACCGTCGATCCTCTCGCCGAGGAACTCCGCTGGCTCGGCCAGGTTCTAGGACACGCCCGTGACGCCGAGGTGCTGGGCCGCCGCCTTGGCGCGCAGGCCGCCGCGCTGCCGCCCGCCGCGCATCCCGCCGAGGTCGCCGACCGGCTCCACGCGTGGTTCGACCACCGGTACGCCTACGCACACCGAGCTGCCGTCCACGCGATGGGCGGGCACCGCTACTACGCGCTGCTCGATGCTCTGGACGATCTCGACACCGCGCCCCCGCTGAGCGCCCGCGCGGACCGGGGCGCGTCGCAGGGCCGCCGGGTACTGCGACGCGAACGCCGGCGGACGGGCCGCCGACTGCGCGCCGCGCTGGACCTTCCGGCCGGTGCCGACCGCGACCGGGCGCTCCACCGCGCCCGCAAAGCAGCCAAACGGGCCCGCTACACAGCGGAAAGCCTGTCGACGCTCCTCGGCGCCACCGGTCGTCGCTGCGGCAAACGGATGAAGAAGATCCAGAAGGCGCTGGGTGTGCATCAGGACGGGGTCGTCGCCGAACAAGCCCTGCTGCCGGTGGCGGCGGCCGCCACCCGCGCGGGTGAGGCCACCTTCGGGTACGGCATGCTCTACGCGCTCCAGCGCCGCTCGGCGGGGGAGCAGTTGGCTACGGTGCAGCGGCACTGGCGTCGGCTCTCGCACTGATACCCACCCTGTCCGGCCCACTCCGCCCGTCTTCCTCATTGTCCGTCGACTCGGTTCGCATGCCGGTGCTCGCGCTCACCGACCTTCTCACCAGCCTGATCGGCGCGTTCTCCGAGCACCACTGCGACTTCGGTGCGGTCCTGCCGATCGCCAGGACGCTGCGGGAACGCATCGACTGGGACGTCGTCCGCGCGAAGGCACAGGGCGGCCCGATGCCCGAGGCCTTCCTCTTCCTGCTCGAACGGCTCGACGTCGTCGCCCCTGCGGGCGCCACCGGGGAGGTGTCGGGCGATGAGCGCACCTGAGCAGTGGAGTTGCCCAGGTCAGACAGATCCAACGATCCGACCACCATATAGGACAGGTTGTCAGGAAAATCGGGTGATAGGCCGCCAGCTCCGTCAGCCCGAAGGGCAGTTGGCTCAGCCGTGGACTACTGTCCGTCTCCGGGCCAGCCGCCAGGTTGCAGAGCCGAAGTCGGCTCGCATCCGAAGCCCTTCGAGGCCGGGCGGCACCGGCCGTATCGTCGTACCCGCAGAGCACGTGCTGACGCTCTAATCCCATGGATGCTCGGCCTGGCCGTCCCGGGCCGCGTGCTCTCCACACCGTCGGCCGGGTTCCCGCACCGAGAGAGTTTTGGAGCTGCCCGTTCCGCCCATCGGCGCCCGGGAGCTCCGCCTCCGTCCGGAGCTCGGCCTGCCACTGTTGACTCAGCCTACGGTTCGGCGTGTATAGAGGCTCACCGTTGACGAGGTTCCTCCGGGAGCTCCGGGAGGTGGACCGGGGTTGGCCGAGAGGCGGTACGGCAGGGCTGGACGGGTGGCAGTTCAACTGAGTGGGTTGCCACCGCGCGCGCAGGTGGCCCTGGCGCGCGAAGATCGGCTGAATGCACTCCCAAACGCTGTTAGGAGCGATCACTCATGCTGGAACGCACCCGTCGCAAGAACCGCACCGAGGTCACTTTCGTGCTGCCGGCCGGTCATCCGGCCGGCGAGGCCAGTGTGGTCGGCGACTTCAACGACTGGCGGCCCGGCGCCCATCCGCTCGCGCCGCGCCCCGACGGCTCCCGAGCGGTCAAGGTCACTCTGCCGACGGATCAGCAGGTGGGGTTCCGCTACCTCGCGCACGGCGACTACTGGTTCGACGAGGAAGCGGCAGACGGCCACGACGGGCGCAACAACTTCCTGAACACCTGATACCCCAGATTCGGCAGTCCTGTTCCGAGTGACGGCCCGGTTCCGGGTGAACCGGAGGCCGGACGGTTTCTAAAGGACTTCCTCACGACGGGGGCGGACGTCGGACACCCTCGGAGCTGTCCAGTGTGGTGGAGCGTTACACCCGGGCCCTGGGCATCGGGAGCAGCCTGGTGTACCTGCTGGACATCCAGCAGTACTAGTGCCGCGTCAGACAACCTTTGCCCTGGCCTGGATACGGTGAGGCCGTGAGCGGAAAAGATCAGCCAGACCTGGACGAGATCGAGTTGTGGTTCTCTGCTGTGGCCGACGGACGCGTAAGCCGGGATGCAGCCGACCGGTGGGCCGGGCGTTGGTTCCTCGATGACGAATTGGAATGGGACGACCTGTCGCTGTGGGCGCTGGAGCGCCTCCACGGGATCGATTTGCGGCCGGGGCCCGAGGAACCGTACCTGCACGACGACGAGCAGGTACGAGAGTGGCTGGAGGAGCTACGGCGGCGCCACGCCGGGTAGCGCACACCGAAGGCTCTCCTGTCCCCGTCCGCTCCTGACGCGAGGCTGTTGGTGCAGGGCAGAACGAGTAAGGGTCCGTGAGGTTGATGATGGCGAGGGCGGGCGGTTGCTGCGGACAATCCGCAGCAACCGTCGTCCCTCGTCGTCATCGATCGTGCGCACGCGTACTCGTTCGGCCACGCGATCAGCTTGACGGGTGCTCACCCGGATGGGCACCGAGCAGGGTTCAGCCCACGACCGCGCCATTGCCGACGCCGATGAACTGCTCGTACGAGGTGCGGTACTCCCTCAGCGCTTCTCCACGGAAGAGCGCCAGTTCCTCCGCCGTGAGCGGGGCGGTCCGTGCGGCGATCTCCCCCAGGGACTCACCCGTACAGGCCGCAGTCAGCGAGTACCCGGCCCCCTGGTCGCAGCAGACTTGAACCAGTGCCGCACGGACACGAGGGTCATCGCTCTCGCACAGGTACATGGCGGCGTCCACCCGCTCATCCTCACGCGCTGCAGGATCCAGCACGAGCTTGATCAATGCCTCAATCCGCCATGTCTCCATGCGAACATCCTGCCCGATCAACCCGACGAAGGGCACCGATCAGACGCACGGAGCGAACGGGGCGAACGTTGTCTGATGCGGCACTAGCTGTATGAGGCCAGGACGTTGTTGACGCGTGCTGGGGTTCGTGATGCGGGCGGTCGTCCGCCGTGCGCTCCGTGGGGTCGGTGGTAGTTGTAGTGCCGGTTCCAGGTCGCCAGAGCGTCGGCGCGCTCTTGTTCTGAGTGCCAGGTGCGGGCGTAGAGGAACTCTTCGGCGAGGATACGGTTGTAGCGTTCGACTTTGCCGTTGTGGCGTGGTGTGTACGGGGTGATGCGCTGGTGGCGGCTCCCGGCCATCGCGTCGCGGAAGGCGTGGGCGCGGTAGCAGGCGCCGTTGTCGGTCACGATCCGCTCGATCGTCGTGATGCCGTGGTCAGCGAACCATGTCCGGGCACGGTCGAGGAACTCGACTGCCGTTGCCGCTTTCTCGTCAGGGAGTGCTTCGGTGTGGGCGAGTCTCGAATAGCCGTCGATTGCGGAGTGCAGGAACACGTATCCGGTTCTCGTGCCGCGTTTCTTGGTGCGGTCTACCGCTTTGGCCTGCTCGCCACCCTTTCCGTGTACACGCCAGCCGCCACCGTCGGGGATACGGCCGACCTTCTTCACGTCGATATGGACCATGTGGCCCGGCCGCTCCGCAGTGATGCGCTGCGGTTCGCGGTTCGTCTCGCCATTGGGGTCGATGAACTTCCGCTGGTTCAGGCCGAGCTGTGCGAGCAGCCGGGTGACGGTGCGGCGGCTGACCGGGGTGCCGGCTTGTTCGAGTTCGAAAGCGATACGGGATGCTGGCCATTTGTGCTCGCGTCTCGTGGACTCGATCCGCTCCACGAGTCTTCCGGGCGTGGCCGTCGGTTGCCGACCTGGGGCAGAGGAGCGATCCGCAAGGCCGAGCTCGCCGTATCGGCGGTAGCGGTTCACCCATTTCGAGGCGGTCGCGCGGGAGATGCCCATCTCGGCTGCGACGTGCGCGATCGGGCGGGTGCGGCAGCGCTCGATGAGCCGTTTGCGGCCTTCCGGGGTCAGGGGTGCGTTGCGGTGCGTCATCGTATCCGGGCTCGGGGCACAGCGAGGCATGCGGCGATCGCGGCCGCTGCCATCGCGAGCAGTGTGAGGGCAGGCCAGCCGAGGGCGGTCACGACGCTTCCCGCGGTGGCGGTGCCGATCGCGCCTGCGGCGTAGTACAGGGTGAGGTAGGTGGCGTTGAGAGTGCCGGAGCGGCTCGGGTCGATCGCGACGATTCCGGCTTGGTTGGCGACTTGGGCGGCGAAGCACCCGGCGTCGAAGAAAGCGAGGGCGGCCGCGGTGAAGACGGGGCTGCCGAGCGTGAAGGTGAGCGCGAGCGCTGATACCGCCGCGACCGCCAGCCCCGTGATGACGACGGCGCGGTTGCCGAAACGATCGGTGAGGCGCCCGGCGAGGCGGGTGACGATCAGACCCAGGATGCCGGCAAGGCTGTAGAGCCCGATCATGGCGGCACTGAGGCCGAATGGCGGCTGGGCGAGGTGGAGGGCGAGCCCGACCCAGATGAGGTTGAAGGCGAAGAACCAGAGCATGCCGGCGGCGGTCGCTCGGCGCAGCTTTGGGAAGGTGCGCAGCAGGGCTGGCAGTGTCCGGAGGGAAGCGAGGTAGCTCGCGTGGCGGTGTGGCGGTGCGGTGGGCAAGAGCGGGATGACGGCCACGGCTGATGCTGCGACCAATGCGGAGAAGGTGAGAAGGGCGCCGCGCCAGCCGATCCAGTCGGTGAGCAGGCCGCCGGCGAAGCGGCTGAGCAGGATGCCGGCCGAGATTCCGGCTGAGACGACGCCCATGCGTGCCCCGCGCCGTGTGGGATGGGAGTGCTTGCCCACGACCGCACTGGACTGGGCGGCCACGGTGGTCAGCGCGCCGACGAGGACGAAGCATCCGATCAGCACGCTCGGGTTCGGCGCGGCAGCCGCCAGGGCCAGGGCGGCCGACAAGGCGAGCAGCTGCGTTCCTATGAGGGCGCGGGGGCTGATTCGGTCGGCCAGCGGCACCAGGAGGGCCAGGCCGATGAGGTAGCCGGCCATGGCGGCTGAGGCCACGATCGTGATCAGGCTGAGCGGGGCACGGAAGTCCATGGCGATCTGCGCAAGCGCCGGTTGCAGGACGTAGTCGTTGGCGATCGCGCCGCCGGCGGCGGCTGCGAGCACCGCCACCGCGGTGCCCGACAGCTGCGCGTCGGCAGTCTGCTCGGTCACGCCGATGCCCGCACAGCCACAGCCTCGACCTCCACGAGGATCCTGCCTTCCACGAACGGCAGGGCATGCACGAGGGAGAATGCGGGCCGGATCTCGCCGTAGACCTCGCCGTGGGCGCGGGCGGCGTCCCCCCAGTGCTCGAAGTCCGCCACCACCAGGCGGCTCTGGACGACATCCGCCAGAGCGAAGCCGTTCTCGATGAGAACCTTCTCGATCGTGGCGAGGGCATCACGCGTCTGCGCGTAGACGTCCTCGCCTTCTCCGGCGGTGCCGGAGATGAAGATCGCATCCCCTACGACCACGGCACGCGAGTATCCGACCTTCGACTCCCACGGTGATCCCGTGCTGACCAGCTTGCGCATCTGAACATCTCCAACTACTCGGGTAGTAAGTTGGGTCTAACTACTACCCTGGTAGTTAGTCGATGCGCAAGTTGGTAGAATCCATGCCATGCCGGCCGCCAGCGAACTCGTCGCCTCACTCACCCGCCTGGGCTTCACCCAGTACGAAGCGCAGGCATACGCCGCCCTCGTCGGGCAGGCCGCCCTCACCGGAGCCGAGGTTGGACGGCGGGCCGGCATGCCGCCGTCCAAGGTGTACGAAACCCTCTCCCGGCTCGAAGTCCGCGGGACCGTCCTCGTCAACCGCTCCGAGCCCGTGCGCTACACCGCCATCCCGCACACCGCGCTGCTGAAAGAGCTGCGTGAACGCTTCGACGCCGACCTCGCCGCAGCCGAAACCGCCCTCGACCAGCTACCGAACGAACAGGAACCCGGACTGGTCTGGTCGCTCAGCGGCAGCCATGCCATCGTGCAAGCTTTTGCGCGCACCATCGAGCAAGCCAAGCGCACGGTGTTCGCCGGCGTCTGGGACGACGAGCTCGACCAACTCGGTCCGCTCCTCGAGGCAGCGTCCGGCCGCGGCATCGAGACCCACGTCGCGATCTACGGCACTCGCACCCTGACCGGGCCACACACCTACGACATGGCCGAATGCGGTGCGAGCGCGCGCCTGCGTCTCTCCGGCCGCCGCCTCGCCGTCGTCGTGGCAGACGACAACGATGCCGTCGTGGCCGAGTTCGGCGACTGCACCCCGGACCAGGCCACCCTCACCACCAACCCGGTCATCGCACTGCTGGCGATCGAGTACGTCAAAGCCGATGTTTCCGGACGCCTCATGATCAACGCCATGAGCCCCGCCGCCTACAACGAACTGCTCACCACACCCAACATGCAGGCGATGAACCGCACGGTCACGCCGTAAGAACGGCTCCGCGCACTCGGCTGCCAGCCCTGCTCAGCGTCAACAACGTCATGGCCAGCAACAACTAGCTGTTCCCGATCGGCGATGGTCCGGCTGTTCCGGTCGAGCGCATGGTGGCGGCTGGGCTTCCGGATAGGCGCCTTGCGGGGGCGGCGGAGCCGGGCCGGCAACCTGCCCCAGAGTCCGCGCCACGTCGGAGCGATGACCTTCTTGCGCATGTCCCGTTGACCGCTGATGCTTTGCAGCGGTGTTCGGGCCCGCATGCTCGTCCCGGCCGCCGCCGACGCCGTGCTGGAGAGCGTGCGGATTGCCGTCGAGGATCATCGACCGTCCAGCCCGGCCGATTCGCTCCATCGTCGGAGCTGTGATCATCGGCGCCCCGTTCGCGGGATGCCCGGCTTGCACCTCGGTCGAGGGCGTGAGAGCAAGGAAGCGTGAGACCTAGGAAGCAAGGCAGCCGCGCCGTGTCTCATCCGCCTGGGAGACACGGGGCTGCGAGAGGATGACGCGATGAGTACCCCCGACGAGGACACGGCGCGAGGCGAGGAGCAGGTGCGGGAGCAGTCCGCGGAGGAACGGAGAACCGTGGCTCCTACCCCGGAGGACGTTCGAGCCAAGGCCGACGATTCGCAGGACGAGGAGGAGCCGCAGTCGCCGGCAGAAAACAGACAGGCTCCGTAATTCACTCGGTGGCAGAGGTTCCTACCTCTACCCCCTGGTTCGCTGTGCCCTGCCAGACGGCGTCGCCGTCGCCGAGGCGCTGCCAACTCGCCCGCTCGGCGCCGCACGAGCTCACCAGCTCCACTGCCGACGGAGTGCCGGGAGCCGGGGTCTATGCCCACCTCGCCTGCCAGCTGACAGGCCAGGGCCAGCCCTCGGACAGGACCCGGACGGTCTCCCGCATGCAGGGCAGCGTTGGGTGTGACCATGGGGGAGGGCTGTTTGTGTTCCCTGGCCCTGGGCAGCCGTTGGCAAGTGCAGTCCCTGTCCGCAGGTGTAGCAGGAGATGTTGAGGGCACCACCACCCGGTCACCGGGCCGGAGCGCTGTGACGGCGGGACGGACTCCCTGACCACGCCCATCGGCTCGTGTCCGAGGATGTCGCCGACCTCGGGGAACGCGCCGAGGGCCTCGTACAGGTGGAGGCCCGACCCGCACAGTCCGGTCGTCGTGACTTTCGATGACGACGTCGGTGGGGTCCTTGATCGAGGGATCGGGCACCGAGTCGATCCGGACGTCCCGCTTGCCGTGCCAGGTCAGGGCCTTCATTGCCACTCCTTGGGCATGTCCCCCCCGGCTCTCGGACTTCCTCGGTGCTGCGTGTGTCCGCGCTGCTGGTGGCGAAACGGGCAGCATCGCGCTCGGAACCGTGGTGGCTGCCGGGGCCCGACCACGGTCTGCGGCTACGAGCGTGCGTCACTCATCGGTTCGATCCGCCGCGGCCTGATCCTGATCGGCACTGTCACGGTCGGCTTTCGTTCCGTCGGTCTTTTGCTCGGCCACGGGCGCGCCGGCGCGGACGGTCTTCACACCCTGCTCCTGCTTGTCCGGCGTCTGCTGGTGATCGCCATCGCTGTCGTGTTGGCCAGGCACTCCACCGGACCCGCCCTGAGGGATGTCGTTCATGGCTTGTCCGCTCCTTCTCTTCGGATGTTGGCCGCGCCTGCCCGTGCGTGCGGATGCCAAACGGCCAGCCGACTTGGTGTGCCGGGAACCGGCCGGTCAGCGTGGACGATCCGTCCGGGCCTCTGCCGGGGCTGCCGTGTCCGGCGGCAGCGCCGACAGACCCGGGAGGTGCGTGAGCCGTACGGCGTCGTCTCGGATCGGGCCCGACCAGCAGCGCAGGTACGGGGCAGCCCGATTGGATGCCCGAGGGGAGGGCAGACGCGCTGATGGTACGGAACGTCCGGCCTGCCGAATCGGAAGGAGACTGTCGTGAGCAAGGTGAAGGAGTCCATCGACGTGGACGTCCCGCTGCACAGCGCCTACAACCAATGGACGCAGTTCGAGGACTTCCCGCGCTTCATGGACGGCGTGGAGGAGGTCCGTCAGACGGACGACCGGCACTGCCATTGGACGACGAAGGTTGCCGGGACCAGCCGTGAGTTCGACACCGAGATCGTCGACCAGCTCCCCGACGAGCGGATCTCCTGGCGGACGGTGGGCGGTGACGTCAAGCAGATGGGAACCGTGACGTTCAGACGCCTCGACGACTCCCACACCCGGGTGAGCCTGGCCATGGACTTCGAGCCGCATGGCATGGCCGAGAAGGTCGGCGACCTGCTCGGTGTCCTGGACCGGCAGGTCAAGGGCGACCTGAAGCGGTTCAAGGGGTTCATCGAGGGACAGGGCCGCGAGAGCGGTGGGTGGCGCGGCCGCCTGGCACCGGGCGACAGCTCGTCCGCCCCCGTGGCCGGAGGGGCGGCCGGTCGCGGCGACGCGCCGGTGCGTGAGCGGCCCGAGGACCGGATGACCGCAGAGGGCGCACCGCCCCTGCCCGCGGACCCGGACGACATGCGGCACGGCTGACCACCCTGGCTTCCCTGGTGCTGGCACTCCGGACTGCGGAGCGCCGACGCCCGGGAAGCTGGGGAACCCATCCCAGCCGGCCGACCCTGAAGTGCGGGTTGACGGACGGGAGTTCCACCGAAGCAGGGGCCGCCGCTTACGCGGCGCGCTCGGTTGGCGGGTGCCCGAGCGAGCTGTGCGCCAGCCCGGTCAGCAGGGTGGCGGCGTCCTCGCGCACCTCCACGGCTCCTGCGGCCCGCAGGTTGAGCTCACTCCATCCGCCGGAGAGCACAGCGATGCACGGGACCCCGGCCGTCGCCGCGGACTGGACGTCCCACACCGTGTCCCCGATGAAGACGGCCTCCTCCGCGCGGGCACCCGCCTTGTCCAGCGCGGCCCGTACCAGGTCGGGCGCGGGCTTGCCGGCTTCGACGTCGTCCGCACTGGTCGCGGTGGTGACCGCGTCGTCCGCGTCCAGGATGCGGCGCATCATCTGGAGGTCGCGGCCGGAGGCCGAGCTGGCCAGGACGACCGTCCAGCCCAGGGCAGCTACCGCGCGCAACAGGTCGGCCGCGCCGGCGAAGGCCCGCAGGCCGGGCCAGAACCGGGCGTACAGGGCCTGGTGGGCGGAGCTGATGTCACCCTCCTGCCCACGGTCACGCTCCTCGCCGAGCACGTGATCTAGGGCCTGTTGCGAAAGTGCTGGTCAACTATTCAGGTGGGCGATGCCGTGTTCGACCGGCATGCGGCATAAGGAGTGTTCGAAGCGGGCCTGG
>NZ_JBHJVK010000101.1:0-21952 GCF_042264695.1 Kitasatospora sp. NPDC056138 | reverse complement strand
GGGTTCACCCCTGTCGCCCCGATCGGCGTTCCGGCTCCGGACCCCCTATGAAGCGGCGGTCTCCCGGCCCTTGCGGCCGGCCATCCAGACGTAGACCAGGATCCCGGCGAAGAGGAACAGGACGCCCTGGTAGACGGCCGCGTAGCCGGCACCGGCCAGCAGCCACAGGGAGAAGGCGAAGGCGCCGAGGCCGAGCACGGCGTCCCGGGTGAGGCGTCCCGCGGCGACCTTGGCCCCCTCACCACGGACCAGCCAGTAGAGCTGCGCGGCGGTCGAGAGGAGGTACGGGACGGTGGCGGTGAAGGTGGTCACCAGCACCAGGATGTTGAACGCGCCCTTGGAGCCGGCGGTGAAGTTGACGACGGTCAGCAGCGAGGCGAGCGAGACGCTGATCAGGACGCCGAAGACCGGGACCCCGCGGCGCTTGGTGGCGAAGGCGGCCGGGAAGAGGCCGTCCTGCGCGGCGGCGTACGGGGCCTGGGCGGCCAGCAGGGTCCAGCCGTTGAGCGCGCCGGTCATCGACACCAGTGCGGCGACGGCGATCACCGTGCCGCCCCACGACCCGCCGAACATCGCGTCGACGGCGTCGGAGAAGGGCGCGGTGGAGTGGACGAGCCGGTCGTGGGCGACCGTGCCGAAGACGGCGAGCGTGCCGAGCAGGTAGACCACCGCTGCACCGGCCGTGCCGAGGACGCTGGCCCGGCCGACGTTGCGCTCCGGGTCGCGGACCTCGCCCGCGCTCATCGCGGCGGACTCCACACCCAGGTAGCTGAAGAGCAGGATCGCCGCGGCGGCCGTCATCCCGCCGATCCACCCGTGGCCGGAGGCGTCGAAGGGGCCGAGCTTGCCCGGGTCGAAGAAGCCGAGGCCGCCGATCGCGACGAGCGCGAGCGGGATGAACTTCAGGACGGTGGAGACCAGTTGCACCACGCCCACGTAACGGGTGCCCGCCAGGTTCGCCAGCGCGGGCAGCCACTGGACGGTCAGCGCGGCGCCGATGGTGAGCCAGGTGGAGTGCTGGATCGGCAGCAGGACGTCGAGGTAGCCGACGGCGGCCACCGCGAGCGCGGCGTTGCTGACCCAGGTGGTGATCCAGTACGACCAGGCCGACAGGAACCCGGCGAAGTCCCCGAAGGCCTCCCGGGCGTAGACGTAGGGCCCGCCGGTGCGCGGGTTGCGCCTGGCGAGCTGCCCGAAGACCAGCGCGAGCGCGATGGCCCCCACGGTCAGCACGGCGAACGAGAGCAGGCTGACCGTCCCGTACGGTGCGACGGCGGCGGGGATCATGAAGATGCCGCCGCCGATGATGTTGCCCATGACCAGAGCGGTGGCGGTCGGCAGGCCGAAGCGTCCGGGCTTTCGGTCGGCCGGGTGGCCGGCCCCGGACGCATGGGGTGTGTCCGCCTCGGTGGAGTGCGGCGTGCTGGGTTCGGCTGCCTGCCGGGGTACGGCCGGGCTGGTCTGCATGAGGGTGATGCGCCTTTCCTGGTCCTGCGCGCGCTCTGTGGAGCGTTCGACAATGCTCGCGTAGGCGATACCTCGTACCAAATCGGTTGGATTTGTTCAGCGGGCCCGATATGACACCGCAAAACTTGCGGTCCACGGCCCGTGGACCGGTAATCCGTCCGGTCCGGCGGGTACGGCCGGATCGAGGGGTTCGTGCAGGTCACCGGGGGTCGCGGCGCGACACGTTCCCCCCCGGGCGGCGAAGCAGCGGCCCCCGCGGTGGGGCGGATTCGGAACGGACCGCCTCCCCGGACTCGGCGGTGACGACGGCGTGCGCCGGTTGATCGGGAAGCCGCCGAGGGTTTGTGGGCCCAGCGGTGTCGAGAACACCGATCTCCAACGGGAACTTTCGAACATCTCAGTACCGCTTATGGCCCAACTCATATTTTTGCCTGAGTTTCGCGGTGCGGATGCCTTGATGCTCCGCACCGGAACCAACCGGTCTAATCGAACATGCTCACGTCGGCGCGACGGTGTGGCAACAATCTCCCTGGCGAACGCACCGAGAGCGGATCTCCCTTTCGCAGTAGGTGCTCTGACGTTCCATCAGTTCTTCGGACCCAGGACAAGGACCAGGATCAGCCATGACCACCGAGACCGTGCAGCAGAACCAGCAGAGCCTCAGTACCTCCGCCGCGAGGAACCTGGCCACCACCACCAAGACCGCGCCGCAGATGCTCGGGATCACCCCCCGCTACCTGCTGCGCGCCCTGCCCTGGGTGGACCTGGAGGCGGGTGTCTACCGGGTCAACCGCCGCCGGGGCTTCATCCTGGGCGACGGCCTGATCAGCACCTACACCGACGGCGGCGGTGCCGCCCGGGTGATCGCCGAGGACCTGCGCGAGATCGCCTTCCTCCGCCCGCTGGAGAGCCCGCTGCTGAGCGCCCTGGCAGGAGGCTTCGTGCAGCGCGAGGTCGAGCCGGGCGAGCTCATCGCCGGCCCCGACGGCCCCGTCGAGCAGCTGCACATCCTCGCGTTCGGCCGCGCCGAGAAGCGCGCCACCGGCCAGTACGGCGAGGACGCGCTGCTCGCCGTCCTCGGCGACGGCGACTTCTTCGACACCGCCGCCTGGGTGCGCGGCGAGGCGATGCCCTACCAGGTCCGCGCCGTCACCGCGTGTACGGTGCTCTCGCTCGACCGCCGGATGCTCACCGAACTCGCCGACCGCGAACCCGCGTTGCGCACCCAGCTGGACGCGTACGCCGCCAACGGCCAGGGCCCGGCGGACCGGGAGCACCCGATCAACCTGACCTCCGGCCACAGTGGCGAGCCCGAGCTGCCGCAGACCTTCGTGGACTACGAGGAGAGCCCCCGCGAGTACGAGCTGAGCATCGCGCAGACCGTGCTGAAGGTGCACACCCGGGTCTCCGACATCTACAACTCCTCGATCGACCAGGTCCAGGCGCAGCTGCGGCTGACCACCGAGGCGCTGCGCGAGCGCCAGGAGTGGGAGATGCTCAACCACCCCGAGTACGGGCTGCTCAACAACGTCGTCCCCGGCCAGCGGGTGCACACCCGCAGGGGTGCGCCGACACCGGACGACATGGACGAGCTGCTCGCCCGGGTCTGGAAGCAGCCCGCGTTCTTCCTCGCCCACCCGAGGGCGATCGCCGCGTTCGGGCGCGAGTGCACCCGGCGCGGGGTGCCGCCGCAGATCGTCGAGCTCTTCGGCAGCCCGTTCCTCACCTGGCGCGGCGTGCCGCTGCTGCCCTCGGACAAGCTGGACCTCAAGGGCTCGGCCAACTCGGCCCCGGGGACCACCAACATCCTGCTGATGCGGGTCGGCGAGGCCGAGCAGGGCGTGGTGGGCCTGCGTCCCTCGAAGGTGCCGGACGAGGTGGAGCCGGGCCTGTCGGTGCGTCCGATGGGCGTCGACCGCCAGGCCATCACCTCGTACCTGGTGACCAGTTACTTCTCGACCGCGGCGCTGGTCGACGACGCCATCGCGGTGCTTCAGAACGTCGAGGTGTCGAACTACTATGACTACTCCTGACGGATTCGGGCGCAGCACCGGCACGGGCCGGCTCGCCGCCGTTCCGCCCGGGCTGCCGGGTGAACTCCCCATGACGAGCGGGCCGGTGACGCCGGGCGCGGCTCCGCCGCAGGCAGCCGTCCCCGTGCAGGGTGCCGCCCCGCTGCAGGGTTCGCTGCCGACGGCAACCGCCGTTCCGGCGGCGGGTACCGTGCCGCAGACGGGTGCCGTGCCGCCGGCCGGCCTGCCCGGGGGCGTCCCGCAGGCGGGGACGCTCCCGACGCCGGAGACCTGCCCGCTGCCCGCGGCTCTCGCTCACGCGGCGGGTGGCCCCCGCTACTGGCTGCCGCAACAGCCGGTCGGGACACCGACGGTGACGCCGCCCTCGGCCCCGCCCGCCGCGCCGCCGAGCGGCTTCGACGTCGAGGCCGTCCGGCGGGACTTCCCGCAGCTGCACCGGGAGGTGAACGGCCGGCCGCTGGTCTGGCTGGACAACGGGGCCACCACGCTCAAGCCCCGCCAGGTCTCCGAGGCCGTCGCCGAGCACTACTCGATGGGCACCTCCAACGTCCACCGCGGTGCGCACAGCCTGGCCAAGCAGGCCACCCAGGTGTACGAGGAGGGCCGGCAGGCGGCGGCCGACCTGCTCGGCACCGAGGACTCCGGCGAGATCGTCTTCGTCCGGGGGACCACCGAGGCCGTCAACCTGGTGGCACAGAGCTGGGGACGCGCCAATCTCGGCGTGGGCGACGAGATCCTGGTCTCGGCGGCCGAGCACCACTCCAACCTGGTGCCCTGGCAGCTGATCGCCGCCGAGCGGCGGGCCAGGATCCGGCCGATCCCGCTGCTCCCCGACGGGCAGTTGGACCAGGACGCGTACCGGGACCTGCTCGGCTCCCGGACCAGGCTGGTCGCGCTGACCCACGCCTCCAACGTGCTGGGGACCGTCCCGCCGGTGGCCGAGATGACCGCACTCGCCCACCGGTACGGCGCCAAGGTGCTGGTCGACGGCGCGCAGGCGGTGAGCCACTTCCCGGTGGACGTCACCGCGCTGGACGCCGACTTCTACGCCTTCTCGGGGCACAAGATCTTCGCCCCGACCGGGATCGGCGTGCTCTTCGGCAAGCGCGAGCTGCTGGAGGCGATGCCCCCGTGGCAGGGCGGCGGCAACATGATCGACTCGGTGAGTTTCGAGGAGACCACGTACGCCCCCGTCCCGCACCGGCTGGAGGCGGGGACCGGCCACATCGCCGGCGTCGCCGGCTTGCGGGCGGCCCTGCGGTACCTCGCCGGGCTGGACCGGGAGGCCGCCGCGGCGCACGAGGAGCAGCTCACCGGGTACGCGATGGCCGCGCTGGCGACGGTCCCCGGGCTGCGGCTGATCGGCAACGCGCCGGGGAAGATCGGGGTGCTGACCTTCCTGCTCGCCGGAACGGACCCGATCGCGCTGGCCGGGGCGCTCGACCAGCAGGGCATCGCGGTCCGTGCCGGGCACCACTGCGCGCAGCCGGCGCTGGCCGCCTTCGGCCTGCAGAGTGCGGTCCGGGCCTCGCTGGCCCTGTACAACACCGTGCAGGACGTCGACACCCTGGTGGCCGCGCTCCAGGGCCTGCAGGAGCGGGCGGGCTGAGGGCGCGCCGGGCGGGCGCCGGCTGCGGCGCCCGCCCACCCGCTCCACCGGTCACCCCGTGGGTGTCGGCTGCAGACGGCTCGCCAGTGCCGAGGAGAACGAGGAGAGGCGCGAGGCGAGTCGGGCGGTGCTCAGCGCCGCCGGATCGCCGCCGCAGCCGGTGCCGGACGACGGTGCCGGACGACGGGGCCGGGGGCCGGGCGCCGACTGCCCGGGTGTCAGCGGCGCAGGGCCTGCCCGCCGAACCCGTTGCCGCCGCCCGCCTCCTGCCACCACTGCTCGATCGCCCGCTGGTCCATGGCCGCCCACTCGGGGGTCTGCTGGACCTGGGCGCGCCCCAGGCTCCGGCCGAGCTCGACCGTGGCCCGCCCGACCGGTGTCCGGTCGGCGTCGTAGGCCTGCAGGGCCTCCTCCCAGCTGTCGGCCGACCGCAGGGCGCGCTCCAGGCCGGCGGCGTCCTGCAGGGCCTTGATGGCACCGCTGCCGGTGTTCGGACGGGCGATCGAGGCGGCGTCGCCGAGCAGGGCGAGCCGCCCGCGCGCGAAGTGCGGCACGGCCATGTCGTACATCGGCTGCACGAAGGTCGACTCGGCGGGGGTGAGGTGGATGACCTCCTGCCAGTAGGGCGGGAAGTGCGCCGCGACCAGCTCGTGCTGGTGGCGCGTCAGTTCGGCGCTGCCGGACCTGGGATGGGTGGTCGCCGGGTCGCCGAACCGGAGTCCTTCGGCGGCCGGCGGGCTGGTGTAGAAGACCCAGTTGACGTCGGTCCCGCGGCCGCCGGGTCCGGGAATGCGGTAGACGATCATGTGGCCGCCGGGGAAGGCGACCGTCGTCGCGTCCTGCTCGGGGAACGCCTCGCGCGGGGCGGGCAGCCGGTCGGCGGGCAGTGTGCCGCGCCAGGCCAGGAAGCCGCCGTACCGGGCGGCAGTGTCCGGGTACATCGCGGCCCGCACGGTCGACCGGTAGCCGTCCGCCCCGACGACCAGGTCGAAGCGCTCCTCGCTGCCGTCCGCCAGCTGTACCAGCGCGCCGTCCGGCTCGGGCGAGACCCGGGTGATCGCCGCCCCCGTGCGGTAGTCGACGACCCCGGGGATCCGGTTGCGCAGCTCCTGCCAGAGCGAACCCCAGTTGTACGAGCGGAACGGGAACGGCAGCGCGCCGATCTCCCGTCCGGCCCGAGCCGTCCCCTCGCGCACCACCCAGGGCCGCCGGGCCAGTTGGACCCAGGGCATCCCGGCGTCGAGGTAGCCGGCCGCCTCCAGTTCGGCGTACCGGTCGTTGTGCAGTGCGAGGCCGACGCCCCGGTCCTGGAGCCGGCCGGCGGCCCGCTCGAACACCACGACCTCGTCCGCGCCGGTCCGCGCCGCGGCGAGCGCTGCGGCGCACCCCGCGATGCTCCCGCCCACGACCGCCACCCGTCCCTTGCACACAGTCGGCCCCTCTCCTCGCTGTCCGTCCACCGGATAACGAGTATGGCGGCGGGCGAGTGGATCAGTCCCCGATACGGTGCAGTTTCCAGAACCCGGTCAGGTCGGTGCCGGCCGCGGCCCGGGCGGCGGCCTTGAAGTCCGCCGTGGTCGAGACGCCGTACCAGTGGGTGCGCGCGTAGTCGCGGAGCAGCGCGGCCATCGCGCCGTCGCCGATCAGGCGGCGGAGGTCGTGCAGGGCGCACTTGCCGTAGTCGTAGACGACGGTCTCGTACCGGGAGGGGTGGGCGTCCCAGTACCGCATCGAGTCGGTGAGCCGCTCGTCCGGGGAGGCCCAGGAGACGGCGTCCCAGCAGTTCTCCCCGGTGCGGCCGAGCGCGAGGTCGGTCGCGTACTCGCTGAACGACTCGTCCAGCCAGGGGGCGTGGTACTGGTCGTCGCCGACGATGCCGTACCACCACTGGTGCGCGAGCTCGTGGACCAGCGCCGTGATGCTGACGCGGTCGAGGACGAACCCCGGGTACTCCATCCCGCTGAACCAGAAGTGGCCGTCCAGCACGGCGTCCAGCTCCGCGTACGGGTAGGCGCCGAACCGCCGGGCGTGCGCGTCGAGTGCCGAGGTCGCCAGGGCCAGCATCGACCCGGCGTCCGAGGGGGTGACGTCGGCCGTCGAGTAGACGTTGACCCGCACTCCGGCGGGGGAGGTGGCGGCGACCCTGCGGAACGGGCCCGCCGCCCAGGCGAAGTCGCGGACCATGCTCGCCGCCGCCCTGGTGACGGTGCGTCCGGGAGCGCCGAAGGTGTCGACGGAGCTGCCGGTGGCGGGCACCAGCAGCTCGGAAGGGTGGTCCAGGGTGACGGCGAAGTCGGCGGCCAGGGCGTAGAAGGACTCGCCGTGGTCCGTGTACGGGTCGAGGTGCGGGCCCGCGGAGTCCTCGACCGCCAGCACCGGAAGGGCGTTGCCGAGGAAGGTGTACGGCCCGTCGCGGCCGAACCGGTCGGTGCGGCGGGGGGCGTCGATGCTCAGGTCGAAGCCGATCGAGCCGCTCTCCTCCGGGCCGAGCGGGGCGGGCAGGGTGACCCTGAGCGCGGTGCAGTCCACCGACAGCGGTCCTGCGGTGCCGCCGGTGAGGGCGGTCACCGTGACCGGCGGCGCCGGGCACCCGCCGTGGGCGTTGTCCCACAGCCGCAGGTACACCTCGCGCAGCGGAACGGCCGAGGCGTTGGTGAAGCTCACGCTCTCGTGGCCCCGCCAACTGCCCCCCGAGGCATCGCTGGTCAGCTCGACGACGTAGGCCGGGGCAGCGGGAGTGCGCACCCGGTCGGCGGCCGGTACGGGGGAGGCGGGGGAGGCGGTGCCGACCGCCGTCAGGACGACGGCCAGGGTGGCGAGCAGCGCCAGGGCGTTTCTCATCGGATCCTCTCGGGCCGGTCTGCACCCGTGGCTGGACGGCGGTCACCGGAGGCCGGGCCGCCCGGGGGGACGGTCCGGCCCGTGCCGGCGCGGGTCACTCCCCGCGGGCCGCCGCCCGGTGCCGGGTCACCGCCCGGCGCACCGCCCGGTCGACGGCGGCCAGCGACCCGGCGATGTCCGTGTACACGACGTACTCCACGGTCGCCACGGTGTGCAGGCCCTGGACGAGGAAGGTGTACTCCCGGCCCCGCTCCAGCAGCAGCACGATCGGCTTGTCGAAGGCACTGGCCCAGCCCACCTCGATGTGGGTGCCGGGGGAGGCCGGGAAGCCCGGCAGCGCGACGAAGACGTCGGCCTTGCGGATCTCCTCCTGGTCGAGCCCGGTGCACTGCTCCGGCCGCATCAGCTCCGCTCCCCACGCCTCCCGGCGGTGGGCGTTGTGGACCGAGATCCCCTGCGTCTCGAAGTGCTTGATCAGGATGTCGAACGGGGCGCGGGCCTCGTCCGGCATCTCCCCGGTGGCCGGATCCAGGAGCTGGATGAAGGGGCCGGCCAGGAACAGCGAACGGACGTCCAGGACGTCCAGGTCGTCGGGGTGGTCAGTGGTCAGTGCGGTGGTCATACCGGTACCTCCGGAGCAAGGCCGCTGCGCGGCGTCGGGTGAGGGCCGACCGGCGGGGCGGTCGTGGACTGGCGGGGCAGTACCGCCCCGTGCGTCACTGCGTGCGGGTGTCACACCTTGCGGAAGCACTGGATGTACGCGTCGCCGCTGGTGCCGTACGTGTACTCGGTGGTGTCGTACGCCACGTAGGGGTGGCGCTCGACCCGGATGCTGCGGAAGTGCGGCAGGTACTGCCAGCGCAGCTCCGGCTTGGTGCTGAAGAACGGGATGAACACCCCGCCCGGACGCAGCACCCGGACCACCTCCGGCATGGTCCTGGCCCACAGGTCGGCATTGGTCCAGACCTCCATGTCGAGGGCCGGATCGAAGAACATGCCGTCGAGGCTGGCCGACGGCAGGGCGAAGACGCGCTGGAAGAAGTCGCCGCGCTCGATGGTGAGGTTGTCGGGCAGCTGCGGGTGCCGGGCCCGGAACAGGTCCTCGACCTCCCCGAAGAGTTCGAGCACCGTGTGGCTGCGGGTGGCGGGGTTGCCGGCGATGCGCAGCGCGGACAGGCCGAGACCGAGCCCGACCTCGTAGAAGTCCTGGCCGTACTCGCACAGCATGTCGGCGCTGGCCCACATCAGGTCACGCTCCCAGGCCTGCATGGCCTGTTCACCGCCGATGCTCAAGGTCACCTCGCCGTCGCGTTCGATCAGCTCGATCGCGGGCTTGGCCTGCGTTTCCATGACAACCGTCCTTCGTTCCGTCAGTTGGGGGTTCCGGTGGGGGGCTGGCGCGCGATCAGACGCGGCGCGGTACGACGCCGAAGTGCCGCCTGGCCGTCGAGACGGCCAGGTCCTGTACCGCGAACACCGTGAAGTAGTAGGCCTGCGGTGCCGTGGTGGGGGCGAACCGCACGCGGAAGGCGACGTCCTCGGGCTGCCGGCCCGCGGCCCTGACCCTGGTGGTGGCCGGTTCCACCGTGGTGTCCTCGCGCAGGTAGGTGGGGACGAACAGGCCCAGTCGCACGGGCCCGGGGCGTGCGGCGGTGAGCGAGGCGCGCACCTCCAGCACCCCGCCCTGCTCGACCTCGTCCGCGGCGTGGGCCAGCAGCGCGGGCGCCTCGGGCAGGCGGAAGGTGACGTCGCCGCAGCGCATGCAGACCGCGCAGGTGGTGTCCAGGATGTGCGGGAGCAGCCCGCGCCGGGTGAACTCCTGGGCGGGACGGCCGCAGTGGCAGGTCACCTCGCACACCTGCGGATCGAGCGAACTGCGGTCCCCGAAGTGCGCCGGGTAGTTCATGATCTCGTTCTCGGGGTTCGCCGCGACCTGCTCGGTGATCACGTGGTCCAGCGACTGGAGGTCCGCGGTGAGGGACGACCGGATCTCCGCCGGCGACTGGTCGGCGAGGTGGGTGGGGCGGGACACCCACAGGTCCACCTTGCGGGCCAGCTTCGTCAGCCGGGGGCGCAGCGGATGGTTGTGCGGCAGCAGCTCCGAGGTGAGCAGGGCGGTGAGCCGGCGGCCCACGGTGAGGACCAGCGGGTCGGGGCGGTGCTCGGCCGGCTCGGGAGCGGCCGGCGCGTCCTGCGGTGCCTGCGGGAGCCCGAAACGCATGAACGCCGGGTAGGGGTGCGAGCCGGCCAGGCTGGCGTTGAGGGTGTCCACCGAGTCCGCGCCGGTGAGGGCGGCACGCATCCAGGCGACGTTCTCGGGCCGGTCGGAGTCGTGCACGGAGACGGCGGAGACGACGGTGCGGGCCGGTCCGTCCAGGGCGTTGAGCAGCAGCTGGTACTTCGGGTCGTACAGCGCGAGGTCCGCCAGCGGACCGCTGTTGCAGGCACTGAGCACCAGCTCCACCGCCGCCACCCGGTTGAGCGGGACCAGCTTGTCCTCGGGCTTGTAGCAGGGCAGCCCGTAGGCGCACCGGGGGCCGAGCAGGCCGGGCCTGGCCGCCACCTCGTGGTTCAGGCCGCAGATGGTGAACTCGCCGAGGTTGACGCTGTCGTCCTTGCCGTGGCCCTGGAAGGCCACCCGGCGCCAGCGGGTGCCCAGGATCTCGGCCTGGATGTCCGCGCGTTCGAAGTCGCGGTCGTCGAAGACCTCGATGCCGGGCAGGTGCGGCGGCCGGTCGGTGTCGGTGAACAGGCCCACCGCGTCGACCCCGGCGGCGGGCCGCGCGTACTGCTTGGCCACGTTCCAGGCGAGCGAGGCGCCGTCGCGACCGCTCAGCAGGGTGAGCCCGTGCTCCCGGGTGCGGTAGGTCGCCAGCAGCAGGGCCCGGACCGGATCGAGGTTGAGCCGGTCGTAGCCGCCGACGACCAGCAGCGTCCCACGGCGGTGGGCATGGAACGCGGCGGTGTCGGCCAGCTCCTCCTCGGCCACCCACGCACGGGCGAGCGGGCGCGCCAGCGCCGCGACGCCCTCGGGCAGCTGCTCCGCACCGAGGACGACACCGAGGTCGAGCGGGTGCGGCCGCTGCACGCCGGTGTACAGGCGGGAGGCCAGCTCCACGCTCTGCGCCAGGTCGGGGCGCCCCTCGACCGGTACGGGCACCGCCGTGGGCTCGTCGGTCGCCAGGAACTCCTTGACCGCGCCGGGGAGTTGCCCGTAGGTGACCGGTCGGAAGAGCGGGGAGTCCGGCCCCGGATGGGGCCGGTCGGGCCGCTGGCCGGTGACAGCATTCATGACGGATTACCTCGCTGGCAGGAAGGAAGGAACGGGGGACGGCAGCCGGGCCGGGCCCGCGGGACGCGAAGTGGCGGGCGGACCGGCGCGGGTCCGGGCGTCGGGAAGCGCCCGGGCGACCGGATGCCCACGCCACGCGGCCCCCGCACTGCTGCGGGGCGGGCCGGTCGCACCGCCGGAGCCGCACCGGGAGGCGGGGCGCCCGCGCGCGTCCCCGCGCTCCCGGGGGAGTCGCCTGGTCGGGTGGTCATGCCGCGCACTCCGCGGGGACCGCCGGGCCGCGGGCCAGCAGCCCCCGGCAGGCGAAGGCCAGGCCGGCCCCGGCCAGGGCGGCGGCGAAGGCGAGGCCGAAGACCCCGCGCGGACCGACCGGATCCATCAGCAGCCCGCCGACCTGCTGTCCCACCGCGTCCCCCAGCACGGTGGCCAGCGACGCCCAGGTGAACGCCTCCGCCAGCGAGCGGCTGTCCGCGACCGTGCTGACCAGCGTCATCTCGGCGGCGGACACCAGCGCGATCGGTGCGCCGCCGACCGCGAGGGCCACCGCCAGGGCCGGCCGGGAGGTGGCCGCCAGCGTCAGCCCGGTACCGAGGGCGTAGGCGAGCACCAGCCGGGGGAACCGCAGGTGCAGTGCGACCTGCGACCGGGAGCGCCCCAGCCACAGTGCGCCGAGCGCGCTGCCCACCCCCCAGCACGCGTACACCGCACCGGTGCCGCCCGACGACCCGTGGGCGGCGACGAAGGCCGGGATGGCGAGCGTCATCAGACCGATGGGCACGGCGCAGGTGGCCATGATGCCCGTGAGCGCCAGCATCGCCGGCTCCCGCAGCGGGCCCGGCGGACGGTCCGACCCGCCGCGCCCCTGGGCCGGACCGGCTCCCCGCTCTCCCGGGGGCGTCGGCTCGGTGCCCGCCGGAAGCCGGACCAGACCGAGACCGATGGCCCCCAAGCCGCCGACCGTCGCGACGACCGTCAGCGCCGCTCCGGCGGACCCGGCGAGCATCAGCGCGGCGAGCATCAACGGCGCGCCGATCACCAGCACCTCGGTGAGCAGCGCCTCCCACAGATAGGCGGTCTCCCGTTCGTCCTCCTCGAGCGGCAGCCGTGCCCAGAGCGAGCGCATGCAGGCGTTCGCGGGCGGCAGCGCCACCCCGGCGACCAGCGCCGCGACGGGTTGCGCCCAACCACCGGGCCGGGTGGTCCACGCCAGCAGGGCGAGCGCCGCCGGGTAGCCGACGCCGGTGACGGCCAGCACCGCGCGCCGCCCGCTGCGGTCGAGGCGCCGGGCGATCAGCGGGCTGCCGAGCGCCATGCCGACGGTGTACAGCGCGGCGGCCGTACCGGCCTGTGTGTAACTGCCGCCCTGCTCACGGACCACCAGCACCATGGCCAGCGACATCAGGTAGACGGGCAGTCTGGAGACGACGCTCCACCAGGCCACCTGGGCCACCCGGCTGCGGGTGAGCAGGTCGAGAAAACGCCGGGGCAGGCCGTTCGTCACCGGGCCGGTCCCCGTTCCGTGGCCGCTGCGGCGGCCGCTGCGGCGGCCGTGGCTGCTGCGCCGGTCGTCCGCGCGGCCGGGGCCGGGGCGGCGGTGCCGTCGGTCTCCCGGTCCGCGGACACCTCGATGGTGAAGGTGCCGAGCACCTCGCGCATCCGCTGCTCCACCTCGCCGATCGACGCTCCCACGACATGGGCGTACCCCGAAGCGTTGTGCGAGGCACGCCGGGCCGACACCGGGTCGCCGACGCCCACCCTGAGCACGGCCTCGACGACCCCGGGCAGCCCCAGCAACTCCGCTGCGGGGGTGATCCGGCGGACCGTCCCCGATCCGGGCAGCGGCAGCAACAGGTCTCCCGCGCAACGGCGTTCACGGTACCGGAGGTCGGGGCGGCGGCCGAGGTACACGTCCAGGGTGGCGCCGAAGACGTCGAAGCCGTAGGCGTGCCCGTGGTTGGCGGGGATCTCGCAGCCCGCCAGCCGGACGCCGATCTCGCCCGCGAACACCTCGCCGTCGACCAGGAAGAACTCCATGTGGGCGTAGCCGTGGTCGATCCCCATGCCGGTGACGATGCGCTGGAGCAGGGCGCGCAGGTCGACCGGCGGTGCCTCGTCGGTACCGACGCTGATGTTGGCGTTCATCGCGCCGTCGACGATGTCCAGCGGGCGGCAGGGCATCGCGCTCGGCCAGGCGTCCAGGACCTCACCGCCGTGGATCAGCGTGCACACCTCCCACTCGGTGCCGCCGAGGAACTCCTCCACCATCCAGTCCCGCGCGGCGAAGTCGATCCCGGCCAGTGCGTCCGGGCCGGTGAGCCGGTAGGTGTCCACGCAGGCGAAGGAGTCCACCGGCTTGAGCACCAGCGGCCAGCCGTGCCGCTCGGCGAACCACTCGACCTCCAGGGCGCGCCGCACCCGCGCGAACGCGGCGGTCCGCAGGCCGAGTTCGCGGAACCGGGTCTTCATCTCGGCCTTGTCCCGCACCCAGGCCACCTGGCGTTCCGTCAGATGGGGCAGTCCGGCCAGCGCGGCGAACTGCTGGGCGACCGCCTGGCGCGGCTCGGACGGATTGCAGAAGCGGGTCGGCCGTACGGGCAGCCCGGCGGCCCAGTCCAGGTAGCGGCGGGCCTCCTCGGCCGGCGGCACCCCTTCGCGCACCCAGAAGGCCGGCAGGTGCGCGGTCTCCCGCAGGTAGTCCTCCGTCAGGTCCCGGCGGAACTCGGCGAACCGCAGCAGCACCAGGTCGTCGGGGAGCGTTCGGGCGGCGTACCGGGTGAACGACGACGCGCGGTCGTCCACCATCAGCAGCACGGGACCGTGACTCACACCGCCTCCAGGACCCGCCGGACGGCCTTGACCGCGAGGACCTGGTCCTGCTCGGCAAGCTCCGGGGACAGCGGCACGCACAGGGTGCGGTCCAGCAGGTCGCGGGTGCGGGCGAAGCCGTCGCGACTGAGGACGAGGGGCCCCTCTGGGGCGTGGTTCCACGGGAAGCCGTCGGCGTAGAGCGAGCGCCGGCCCGTCAGCACCGGGTGTTCGGTCAGCAGGTACTTGCCGAGCGTCCAGTTGGCGATTCCCTCGGCGGTGAGGGCGGCCACGGCCGCGTCGCGCAGTTCGCGGCTCTCACAGCGGAACCGCAGGCTCACCTTCACGTCGCCCGCGGCCCGCGGCCGCACCTGGAGATCGGCGCGGTCGGGCAGCTCCGCCATGGCGATCGCGTACATCCGCTCCAGCCCGGCGAGCAGCTCGTCGAGGTGGCGGAACTGCTGGTACTGGACGGCCGCCACCTGCTCGCTGGTGACGAAGTTCTCCCCGAAGTGGGCGTCCGGGTTCCACGTCGGGTAGTGGCCCGGCACCCGGGCCGAACCGTGGTCGTGGTAGCAGCGCATGGTCGCCCAGGCGTCGTCGTCCTGGGTGACGACCAGCCCGCCCTCGCCCGAGGTGAGCACCTTGTTGTGGTGGAAGCTGAACGTCCCTGCGTAGCCCGCCGTCCCGACGTGCCGGCCGTCCGCGAACCGGGCGCCGAGCGACTGGGCGCAGTCCTCGACGACGTACGGCACGCCCTCGGGCAGGGACGCCACGGTGCCCTCCATGTGGGCCACGACCACCCGCCGGGCGTCCGGCGGCAGCAGGGTGGGGTCCAGCGAGAGCGACTCGTCGGCGTCGACCAGGACCGGGATCAGCCCGCAGGAGAGGACCGCCCCGGCCACCGCCACGAAGGTGACGGCCGGGACGTACACCAGGTCGCCGACGGACGGGCGGGTGGAGATCAGCGCCAGGCGCAGCGCCTCGGTGCAGTTGTGGACGGCCAACGCGTGCCGGGCGCCGAGCCGTTCGGCGGACCGGCGCTCCAGCCGGGAGGCCATGCTCTCGGTCTCCGTCTGGTAGCGGAACAGCACCTGGTGGTCGATCACCTCCCGCAGCTCCGCCATGTCGGACCAGTCGAGGTAGTTCGCGCCGTAGGGCAGGAAGCGCTGTCCGAGCCGTTTGTCGAGGGTCATCGGGTGTCAGACTCCGTGATCGGGTGCACCGCGCTGTCGACGGCCATCTGCTGGCCTCGGTAGTTGCGGAGCAGCAGGCCGTCGGGGGTGGTGGTGAAGTACGGCTGGGAGATGGGGATCTTGCCGATCTTCGTGGTCAGGACGTACTGCGGCACCCCGAACCCGGTGATGTGGCCCTGCAGGCCCTCCATGATCTCCCAGCCCTTCTCCACGGAGGTCATGAAGTGCGAGACACCGGTGACGTTGTCGCAGTGGTAGAGGTAGTACGGCCGCACCCGGATCCGCAGCAGTTCGGTCATCAGGGTGCGCATGGTGGCGACGTCGTCGTTGATCCCCCGGAGCAGCACGGTCTGGTTCCCGACCGGGATGCCGTGCCGCAGCAGCCGGTCCACCGCGTCGGCGGCCTGAGGGGTGATCTCCTTGGGGTGGTTGAAGTGGGTGTTCAGCCACACCGGGTGGTACCGGGAGAGCATCGCGCACAACTCGTCGGTGATCCGCTGCGGCAGCAGCACCGGGAAGCGGGTGCCGATCCGGATGATCTCCACGCTCGGGATCGCCCGCAGCCCGGCGACGATCTCCTCCAACTTGCCGTCCTGGTACGACAGCGGGTCGCCGCCGGTGAGCAGCACGTCCCGGATCTCCGGGTGCTCGGCGATGTAGCGCAGGTCCTCGTCGAACGACTCGCCCTCGTCGTCACGGAAGTAGGTGCCGTTCACATCCGTGGTGTGGAACTTCCGCGTGCAGTGCCGGCAGTAGACCGGGCACGCCTCGGTGATCAGCATGATCACCCGGTCCGGGTACTTGTGCACCACCCGGTTGGTCTTGCGGTACATGGTGTCACCGACCGGATCGACCTCCGCGCCGGGGAACTCGACCAGCTCCCCGGTCGCGGGCACGGCCTGCTGGCGGACCGGGCAGAGCGGGTCGTCGGGATCCATCAGGGACGCGTAGTAGGGGGTGACGCTCCAGCGGTACTTCCCCGCCACCCCGGCGATGGCCTTCTCCTCGTCGGGGCTGACATTGATCCACTGCCGGGCCTTCTCGATGCTGGTGATCCGCCGGCGCATGTGCCAGCGCCAGTCGTTCCACTGGGATTCCGGGACCCGGGGTCGGATGAACGCGGGGCCTGCGGTGGTCCCGGTTGCGCGGGGTGTGCCGGACATGGCGGCTCCAGGGTCGACAGGTCTTCGATGGGTCTTCGATGGGTCGAAGCGGGTTGCCGGGGCACGCGCGACCGCGGTCCCGAGGGGCGTGGTGCAGCCCCCGGGACGCGCGGCCACGGTGTGGACAGCTGTCAGGCGTGGACGGCCGGTCCCGGGCGGGTTCGGCACGGACACGTTCAGCGCGGACGGATAGACGGGTACGAGAGGGGCGATTACGACGGGGGCGATTACGACAGGGACGGGGTTCACAGCGGGGCGAGCGAGAGCTGGCGGAGGGTGCGGGCGACCCGCTGCGCACCGCGCAGGTCGTCCAGACCGGGGTCGAGTGCGTTCCACTGCCCGGCACCGCCCGCTTCGGGCGGCACCCACAGGGACGGGTCGCCGGGGTCGGTGGCCAGCGGCACCGGGACCACCTGCGCCACCCGCTCGGCCAGCTCGCGCTGGGCGGACCCGAGCGGCGGCAGGAAGACCAGCGGCGCGCGCCGGGCCTGGGCCAGCGCGAGCGCGCCCAGCGTCGGCGCGGCGACGAACACGTCGGCGGCGGCGTGCAGCGCGTCCACGTCCACCTCGGCGGCGCGGCTCACCCGCACCCCGTCGGCGAGGCCGTCGAGCGCGCAGCGGACCGCTGCCAGGCCGGTGTCGCAGACCACCTCGCAGCGCCCGGTGCGGGCGACCGCCGCACGGACCAGGGCCCGCAGCGGCCCGGCGGCGAACGCGTCCGCCTCCCGCTCCGGCACACCCCGTGCGGACAGCAGTAGCAGTGCCCCCGCGCGTACCCGGTTCCTGGTCAGCCGGACGGGCGCGAGCGCTCCGGTCGGCCGTGCACCCGCTGCCGGGGACCACGGGCCGGGCAGCCAGCCGGGCCGGTGCAACCGGCGCAGCGCCCGGTCGGCCGTGCCGGCGGCGGCGTCGGCCGTGGCCCCGGCCGGAAGGACACGGTGGCCCGACTGGAGGTGCACCACCGGGACGCCGAGCTCCAGCAGCCGGGCGGTGGCCGCGTCGTCGTCGCAGACCAGTGCGGCGTCCGGCGGTGGGCCGTCGAACGGTGCGCCGTCGGACGCCGGACCCACCGGGAAGAGGTCGCCGAGGTGGGCGGTGACGCGGCGCAGCGCCAGCGTCGAGTCCAGCTGCTCCTCGTCACAGGCCAGCAGGACCCGGCGGGCCGGTGCGGGCGCTGCGGCGCCTCCGGGGGTCAGTACTGCCACGGCGCCACCGACCCGAGCCGGGCGACGTCGTCGCTGTACCCGGCGGCCGTGGTGGAGCAGCCGCTGCACACCTCGGGACCGCGCCGGCGGAAGAAGTCGGCGTGCGTCCGGAAGACCGGCGTGTCGAGCCGGATCACGCCCTCCTCGCGGACGGGGGCGCCCCCGGGCCCTTCGTCGTCCTCCCGGTGCGGGATGCAGCTGCACGCGTACATCCGGCCGTGCTTGCCGTCGATGTAGATGACGTCGTCGGCGACGTGGCACAGCGGCCGGGAGGCGCGGGGGGTGATCGACTCGGAGAAGTAGCGCTCCTGCTCCGCAGGGGTGTCCCCGTAGAAGCGCTTGCCCATCGGGACCAGCAGCGCGCGTGGATCGGCGTCGTAGACCGGGTCGCACACCGCGCGCACCCGGTCGGGGGCGGGATAGCTGATGGCGCGGTCGAGTTTCAGCGCGGACAGCTCCCACTGCCGCACTCCGGCCTCGGTCAACACCTGCTGCAACAGCGGCATTTCGGCGTAGTTGTGCGGGCCGACCACCGTGTTGACCCTCGGCAGGACACCGAGCGCGGCGGCGGCGCGGAGCCCGCGCAGGCCGCTGTCGAACATGCCGGGGGAGCGCCGGTAGGTGTCGTGGGTCGCCGCCGAGGCGCCGTCCAGGCTGACGATCACCTGGGCCAGGCCCGCCTCGGCGAGCCGGTCGACCATCTTCGGCAGCAGCGAGCCATTGGTGATCAGGGACATTTTCATTCCCGCCGCGGTGCCCGAGCGCACGAGTTCCACGACATCCGGATGCATGAGCGGTTCACCGCCGGTGAATCTGATGTAGGCCACCCCGGCATCCCGGGCCTCCGGCAGCAATTCGGCGAAATCCTCCCGGGAGAAGCGGAATGTGTCGCGGGAGAGCGCGAATTCACACATGAAGCAGTCGGCGTTGCAGGCTTCCAGGATTCTGATGAACAGGTAGCGGTGACGCGTGTGCGCAGTGGAGGGCATTCCGGACCGTTCGTGGGGAGGGGCAGGACGAGCCGGGCGTCAGGCGGGTGGGGAGGCACCTCGCAGGGTGGTGAGCAGGATGTCGGCGACCTGGGCGGCGCCACCGGTGCCGACCGTCGAGGTGAGCGCACCCCAGTCGGTGCCCTCGGCGGCCGAGCGCCGCAGCGCGGTCAGCACGCCGTCGCGGAGGGCCGCGCCCGCCCGCCGGCCACCGGCCGCCGCGGCCGCTGCTGCGGCGACACCGCCGTAGATCAGCTCCAGGGCGTGGTCCTCGCCCTGCGACCGGAGCGCCAGGGCCTCCTCCTCCACCAGCACGTCCTTGGGCCAGACCACCCTGACGTCGACCCCGACCGACTGGCTGTGGAAGCGGCCGTTGAAGATCTGGCTGAGGTTCTGCGGCGGCAGGCAGACGGTGGGGACGCCGACGGCGCCCGCCTCCAGCAGCGTGGTCAGCCCGGGGGAGGTGAGCAGGACGTCGCAGTCGGCCAGCCGGTCGAGGAACTCGCCGTGCGTCAGGGCTCCGCTGGTCGTCCGCGACGGCGCGAGGGTGGCGTCGACCAGGCGCCCGGCGAGGTCGGCGGGGAGATTGCCCGCCAGGTGCACCTCGTGGACGCCGTACGCGGCGAGTGCTTCGAGCACGGCGGGGACGACGGCCCTCGGGTAGTTCGTCCAGTCGGCGAGCCGGGGGGCCCGCAGGCCGCCCAGGTTGACCAGGGCACTGCGGAACGGCCGGGCGGCGGTGCGGCCGACGGCGGGCGGGGGTGTGCCGATGACCGCGTCGACCCAGCGCAGTGCGCGGACCGACGCCAGCACCTCCAGGCATTCGGGGGGAAGCTCGATGCACTTCTGGGCGCAGTAGACGGCGGCGTCCAGCGGCAGCGCGGCACGGTCCCCCTCGGTCCACATGAAGGGCAGGCTGTCCACGAACACGGTGGGGACCCCGGAGGCCTCCAGTGCCGTGGCGGTCAGGCCGTCCAGGACGACCACCGCGGCCCGCACCCGCTCGGAGTGCGCGATCTCCCGGACGGCGCCGGGCGCGTCGTCGGCGGGGAGGTCGTACCAGCGGTCGACCGAGTGCGCGGAGAGCAGCGGACGGCCGAGACCGGTGGCCAGGCCGACGAATCTCAGCGGCACGGGGGAGCGCTCCTGCAGGGCCGACAGGATCGCGCTCAGCTTCCCTGAGCTGCCCCAGCCGAATTCTGCCCCGGCGACGGCGACGGTTTGCGCAGCTGAATCAGTGTGCATCGGGTCTGTCTCGGCTTCCTGGGCGGGCAGGCTTCGATCGGGCACAACCTTTGCGTATTCGGCTGATCGGCGCAAGGGGATTATTGGCCCCTTCCGGCTGGAGGGTGAATATTCCTAATGGAAATATTCGTATTCGATGTGATCGGTCATTGGTGTGAAGAGTCCCGGCGTGGCCGAAATGCTCCGAACCGGGCCGGCGGTGCGGTTAGGCTTCCGGGCCATGGGCCACCTCGAAGCCAGCGGTCTCGGCCACACCCTCGCCGACGGGCGTGAGCTGTTCAGCGACGTGTCGTTCCGCGTCCCGGCCGGGGAGACGGTCGCTCTCGTCGGCGACAACGGCGCGGGCAAGACCACCCTCCTGCGGATGCTCTCGGGTGAACTGCCGATCCAGCTCGGCTCGGTCCGCAGACAGGGGGCGGTCGCGGTGATGCCCCAGTTCATCGGCAGTCTCCGCGACGACCGGACGGTACGCGACCTGCTGCTGAGCGTCGCGCCTCCGGCGCAGCAGGCGGCCGCGGCCGCCGTCGACGCGCTGGAGCTCGAACTGATGGAGACCGACGACGAGGCCACCCAACTCCGTTACGCGGAGGCCCTGTCCAGCTGGGCCGAGGTCGGCGGCTACACCTGCGAGGTGCTCTGGGACACCGTTACGGTCGCGGCGCTCGGACTGCCCTTCCGGATCGCGCAGTACCGTGCGGTCTCCACGCTCTCCGGCGGCGAGCAGAAGCGCCTGGTCCTGGAGGCCCTGCTGCGCGGTCCGGCCGAACTGCTGCTGCTGGACGAGCCGGACAACTACCTCGACGTGCCGGGAAAGCGCTGGCTGGAGGAGCAGCTGGCACGGACCAGGCAGGGGGTGCTGCTGATCACGCACGACCGCGAGGTGCTGAGCCGGACGGCGACCCAGGTGATCACCCTGGAAGGGGGGTCGGCCTGGACGCACGGCGGCGGGTTCGGCACCTGGCACGAGGCGCGGGAGGCCCGCTGGAAGCGGGCGGCGGAGCTGCGACAGCGCTGGAGCGAGAAGCACGAGCAGCTCAGGGAGCTCGTCCGAACCCTGCGTCAGCAGTCCGCCATCAGCGACGAGATGGCCTCCCGCTACCACGCGGCGCAGACCCGGCTGGCGAAGTTCGAGGCGGTCGGTCCACCCGCGGCGCCACCGCGGTTGCAGCGCGTCGCACCGGCACTGCGCGGCGGCCGCACCGGCGTCCGGGCGATCTCCTGCCGGAACCTCGAACTCACCAACCTGATGCGCCCGTTCGACCTCGAGGTGTTCTTCGGCGACCGGGTGTGCGTGCTCGGCTCGAACGGCTCGGGCAAGAGCCACTTCCTCCGGCTGCTGGACGAGTCGGGCGCCGAGGGGGCGCCGACCGTGGAGCACTCGGGCGAGTGCCGGCTGGGGGCGCGGGTGCGGCCGGGGCTGTTCGCCCAGACCCACCGGCACCCGGAGTGGTTCGGCCGCACCCCGGCCGACATCCTCGGCCGGGGCGAGGGCGACCGGGAGGGGCTGGGGCTGGAGAGCGCGATGTCCGCCCTGAGCCGCTACGGACTCGCCGGGGCGGGCCGGCAGAACTTCGAGACGCTCTCCGGCGGTCAGCAGGCGCGCTTCCAGATCCTGCTGCTCGAACTGGCCGGATCGACCCTGCTCCTGCTGGACGAGCCGACCGACAACCTCGACCTGATCTCGGCCGAGGCCCTGGAACAGGCCCTGGACGCCTTCACCGGCACCGTGCTCGCGGTCACGCACGACCGCTGGTTCGCCAGGGTGTTCAGCCGGTTCCTGGTCTTCCGGGAGGATGGCCGGGTGGTGGAGGCCGACGAGCCGGTCTGGGACGAGGGCCGGGTCAGCTACGCCCGGGGCTGATCCGGGGCTGTGCGGGGGTTGTGCGGGGGTTGTGTCCGGGGTTGTGCTGGTGGGGTGGGGTGGGGTGGGGGTGTGTGGGTGTGGCGAAGGGGCCCGGTGCGTGTGCACGGGGCCCCTTTTCGCTGTGGTGCTGTGGGGGGTGTGGGTTGGCTTAGTACCAGTGGTGGGCGGCCCAGAACGACCAGGCGGCGTTGGGGCTGCCGTAGCGCTCGTTCATGTAGGTGTAGGCCCACTTGATCTGGGTGG
>NZ_JBHJVK010000100.1:2967-22164 GCF_042264695.1 Kitasatospora sp. NPDC056138 | reverse complement strand
TCTGGCGCGCTGGACCCACCGCCGCGACACCCTCCCGGCCACCTACCTCGCCGTCGCAGGCCTCGTCTCCGACCGCACCGCCACCACCTGACAACGGCCGTCGCTCAGGCCGTCACATCGCTGCCGCAATCACGCACCAGGTCGTAAGAGGCTCAAATTCGTCGGAGCCGCGCGACGGGCCCGACAGCGGTTTGCTGTCGGGCCCTGAACACAGCCGTACCGCATCGAACAGGAACGACGCGACGCCTTCCCCGCCTGGCTCCACACCTACAATCACCACCGCGGACACACCGCGCTCAAGGGCCAACCACCCGCCAGCCGCGTCCCCAACCTCACGGGGCAGAACAACTAGGACTGGGCCTCAAGCCCCCCGACGGCCAGTTCCTGGCGACTGCTCGGGTTGGGCACCGAGGGCCGATTGGTTCACGAGGCTCAGCGGTGCCGCCAGGGACTCCAGACTGCGCCGCTCGGCGCGAACGCCGATCGCCGCCTCGACCAGACCGGCCAGGACCATCAATACCGCGCCGATGCAGAAGGCGAGCGTGGTGTCGCGGGTCTTCCCACTGCTCACCAGTCCGTTGAAGATCAGCGGGCCGGTGATGCCGCCGATCGCGGTGCCCACCGCGTAGAAGAAGGCGATGCACAGGGCCCTGGTCTCCAGCGGGAAGATCTCACTGACCGTCAGGTAGGCCGAGCTCGCACCGGCCGAAGCCAGGAAGAGCACCGCGGTCCAGCAGGCGGTCATCGTGGTCGCCGTCAGGTCACCGCGCTGGAAGAGGAACGCGGTGACGAAGAGCAGCGCCCCGGAACCGATGTAGGTCCCGGCGATCATCGGCCTCCGGCCGACGGTGTCGAAGAGCCCGCCCAACAGCAACGGCCCGAGGAAGTTACCCACCGCGATCACCGCGAAGTAGTAACCCGTGTTGCCGGTCGGCACCTTGAAGAAGGTGGTGAGGATGACCGCGTAGCCGAACGTCACCGAATTGTAGAGAAATGCCTGGCCGATGAAGAGGGCGAGCCCCAGTGTGGTTCGGCGCGGGTAGCTTCGGGTGACCGTCCGGGCGATCGTCAGGAAGCCGATCGAGGCACGGGGACGGATCGTGATCGGCTCGCCCTCAGGTTCCGGGAGTGCCGCCCCACTCTGCTCCGCGACCGTGCGCTCCGCCTCGCTGACCACCTCTTCGGCCTCCTCAGCCTGCCCGTGCGTGAAGAGCCAGCGCGGGCTCTCCGGCACGTGCCGCCGCACCAGCAGGATCACCAGCCCGAGCACCACACCGATCCCGAAGGCCAGCCGCCACCCGAGGTCGGTGGCGAACAGGGCGGTGTTCAGCAAGGCAATCGAGGCGAACGCGCCGACCGCCGCACCGATCCAGAAGCTGCCGTTGATGATCAGGTCGACGCGGCCGCGCACCCGGGCCGGGATCAGCTCGTCGATCGCCGAGTTGATCGCCGCGTACTCGCCGCCGATGCCGAAGCCGGTGAAGAACCGGCAGAGGAAGAAGAACCAGGCCGTCCAGGAGAACGCCGTCACCGCCGTGGCCGCCAGGTAGACGGCCAGGGTCACCATGAAGAGCTTCTTGCGGCCCAGCCGGTCGGTCAGCCAACCGAAGAACAGCGCCCCCGTGCAGGCGCCGGCCACGTAGAGGGCCGCCGCCACGCTGGTCACCTGCTCGGTGCTGATCGAGATCCCGCTGCCCTGCTGCGCCATCCGGCCGGCCATGTTGCCAACGATCGTGACCTCGAGACCGTCGAGGATCCAGACGGTGCCCAGGCCGATGACGATCCGCCAGTGCCAGCGGGACCACGGCAATCGGTCCAGCCGGGCCGGCACATCAGTACTGATCAACGCGTCACCCGGTCCCGGGGTTGCCACCCGCCTCACCCACCCGTCCACTCGCCGGCACGACGTGCCGATCCTGGCCCTACGCGCCGGCCGGCACTGACCGGCTGCACTGTTCCGGATGCTGCTCCATGACTCCTTCGACCCCCGCAGAGCCCAAGCTCAGGGCAGGACACCCCCTCACGGACGAAGGGGGGTACGGGGTGCGTCCACGCGGAATGGCGCGACCCTTGGCCTCGGCTTGCCGCCCTTCATCACTGCGGCGTCTGCCCTGACAGTCCCGGCGGAAACCTGACCGACTCGCGGCCGGTCGGCGCGCCCCTGACCGTTCAACAGCCCGTGAACGTGCGCACCTGATGGCCTCCTCACGTGAGCTCGCGCAGTTCATGATCGCCCTGGTGACGAAATTCGCCGACCGACTCGGCAGGCAGCGCGACCAGGTTCACCCAAAGGGGAGCGGCCCGTACATCAGTACGAGAATTGATCCAGGACCGCGATCAACTGGACCGCTGGCGCCACCTCGACCCCGCGCTTGCGCAGGCCACCAGGTTCAGCCTGCCCGGCTCACGCGGCAGCAACCTGACACCCACTCAGATTGGTCAGCAAAAGGTCAGCATCTGTACGAGCAGACGCTGCCACACCCGCTCAAACACGAGAAACGATCGGGACTGCTGCCTGCCTGTCAAAGCGTCCATAGCTCTTCCGCCAAGGAGGCCCTGCGGAGCGGTCGGCCTACGCCGCACCAGTTGCAATGTGCACCCGCCATGGCGCAATCCTCGCAGGTCAACACCCGCTGCCCGCTCGACTCCGACCGCATCGGGTCGGCCGTTTCTGCCCGCACCCCCACCACGCCGAATCCCCTTCCCTGAAACCGCCCGCGCTTGTACGCTCTGACTGCTGCCTCCGGCCAGGCCTTCCTCTACAACTCGGTCACCTTCGGCTACGCGGTCATCCTGACCACCTTCTTCGCCGTGCCCGAGGGACACACCGGCTACTACTTCGCGGTCATCGCGGTCGGCAACTTCCTCGGGCCGCTGCTGCTCGGCCACCTCTTCGACTCGGTCGGCCGCAAGCCGATGATCGCCGGAACGTACATCGGCTCGGGGGTTCTGCTCTTCGGCACGGCGTACCTGTTCCAGCGCGACGCGCTGGACGCCGTGACCATGACCGCATGCTGGACGGCCGTGCTCTTCCTCGCCTCGGCCGGGGCGAGTGCCGCGTACCTGACGGTCAGCGAGATCTTCCCGCTGGAGACCAGGGCGTTGTGCATCGCCTTCTTCTACGCCGTCGGGACGGCGATCGGCGGGATCAGCGGCCCGATGCTCTTCAACGGGCTCGTGAGCAGCGGCACTTCGGCGGACACCACGCTGGCGTTCTGCATCGGCGCCGGCCTGATGGTGGTGGCCGGCGCCGTGGAGGCGGCGATCGGCGTACCCGCGGAGCGGCGCAGTCTGGAGTCCCTGGCCGCCCCGCTGAGCGCGGTGACCGCCGAGGACGGCGCCGACTAGGGTTCGCCCGTGTGGCCCGCCGGGGTGGGGCCGCCCACCGCCCGCGGGCCACACGGAGTTCAGGGGGGAAGCCGGTTCAGACCTCCAACTCGGCCTCGATGCGCCGCAGTTGGTGCCGCGCCATGGCGAGGTTGGCCCGGTTGCGGTCGAGCGCGAGGTAGAGGAAGAGGCCCTTGCCGGAACGGCTGGTGAGCGGCCGGATGACGTGGTACTGGCCGCTGAGCGTGATCAGCATGTCCTCGATCGTGTCGTTCAGCTTGAGCATCTCCATGGTCCGGGCTTTGGCCCGGACCACGTCGGTATTGCCGGCCGCCGCGACGTTGAGATCGATGGTGCCTTCGCCGCCGAGCGTGCCGAGCGCCATTCCGCTCCCGTAGTCGACGAGCGCGACGCCGATGGTCCCTTCGATGGAGCTCATGACGTCTTTGAGGGCGGTCTCGGTGTTCGCCATCGGATGGTCTTCCCTTCGGGGGTGGGGTGGGGCAGTGCGGTCAGTGCCCGATCGGGCGGTGCTGACAGCGGTCCGGGGCGGGGGCCCGCAGACCGGTCGGGACAACAGGGTCAGGAAGGCGGGGCCGGGGAGGCCGGGTCAGGAAGGCAGGCGGCCGAGCGCGGTGTCCGCGAGCGCCGCGATCCGGGCGCCGGCCTTGCGCGCCTCCAGGTGCAGCCGGCCCACGTTGGCCTCCGGCCCGGCCAGCAGGGTCAGCACCACGAAGGCGCCGACCGCGTACGTCGCGGTGTACCCGAACTCGCCCCGGGTCAGCAGCTCGCGGAAGCCGCCCCGGCCGGTGGCCTCGGTCAGTCTGGCGCCGACGCCGAGCGCGGCGGCGGTGAGTGCCGCGATGCCCTCCGGTTCGAGGTCGGTGGTGTCATGGGCCACCACCAGCCCGTCCGTGGTCGCGACCAGCCCGCCGGCCAGGTGCGGGATCCTGGCGCGCAGACCGCGGAGTTCGATCAGCACGTCGTGCTCGGATATCACGGACTGCCTCCTTCCGGTGAGTTGGCGAAGTGCGCGTTTCATTGGGCGGCCACGGTGTACAGGGCCGGCCGGGTGGACAGAGCGGTCACAGACGGGCCTCCAGCGCCGCGCGGAGTCGGATCAGCAGGGCAACTTCGGGATCCGCCGAGCCGCCGTCCAGCCGGCCCATGGCGCCGGGGAGCACGGTGGGCCGCAGCGTCGGCACGGCGGAGAGCGCCGGTCTCACCGGCATCGCCGGGGCCACGGCGGCGATGATCTCGGGCGAGCTCTCGACCACTCCGGCAGCGGCGAGCCTGCGGACGTCGAGCAGTGTGGCGAACGCCGGCCGCCCCAGCAGCCGGGCGATGTCCAACGGCGTCCGCCGCCCGTCGGCCGCGTGGACGACGGCCCGCTGACCCCGGCTCCAGCGCACCCCGGCCGCGTCCGGCGCGGGCGTGCTCAGCCGAAGCGGAGTGCTGTCCAGCCAGGGGCAGGGCCAGATCCGGTCGAGCAGCGCCCGGCGCCGGGCCACCGCCTCGCGGAGCGTCCGCACGTCGATCGGACGGATCACACCGGTCCTCGGAGGCACCCCCGGCTGGAACCGGACCGGGCCGCTGTCGTGCGGCAGCGCCAGGAAGGCGGCATCCGAGACCGCGGTGAGGTGGCAGAGTTCCAGCATTCCCCGGCCGATCCGCCCCGACTCCGACAGGGCTTCCAGCAGCGGCAGTCCGGTGGCGCCGACCAGGTCCAGCAGATCCTGCTCGGTGAGCCGTCCGGAACGGACCAGCAGGGTCGGCAGATCGGGTGCCGCCACGCTCTCCACCTGCAGGACGGCGCCCTCGTACAGGTGCACCACTCCCGTGGTGCACTGCACGGCGCCGGTGCGGCGCTCGGCGGCGAGCATCCCGACCACGTCCCCGAGCGTACGGTCGGGAGTCAGGAGCAGCGGACGCCGACGGGACACCAGGGGCGAGCGGGTCTGGAGATCCATCAGATCAACACCAACTGTTCGGCGAGGTTGCGCAGTCGCAGCCGGGCCATGGCCAGATTGGCACTGCCGCGGTCGAGCCTGAGATAGAGGAAGGCGCCGCTCTCGAAGCCGGCCTCCACGAAGCGGAGCAGGTGGTACCGACCGGGCGAGGTGACGATGACGTCCTCGGCCAGGGTGCCGGTCGAATCGGGGTCGACGAAGGACGGGTTCTGGACCACGGCGCGGGCCAGGTCGGTGGCGTCGGCCGCACCCGCGTCGTGGTCACCGGAGGGGCCGTCCCCGACCGCGCCGAGCGTCAGACCACTCGTCCAGTCCACCAGGCTGACACCCAGTGCGCCGGGTATCGTCATCGCTTCGACGAGACACTCATCGATTCCCGTCAACTCGCTCCACCTCTTCGTCCGAAGGCACGCGGAGCCACCGCGCTCACGTGCGGTAGCCTCGACGCCACGAAACGCTATCGCGTGCGGCAGCCGAACATGCGAGTTCCGGCAAACCCGTCTGGCATATGACGATCCTTTGACATTTCGACAGCCAATGTGCTTATGGGCCCGCCACCGCGGCAGACGAGTTGACCCCCTCGGAAGACTGGTGTGGACCATTGGCCGGGGGCGGCCGCGCCGTGATCGACGAGCTGGTGGACGATTGGACGGTCTCCATCACCGACCTCACCCCACGCGTCAGGAAGATCGCCGAACTGGTCCGTTCCGGCCGCACCACCCAGGCGGCCCGGCTGCTCCCGGCCGAGCGCCGCTACCCGCTGGAGCCGTCGTCGGCCCGGCGGCTGGGCATGGGCTGAGCCGACCGGCCCCTCCTCGGTGGCGGTGCGGGCCGGCCTCTCATTGGTGGCGGTGCGGGCCGGTCGACCTGGCTCGGGCCGGGCCCGGACGGCAGGCCGAGGCCACGGGCGGGGTGCGCGGGGTGCACTCGTTGGGCTCAGCCTGCCGCGCCGTCCGCGCTGCGGGAACGCACCCTGGAGCCGCGAAGAGGTCCGCAGCCGAGCGATCACAGGAGCCCCCATGAACATGTCCGCCCCGCGAGCGAACCGTCACCTCGGGCAGGCCTCGACCGGGCCCCGCACCGGGGCCGGGCCCAAGGCGCGGGCCGGTGCTCTGCTGCTGGCGGCCGCCACCCTGACCGCAGGCGCTGCGGCGTGCAGTTCCGAGAAGACCAAGGGCGGGATCAGCCCCGCGGTGGTGTCGGCCGCCGCCGAGGCGTCCCGGCGGGCCGCGTCGGCTGCCGCGGAGGCGTCCGAGCTCGGCGGTCCGCAGGTGTCCGCGGCGGCCTCCGACGCGGCGGCGCTCTTCTCGCAGGCGGCGGCCGTCGCCTCGGCCTCCGCGGCGTCGGCGACGGCCGCGCTGCAGTCCCGGGCGGCGGCGTTCGAGTCCTCCGTGTCCGCCCAGGTGTCGAAGTCCAGGCAGCAGGCGAACGCGGCGCTGGCCGGCGTCACCGGCAGCGGCAACGCGCTCGGCGACGTGACCCTGACCGGGATCCCGACCGCAGCCTCCGACGGGTTCCCCGCAGTGGTCCTGACCATCACCAACTCGACCTCGGCCAAGGCGAACTACGCCGCCCAGGTGGACTTCCTGGACAGCTCCGGCGCGAGCGTCGATTCGGTGGTGGTCGGCACCGAGGACGTCGCCCCGGGCGAGACCCGGACGGTCCTCGCACACGGTGCCAAGCGGGTCTCGGCCGCCACCGCCAAGGTGGCGCGGGCCCAGCGCTACTGACGTCCGCACCACCGCACCGGCCACGTCGAACCCTCGCCCGCACAAAACCCTCACCCGCACCACCGCGCCACCACGTCAGAGCCGCGCCCACGTCAGGGCTGCGCCCGCTGGAAGGCGTCCAGCCGTTCGGTCTCGGCGGCGGTCCAGCCCTCCGGTGGTGCGATCTGTGCCCACGCGGCGGTCGGCAGCGTGCCGAACCGGTGGCCGTACCCGTCGGGGACGCTGTCGGCGGCCGCGAGGTCGCAGGTCACCTGCCAGAAGGTGACCAGCGGGTACCAGCGCATGGCGGCGGAGACGTCGGGCGCGCGCGGCCGGTCCAGCCAGGCCGGGCGGGCCCAGATCAGCCCCGGCTCCCACCAGGTCACCGGGTCGCCGCCGTTCTGCAGGTAGACGACGCGCGGCAGCGCCCACTCGGTCGGCGGCTTCCCGAAGTCGTCCGGCCGCTGGGCGAACCGGACGGTCCGGCCGTCCCGGTAGACCGGCCGCCAGACCGGGCTGCCCCGGTCACGACCGTCGGTGACGGTCCGCCGGATGGGGTTGTCCGGGGTGGGCCCGACCAGGAGCGCGCCGTCCACCCGCTGCGCCAGCTGGGCCACCCCGTCGGGGAAGGCCCGCTCGGTGGCGTACGAGCCGAGGCTCTCCCCGGCCACCAGCAGCCTGGGCCGGGTGTCGGCGGGCAGCTGGGACCAGCGGGCGCGCACGGCGTCGATCAGCGCGACCCCCGCGTCGCTGGCCTCCCCCTCGGCGAGGAAGGAGACCCAGCTGGGCAGGTACGAGTACTGCATGGCGACCAGGGCGCTGTCACCGCCGTACATGTACTCCGGCGGCTTGGCGATCCGCTCGTTGACCCACCCCGTTCCGGTGGTGCTGATCACCACCAGGACCCGGCGGGAGAAGGCGCCGGTCCGTTCCAGTTCGCGGACCGCCAGCTCGGCCCGCTCGTGCAGGGTGCCGGCGGACCGCAGGCCCACGTAGACCCGCACCGGGTCCTTGGCCGGCTGCCCGGTGAACCGGGTGATCCCGGCGGCGGTGGAGGCCCGGCCGATGAAGTCGCGGCCCTTGGAGCCGAGGCTGTCCCAGGACTCCAGCGAGGCCGGGCTTCCCGAGAGGGTGGGCAGCTCGGGCCGGACGATCCCGGGGGAGGTCGAGAGATCGGTGACCGAGGCGGCGCCCCCCACCACCGCCAGCAGCCCGCGCAGCAGGAAGCCCTGGACGAATCCGACCACCAGCACCGCCATCAGGACCGCCGCCACCGCCGTCGCCTGCCGCGGCGGGACGACCCTGGCGGTCAGCCGGGCCAGCTGCCGGGTGCCCAGCCGCAGCGCCCGCGCGACGAGGACGACGAGCCCGAACAGCACGACGGCCAGCGGCAGTACCAGTGCCCACTGCCACCAGACGATCCGCGGGTCCATGTGCACCGCCCGGCGCAGGTCTCCCTGCCAGCGGACGCTCCACGCGGTGACGAACACGATCGCCGTACCGCCTGCGGCCGCCAGGGCCGACCAGCCGATCCGGCGCAGCCGCTCGTCGGGGCGGACTCCGCAGCGCCGGACGACCGGACCGATCAGGGCACCGACGGCGTACCCGATCGCGGCGGTGATCGCGCAGGCTGCGGCCTGCAGCCACCAGGGGCGCGGCAGCAGCGACGGCGTGAACGACAGCCAGTAGCCGATCACGGCGCCGACCAGCGCGCTCCAACTCGGCGCGCGGCGCACCACGGGCCGGCGCGAGGGTTCGGGAAGCCGGTGAGGCTGCTCGACGGGCTCGGACATCAGACGGCGGGCCGGCCGGTGCGAAGGGTGCTGCCACGATTGCTGGTCGAGATGCCCATTTTCACCCCAGATGTCGGTCCGTACTCCATCCGCGAGGATAGGGACGGCCGCCAGCCGCACCGGGGAGGCGCGCACGGCGGGCGGACAGCCGCCGAGTGGTCCGGCCCCACCGGCGCGGGCACCATCGGGACTGTGAACGGCATGCGGCTGCGGCGGCCGGTGGACACCCGGGTCGCCCTCGGCGCCACGGTCGTCCTGCTGGTACTGGTCAACCTCACCCTGCACCGGTGGGCGCCCGGCCGGGGGCTGCTGACGACCGTCCCGGCGGTCCTCGGTCTGCTGGCCGTCGAGTACTGGAGCGGCGGCGGCCGGGCCGAACTGGGGCTCGGCGTGGGAACGCTGGGGCGCGGTGCCCGCTGGGCGCTCGGCTGCATCGGCGTGGTCGCGGCCGGCTACCTCCTCGCGGCACTGCTGCCCGTCACCCGGCCGCTGTTCCAGGACACCCGCAACAGCGGGCTCGGCGGTGCGGACATCGCCTTCCGCGCGCTGGTGGCGGTCCCGGTGGGCACCGTACTGCTGGAGGAGCTGGCGTTCCGGGGCGTGCTGTACGGACTGGCCCGGCGGCGCTGGGGCCATGTGGGCGCGGCGGCTTTCTCGTCGGCCCTGTTCGGACTGTGGCACATCCTTCCTTCGCTCCATCTGGCCAGCGACAAACCGACGCTCGCACCGCTGTTCGGCGGCTCCTGGGCGGGCGCCCTGCTGGCGGACGCCGGCGCGGTGCTGTTCACCGCGGCGGCCGGGGTGCTCCTCTGCGAGCTGCGCAGACGCAGCGACAGCCTGCTCGCCCCGGCGGGACTCCACTGGGCGGTCAACTCGCTGGGGTACATCACCGGGTTCCTGCTCGGGTGATCCCGCACGCCGGGCGGGCCTCGGCAGCACAGGACGGGCCGACCGGTCGGAAATATAGTGAGGGGGTCGCCGGCCCGCCCGCACCGGGCAGTCCGCCGGAGCCGAGCGGCTCAGCCCCCGGACCCGCCGTCGCGGTCCGCGTCCACTCCCGGAAAGGGGCGCCATGCACCCCGACCTCACCCCCGCCACCCTCGCCGAGCTCCGCCGACCGCGCCGTTACCCAGCCGTGTCGGTCCTGATGCCCACGCACCGGCGCGAGCCGGAGAACACCCAGGATCCCGTCCGGCTGCGAAACCTGCTGGCCGAGGCCAGGCAACTGCTCCAGGCGGACCCGGACGTCTCCCGGGCCGACCGGATCGACGTCGAGGGACAGCTCGACGCGGCACTGACCGAGATCGACCTCGTCCACGCCGAGGACGCCCTGGCCGTGTTCGCCGCGCCCGGCGAGCACCAGGTGTGGTCCCTCGGCCGCACCGTGCCCGCGCGGGTGGTGCTCTCGGACACCTTCCTGACCCGCAACCTGGTGGCCACCCAGGCCGCCGAGCAGCCCCGTCTGGTCCTGGCCCTCGCCGCCGACCGGGTCAGCCTGTGGCAGGTCGGCCCGGAGCACGCCACCGAACTGACCGGCGACACCTTCCCGTTGACCCGGAGCCTGGAGGATCCGGACGCCGAACGCCAGGAACGCATCGGTGACGTGCCCAGCACCTTCCGGGACGAGCAGACCCGCCAGTTCCTGCGGGAGGCGGACACCGCGGCCGGCGCGGTCCTCGCCGCCGACACCCGCCCGCTCTACCTGGTGGGCGAGGCACCGGCACTGGCCCTGCTCGACGAGGTCGGCACGGTCACCAGGCGGGCCGTGGCCCGGATCGCGCTGGGCGGCCTGGCACACGGACCGGCGGAGCAGCTGTGGCGGGCCGTCCAGCCGGCGATCGCCGCCCAGGAGGAGCAGGAAGTCACCGATGCGCTGGCCGAGTTGGACCGGAGCCGGGGGCAGCACGAGTTCGCCGCCGGGGTGGACGAGGTCTGGCAGAACGTCACCGCGAAACGGGCCGGACTGCTGGTCGTCGAGGAGGACTACCGCACCACGGTCCGCGACGACGGCGACCACCTGGTCCCCGCCGAGCGCGGCGACCCCGGGGCCCGCGAGGACATCGTCGACGAGATCGTGGAGCAGGCCCTGGAGACCGGCGCGAGGGTGCGCTTCGTGCCCGCCGGCAGGCTCACCGACATGGGTGGGATCGCCGCGGTCCTGAGGTACTGAGGCGCGGCGGCTCCGGGGCCCGGTCCCGGCCGGGCCACTACGGCCGCCGGGCCACTACGGCTGCCCTCCGGCGGTGCCGAGCAGCCCGGCCAGGACCCGGGTGAGCACCCGGTCGAAGAGCGGTTCGCCCGGGTCCGCGCGGTCGGGCGAGGAGGCCGTCAGCGCGCTCGCCAGGTGCGGATGCCGGCCGGCGGTCACCACATCGGCGAGGTAGGCCGCCTGCGACCGCTGCCACTGGGACAGGGTGCCGCCCGCGAGCTCCTGGGCGATCTCCATCCGGGCCAGCAGGGCGACGGTCCCGTTGAAGACGCCGACCGCCTCGAGCTTGGCCCGCGGGTCGAGGTCGAGGTCGGCGAGCGCGGCCAGGGCGTGCTCCAGGTGGTCGACCGCGTTCGGTCCGATCGGCGCCCTGGTGCCGGTGAGGTCCAGCATCCAGGGGTGCCGCCGGTAGATCCCCCGGCCCTGGTGGGCCAGTGCGAGCAGGTCGTCTAGCCATCCCCCGGCCCCGAGGCCGGAGTAGCGGAACTCGCCGTTGACCTCGTCGGCCATGAGTTCGAGCAGCTCGTCGCGGGTGGCCACGTACCGGTAGAGGGAGGCCGGTCCGGTGCCCAGCGCGTCGGCCACCGCCCGCATCGTGACGGCCGCGAGCCCGTCCGCGTCGGCGAGCGCGACGCCCGCGGCAGCGATCTGCCCGCGGGTGAACTCGGGTGCCGGGCCGCGCCCCGCGCGCGGGGGGCGGAGCCAGATGCTGTCCCCGGTGGTCTCGGTCACTGCGCCTCTCCACTTCTGCGAACGCCGTGCGCAGTATCTTAGGCGCAGCGAACCGCGGACGCCGATCGCGGCGGCAGCGGAGCGGGCACTCCCGGGAGACCGCCGCCCGACGACCGCCGCCCTGAGACCCGAGAACCACCGCACGACGAACGCCACCCTGCGGACCACCGCACGACCCTCGCCGCCCGGGTGCGCCGCCTGCGGACGCCCCGGACCCTGCCCGGGGTCCGGCACCGGCTACGGTCGTGCGCGAGATCATGTCCGGGTCCGCCGCGCCGACCACTCCGGACGGGCGGCCAACTGCACTGGGAGCCGATAGTCGTGACGACGAGTTCAGCCACCGAGTCCTACCGCGCAGCGCGCGACCTGCTGCTCGGGCTGTCCGGTGAACACCCCACCGCTCTCGCGGAGTTCCGCTGGCCGGCCCTCCACCGGCGGTTCAACTGGGCCGTCGACTGGTTCGACGCGATCGCCCGCGGAAACCACGGCACGGCGCTGTGGATCGTCGAGGAGGACGGCAGCGAGGCCAGGTACAGCTTCGACGAGATGGCCCGCCGCTCCGACCAGGTGGCCCACTGGCTGGCCGGGCAGGGCGTGCGACCGGGCGACCGGGTCCTGCTGATGCTCGGCAACCAGGTCGAGTTGTGGGAGTCGATGCTCGCCGTGATGAAGCTGGGCGCTGTGATCATGCCGGCCACCACGGCCCTCGGCACGGCCGACCTGGTGGACCGGATCGAGCGCGGCGGCGCCCGCCACGTCGTCGCGAACGCCGCCGACACCGCCAAGTTCGCCGCGGTGCCCGGCTCCTACTCGCGTACGGTGGTCGGCGGCCCGGTGGCCGGCTGGGCGTCCTACGCCGAGGCGTCCGCGATCGGCGAGCCGGCGCCCTTCGAGGCGCGGACCGCGCCGGACGATCCGCTGCTGGTCTACTTCACCTCCGGCACCACCAGCAGGCCGAAGATGGTCGAGCACACCCAGGTCTCCTACCCGGTGGGGCACTTGACGACCATGTACTGGATCGGGCTGCGCCCCGGCGACGTCCATCTGAACATCAGCTCCCCCGGCTGGGCCAAGCACGCCTGGAGCAGCTTCTTCGCCCCCTGGATCGCCGAGGCGACGATCTTCGTCCACAACTACTCGCGCTTCGACGCCGCCGGGCTGGTGCGGCAGCTGCACCGGGCCGAGGTCACGACCTTCTGCGCTCCCCCGACGGTGTGGCGGATGCTGATCCAGACCGACCTCTCGGCCGGACCCGGCACGCTGCGCGAACTGGTCGCGGCCGGGGAGCCGCTCAACCCCGAGGTCATCGCGCAGATCGAACGGGCGTGGGGACTGACCATCCGGGACGGCTTCGGGCAGACCGAGACCACCCTGCTGGTCGGCAACACGCCGGGTTCCCCGGTCAAGCCCGGCTCGATGGGCCGTCCGCTGCCGGGAGTTCCGGTGGTCCTGGTCGACCCGGTCAGCGGCAGGCCCGCCGAGGAGGGCGAGATCTGCCTCGACCTCGCCGAACGCCCGCTCAACCTGATGACCGGCTACCTCGGCGACCCCGAGCTCAACGCCAGGGTGACGGAGGGACGTTACTACCGCACGGGCGACATGGCGGCCCGGGACGCCGAGGGCTGGATCACCTATGTCGGCCGCAGCGACGACGTGTTCAAGGCCTCGGACTACAAGGTCTCCCCGTTCGAGCTGGAGAGCGTACTGATCGAGCATCCCGCCGTCGCCGAGGCCGCCGTGGTCCCCGCCCCCGACCCGATCCGGCTCGCAGTGCCGAAGGCTTACATCGCACTGGCGCCGGGCTGGGAGCCCGACCGGGAGACCGCACTGGCCGTTCTGCGGCACGCCAGGGAGAACCTCCCGCCGTATCTCCGGGTACGCCGGATCGAGTTCTTCGAGCTGCCCAAGACCATCTCCGGGAAGATCCGCCGGGTCGAGCTGCGGACCCGCGAACAGCAGGCGGCGGACACCGGCACGGGCCTCGGCCGGGAGTGGCGCGACGACCAGTTCCCGGAACTGCGGGGCACGGCGGACTGATCCACCGCCGGTCCCGGGCCCGCCCGACCAGGGGCCCGGGACCGCAGGCCGCACCGCAGGCCACACCGCAGGCCGCACCGCAGGCCGCACCGCTGGCCGCACCGCTGGCGCCTGCGGCGCCGACGACACCCCGGAAGCAGCGTGCACGGCCGGCACCACCTCGCTGATCCACCGGAGTGTCACGCAATGTGACGTACCGTCAGCTGCGGTAGAACCGTGGCATGGACTGCTTCTCGCCTGCCGGTCCTCGGATGCCCGAGACCCCGTCGGCCGCCCACCGCCCCTCAGCGCCCGGCTCCGGCCGCCGGCTGCGCTGGCCAGCCGGCCTGGTCGCCGTCGCCACCGCCTGCACGACCGGCTTCGCGCTGCCGGCCGACGGAACGGCGTCGGCGTCGGCGTCGGGGCCGATGCAGCGACAGTTCGCCTCCGCTGCGGCAGAGTTCGGGGTTCCGCAGAGCGTCCTGCTGGCCCTGGCCTACCGGCAGACCCGCTGGGAGTCCCACCAGGGACGGCCGAGCACGACGGGCAACTACGGCGTACTCGGCCTGACCCAGGTAGACGTAGCCGCCGAGAACGCCGCCACCGCGGGGCGCACCGGCCTCGACGGCCACGGGCGCGGGGACGGCGACCCGCTCCGCAGACGCGGGCCCGCCGTCCCCGGGCCGGTCGCGCCACGGGTCGTGGACTCCCCGGCGCTGCACACCCTCGATGCCGCGGCCGGGCTGCTCCACCGCCCGGCCGAACAGCTACGGAACGACACCGCGCAGAACATCCGGGGCGGTGCGGCCCTGCTGGCGCAGTACCAGAAGGCCGCGGGCGGCCCCGCCTCCGCCGACCCCGGCCAGTGGTACGGCGCGGTGGTCCGGTTCGGGCAGGCCGGCACCCCGGACCGGGGCGGCGCAGCGGGCCGCGCGTTCGCGGACCGGGTGTTCGAGACCGTACGCACCGGCGCCTCCCGCACCACCGCCGAGGGCCAGCGGGTCACGCTGCCCGCCACCCCGGGGCTCGTGGTCCTTGAACCGCCGGGCTCGGCCGGGTCCAGGGCCGTGCCGAGCACGGCCGAGTGCCCGGCCGCCCTGGGGTGCGACTTCACACCCGCCGCGTACGCGCTGACCGACCCGAACGACCCGACCTCGTACGGGAACTACAACCCGGCCAACCGCCCCGAGGACGGCGAGAAGATCCGCTACATCGTCGTCCACGACACCGAGGGCGAGTACGCCGGGGCGATCGCGTCCTTCCAGAACCCCGCCGAGCAGGCCAGCGCGCATTACCTGGTACGTGCCTCGGACGGCCACGTCACCCAGCTGGTGCACACCCGGGACATCGCCTGGCACTCGGGCAACAAGACCGTCAACATGCACAGCATCGGGATCGAGCACGAGGGCTTCGCGCTTCCGCAGGACCGGCCGACCTGGTACTCGGAGCAGCTGTACCAGTCCTCGGCGGAGCTGGTGCGGTACCTGGCCGCACGGTTCGGTGTCCCGCTGGACCGCCAGCACGTCATCGGCCACGACGACGTGCCCGCGCCGACCCAGGCGGCCATCCCCGAGATGCACTGGGACCCGGGGACGTTCTGGGACTGGAACCACTACCTGGAACTGCTCGGAGCACCGATCGGACCGGGCACCGACGCACCGCCGCGGGCCGGGGACACCGTCACCATCGCCCCGCCCTTCGACTCCGGCAACCAGCCGCCGGTCAGCGGGGTGCCGTCCCGGCCGGAGAACTTCGTCTACCTGCGCACCCGACCGGCCGCCGACGCCCCGTTGGTGAACGACGGCGGGACCAGGGCCGACGACTGGAGCGACAAGGCGGTGGCCGGCACCGGGTACGTGGTCGCCGGCCAGCAGGGCGACTGGACCGCGATCTGGTACGACGGCCAGAAGTGCTGGTTCGCCAACCCGGGCGGGAGGAGCGCCCGGACCACGTCCTCGCCGATGCCCGGCCTCGCGCCCCTCACCCACCTCCTGGGCCTAGCCGGACGGACGGTGCTGACCCCGCGTCCCGGCCTCGCCTCGATCCCGGTGTACGGGCGGGCCTACCCCGAGGCCGCCGCCTACGCCCCCTATCCGGCCATCAAGGCGCCCCCGGTGGTGGCGCTGGGCGCCACCGTCCCGGCGGGACAGGCGTACCTGGCCGCCGACGGCACACCGGAGGCCGGCGACTTCTTCTACGACCAGAACATCAACGGCGACGCACCCGACGACCGGACCCTGGTGGTCGGCAGGGACACCTACTACCCGATCCGCTACAACCACCGGCTCGCCTTCCTGAAGTCCTCCGACGTCCAGGCGGTCGGCCATCCGGCGCCGGCCGACGGGCGCTAGCCGTACTCGAGAACTGGCAGATCAGTAGGTGAGCCGGGGTCGACGACGCGGGCTGGTGGAGCACTTGCACGAGTTCGGTCAGGAGTCCGATGCCGGTGGGGGCGGTCGGTCCGCGGCCCTGCAGGGCGTCAGCGGTAACGCAACGGCGACCGCGACCTCGTCGAAGTGGGCGGCCGTTGGCATGACTACGCGCGGATGGGGTGCGCCCAGCCGTCCAGCGAGACATCGGGACCACCGACCAGGTACCGGGTGAGTGCACTCGCCGTCGTGGGAACGAAGTTCTCGGGGATGGCGGCGGTGGAGATCCGACCGACACGGGCGCGTTCGTCCGGCTCGACGTTGACGGGATCACCTGACCATTCATGGGCGGCGAGGACGACCATCAGGAACCCGTTGCGCGTCTCCACTCCTCGTGCGCCGTGGATGACGTGGGCCAGCCGGAGGACTTCAGGGGCGATCGGGGGGCGATCAGCGGTGCCGGAGAGGTCGGCCCCGCGCCTGGGAGACCGTCCGGGGCCCTGCCCGCTGCCGCGCGCCGCCGCCCGTCACGGCCGCCCGTCACGGTTGCCTACTGCGGCCGCCCTGCCGACAGGCAGTCGCGCAGCTCGGCGGAGCCGATCAGGGCGATCGCGTGACCGTCGTGCACGACGACGGCCGTGTCCGGGTCGCGCCCGGTCAGTTCGGCGAGCGCCGCCTCGGCAGGCTCCCCCGAGCCGAACTGGGGCAGCGGCGCGGCGAGGTGATCGCCCACCGGGTCTCCGGGCGCGGCCCTGCCGCTCTCGACGGCGGCCGCCAGCTCGTCCAGCGCCACCGATCCCGTCAACTCGGCTGCGGTCGGCCGACGGTGGGGACCGGCCGGGCAGGGCCCTGCGGGTAGAACGGCCGGTGCACCGCCGTCGCGCCGCTCCCGCAGCGCCATCAGGGCGTCGGCGACGGTGGTGTGCACGTTCAGGTACGGCAGCGGCTGCTCCCGCGCGGTCACCGCCACCGCGTCGTCGACCCGGACACCGGAGGCGTCGCCGTCCAGGAAGCCCAGCCGCAGCAGCCAGCCGTCGTCGAAGTACTTCGTGAGGTACTGGCGCCCGGAGTCCGGCAGGATCACCACCACGACCGCCTCCGGTCCGGCCTCGGCGGCGACCTGACGGGCCGCGGTCACCGCGGTGCCGGAGGATCCGCCGACCAGCAGCCCCTGTTCGCGGGCCAGCCGGCGGATCGTCAGCAGGGAGTCCCGGTCGGCGACCGGCACCACCCGGTCCACGACGTCCTGGTGGTAGGACTGCGGCCAGAGGTCCTCGACGGTCTCCGGGTGCCTCCAGTGCCCCGCGGCCTCGACGAAGTAGGGCCGGCCGTCGCCGCCGGAGTAGACCGAGGAGGCCGGGTCCGCGCCGATCACCTGGACCGCGCCGCCGCTGACCTCCTTGAGGTAGCGGCCGGTGCCGCTGATGGTGCCGCCGGTGCCGATGCACGACACCAGGTGGGTGATGCGGCCACCGGTCTGCCGCCAGATCTCCGGCCCGGTGGTCAGGTAGTGCGCCTCGGGGTTGGCCGGATTGTCGTACTGCCCGGCCAGCCAGCCGCCCGGGATCTCCCGGGCGATCCGCGCCGCCACGACGAGCGGGTGCTCCGGATGGTGGCGCGGTACTCCGGCGGGCCTTAGCACCACCTCGGCGCCGAACGCCCGCAGCGCCGCGACCTTCTCGCTGCTGGTCCGGTCCGACAGGACGGCCACCATCCGGTAGCCCTTCGTGGCCGCGACCAGCGCGAGTCCGACGCCGGTGTTGCCCGAACTGGCTTCGACCACCGTCCCGCCGGGCTTCAGCAGCCCGTCCCGCTCGGCCTGTTCGATCATGCGCAGACCGATCCGGTCCTTCACGCTGCCGCCGACGCTCAGGTACTCGAGCTTGCCGTAGACGGCGGCCGCACGGCCTCCGTCGGATGTTCGAAGCCGCAACAGCGGAGTATTGCCGATCAGCTCGGTCACGGAGTCGTGGGCATCCATCTCCCGCAGGGTAGCGAATCCGCCGCCGTGCGGTCGGCGGAACGTCCGGATCTCCGTCCACGCGAGTGGACACGCCGCTCGCCGGAGGGCTACGCGCCCGGGCCAGCTGACGCCATGTCCCCTGCTGTGCGGCGGACTTGGGGCACGCTCCGGATCGTGACCGGCTCTGATCGATACTGGCAGGACCGATCCGCCGCGTGTACGGTGCTGATCCGACAGGACGGCGCCTGGCGGAAGTCTGAGTGGTGGTCACATGAGGAGAACGCGAAGGCTGCGCGCGGTCGTCGGCGGTACTCTGCTCGGCCTGGTCCCCGGCCTGCTGCTGGTGGGCTGGGGCATCTACTCGATGAACTCCGGTGCGGACTGCGGCTGGGAGGGCATGTCCGAGGGCGACCGTTGCCGGGTGGGCGGTGTCATCCGCGACTACGACGACCAGCAGAAGGACTCGTTCCTCGCGGGAATGCTCTGGATCTCCGTGGGCGGCATCGTGCTGCTGGCCGGCGGGTACCTCGGTGCCAAGCTCAGTCAGGAGCGGCTGCAGGACGAGGCCCGCGGGGCGGCGAAGTTCACGTCCCGGCAACGGCAGCCGGCCGGACCGGCCCCTCGGGCCGTTCCCGCCTCGGAGACGGCACCCGCCGCACCCCGGCCGCCGGCCCGACACGTCGACGCCCTCCTCCGCGCAGCCGACGCCGCTCTGGAGCACGGCGACGCGGACCAGGCCCTCGCCCTGGCACTCGATGCGGTCCGGAACCACTCCGGCGAGGACCGGGAGCGGGCGCGGCAGCGCCTGCTGCACTACTTCCAGGTGCTCGGACCGCAGGATCCGCGCGTCGCGGAGACGCAGAAGCGGCTGGCTTCCCTGCTGTTCTAGGCACTTCCGGTGGCGTCACACCGCCTCCTGCGGATTCGGGTTCGGGTTCGGGTGCGGGTGCGACGGTGGTCGCGGACGTGGGGGTGCAGGTCTCGGGCCGGGGCCCGGGGTTCGCACCCGGGCCGGGGGGGTGGGGGCCCGGGGGGGCCGGCGTGCGGCGCAACCCCCCCCCCCCGGGCCCGGGGGGGGGCCCCCGCGCCCCCCCCGGGCCCGGGGGGGG
>NZ_JBHJVK010000100.1:0-2957 GCF_042264695.1 Kitasatospora sp. NPDC056138 | reverse complement strand
GGTCAGGGGCCGGGGCCCGGGGTTCTCACCCGGGCGGGTGGTTTCCGCACGAGCGGGCCCGTCGTGCGGAAACCACCCTGGCCAGCGGGTCAGCGGGTCAGCAACTCAGTGGGTCGGCGCGCCGGTGCCGCACGCGGCCGTGGCCACGAACGACTCGAACGCGGCGCTGGTGCGGTCGGGGTCGGACAGGTCGTACGGGTTCATCGAGAGCGCCAGTTGGTGGCGTCCGCCGGCGTCGCCGAGCACCGTCGTGGTGTATCCGGCTATGCCGCCGTCGTGACCCCAGAAGTCACCACAGGGCTCGGTGACCCGCATCAGCCCGAGACCGTAGCCGAGCCTCGGGTCGCTGGTCGGGTGAGCCGTCGTCATCTCCTCCAACTCGGCCGGACGCAGCAGTCGGCCGCCGAGCAGCGCGGCGTTGAAGCGAGTCAGGTCCTCGGTGCTGGAGATGGCCGATCCGGCGGCGTCGGCGAAGCTCGGGTTGAGCTCGGTGACGTCCAGGTGGCCGCCGGAGAGCGGCTCGACGTAGCCGTGGGCGTAGTGGCCGGGCAGTGTGGTGGCGGTGGTCGGCAGCGTGGTGTGGGTGAGGCCCAGCGGCCGGATGATGCGCCGCTCCACCTCCTGCCGCCAGTTGTGGCCGGTGACCTTGTCGATCAGCAGACCGGCCACGATGTAGTTGGTGTTGGAGTACTGCCAGCCCGTACCGGGAGCGAAGTCGGGCTCGTGCCGGTTGGCGATGGCGATCAGCTGCTGCGGGCTGTAGTCGGTCCAGCGCCCGACCGCGAGCCAGTCGTGCAGACTGGCGTCGTCCCCGGGGCGGTAGTAGAGCCCGGGCTCCCGGAGGTAGTCGTAGAGACCACTGGTGTGGTTGAGCAGCTGACGGACGGTGATGCCCGCGCCGCCGCGCACCACGCCGGGCAGGTAGCGCTCGATCGGGGCGTCCAGCTCCACCCGGCGTTCGCCGACGAGCTGCAGGACGACCGTGGCGACGAAGGTCTTGGTGGCGCTGCCGATCCGGAAGCGGCCGTCGGCGCGGGCCGGGGCGCCGGTGTCCAGGTCCGCCACCCCGGTGGCGCCGCGCCAGACCGTGCGGCCCTGGTCGCGGACCTCGCCCAGTGCCGCGGTGCCGCCGCCCCGGGTGACCAGCGCGTCGAGCGCCTGCCGCAGAGCAGCCGGATCCGCCTGGCCGGCCCGGACCGTGGCCACGCCCGGGCTACCTGCGCCGCCCGTGGCGGCCACCGCTGCGGGTGTCACCGCCAGCACGGCCGCACCGGCCAGCAGGGCGGCACCGATACGAAGGGCCGTTCGCCCGGACTTCGGTGACTGTACGTCGGTCATGGCTGTCATCCCCCTCCGGCCGGTCCTTCCGGCCTCGCACCAAGCCTCACCCCGGGACGGGTGCCCTCACGTCGTCCTCCGGACCGGACCCGCTCCCCCGTGCGAGTGGTTCCGTCGTCCTCCTCGGTGAGGAGAGGGCGGCCGGAGACCGGACCGAACGGCCCGCGCAGGCCTGTGGCACGGCGGCGGACGGCGGACGGGCCCACGTCCGCCCCCGGCAGCGGCCCGGGTCCGGGTCCGGGTCCGGCGACTGTCTCGTCCGGGTGACTCTTCGGTGCTGCCCGTGCCCGACCGAGGCTCGGTCAGGTTGGTCCGGTGCCGGAGTCGTCCGCGACCGGGTGTCCGGTGCCGGAGCACCGCAGCGCCGGTTTCCCGAACCAGGAGCGTCACCTTGAGACTCGCCAGCCATCGCGTCGTGATCACCGCCGCAGGCCGTGACTTCGGGCGGACCCCGGCCGTTCCGCGTGACTGCTTCATCGAGTCGTTCCACGTCGAACAGGTCTGACCGGTGCGGCCCCGGCGGTTGTGGGAGCTCCCAGGCGTGGCACATCCCGCTCGGACCGGGATCGGGGTAAACATGCGTAGGGCCCGAGTGCTGGGCCGCTCCTCCCGGCTGCTCTGGCGCCGATCAGGTGGCCACCGTCAGCGGCGAGAGCCGCGCGAAGTTCCGAGGGAGCCGTCAGTGGGACGTCTGCGGTCGGTGGCGAGCATCCGCAGCGTCGCCGGTCAGATGTTCCTCCTCCAGGTGCTGATCGTGCTGCTGCTGGTGGTGACCGCGGTGACCACGCTGCTGGTCAAGGCACGGAGCGACCGGATCCAGGCCGCGCGCAGCCGTTCGCTCGCCGCGGCCGCGTCGTTCAGCCACGCGCCCGGTCTGGTGCCCGCGCTGCGGACCCCCGACCCGACCGTACTGCTGCAGCCGAAGGCCGAGGCCGCCCGGTTGCAGAGCGGGGTCGACTTCATCGTCGTGATGAACCGGGACGGCATCCGCTACACGGCCACCGATCCGGCGGAGATCGGCCAGCGGTTCATCGGCACCATCGCCCCGTCGCTCGCAGGCGGCATCACGGTGGAGAACGTCAGCGGCCCGAACGGCGCGGACGTGCAGGCGGTCGTCCCGGTGACGGACCCGAGCGGCGCGGTCGTGGGCCTGGTGTCGGCCGGGCTCCAGGTCAGCCGGGTGAGCAGCGCGATCAACCGTCAGCTCCCGTTCATCCTGGGTGCCGGTGCGGCTGCGCTGGCGCTGGCGACGGCGGGTACCGCGCTGGTGACCAGACGGCTGCGGCGGCAGACCCGCGGGCTGGGCCCGGCCGAGATGACCCGGATGTACGAGCACCACGACGCGGTGCTGCACGCGGTGCGCGAGGGCGTGGTCATCGTGGGCGACGAGGGCCGGGTGCTGCTCGCCAACGACGAGGCGCGCCGCCTGCTCGGGCTGTCCTCGGAGCTGGAGGGGCGCCTGGTCTCCGAGCTCGGCCTGGAGCCCCGGACGGCCGATCTGCTGCTCTCCCGCCGTGCCGTCACCGACGAGGTGGTCCCGCTCGGCGACCGGCTGCTGGCGGTGAACATCCGCCCCACCGACCTGCAGGGCGGCCCGGCCGGCAGCGTGGCCCCGCTGC
>NZ_JBHJVK010000099.1:0-22825 GCF_042264695.1 Kitasatospora sp. NPDC056138 | reverse complement strand
GGGCCGGTTCGCACCGGCCCCCGGCCCGGTGGCCCCCCGGGTGGTCTCCCCCGGGCGCCGACGGGCCGTCAGGAGATGCCGAGCTCCTGGTCGATGAAGGCGAACACCTCGTCGGCGGAGGCGGACTGCAGCTTCTCGGCCACCTGGGCCTCGGCCTCTGCCTCGCGGGGGGCGCCGCTCCACCGGGCCAGCAGGGCCTGGAGCCGGGCGGCGACGTCCGTACGGGTGTCCTCGTCCTCGGAGACCGCCGACAGGGCGGCCTCCAGCCGGTCGAGGTCGGCGAGCGAGGCCGTGCCCTGGTCGCCGCCCTCGGGCAGCAGGTCCGCGCCGAGGCGGGCGGCCAGGGCGGCCGGGGTCGGGAAGTCGAACACCAGCGTCGCCGGGAGCCGGAGTCCGGTCGCGGCGTTGAGGCGGTTGCGCAGCTCCAGGGCGGTCAGCGAGTCCAGTCCGAGCTCCTTGAAGGCCCGGTTCGCGCCCACCTCGTCCACCGTCGCATGCCCGAGCGCGGCCGCCGCGTGGGCCCGCACCAGGTCCAGGACGGTCTGCTCGCGCTCCAGTTCGGCCATTCCCAGCAGGCGCCGCCGCAGGTCGGAGGCGTCCGCCTCGGCAGGACCGGCGGACTCGCCGCTCGCCGCCGCGCGCCGGACGGCGGGCAGCTCGTCGAGCAGGGCGGAGGCGCGGACTGCGGTGAAACCGGGAGCGAAGCGCTCCCAGACGATGTCGGCCACCGTGATCACGGTGTCGTCCAGGTCCAGGGCCCGCTGGAGGGCGGCGATCGCCGACTCCGGCGGCATGCCCGGCAGTCCGGCGCGGTCCAGCCGGTCGCCGATCGCGCCGTGGGCCGCCATGCCGCTCTCGCCCCAGCGGCCCCAGGCCACCGAGGTGGCGGGCAGGCCCTCGGCCCGGCGGTGCTCGGCGAGCGCGTCCAGGAAGGCGTTGGCCGCCGCGTAGTTACCCTGCCCCGGATCGCCCAGCGTGCCCGCGATGCCGGAGAACAGCACGAAGGCACCGAGCTTCTGATGCTTCGTCAGTTCGTGCAGGTTCAGCGCCGCGTCCACCTTGGGCCGCAGCACGCCCGCGACCCGGTCGGGCGTCAGCAGGTCGAGCACCCCGTCGTCCAGGACACCGGCGGTGTGCATCACGGCGGTCAGCGGGTGCTCGGCCGGCACCCGGTCGAGCAGTTCGGCGAGCGCCGAGCGGTCGGAGACGTCACAGGACTCGATCGTCACCCGGGCGCCCAGGGCGGTCAGCTCCTCGCGCAGCTCGGACGCGCCTTCGGCGTCCGGGCCGCGACGGCTGGTGAGCAGCAGGTGCTCGGCACCGCTGCGCGCCAGCCAGCGGGCCACGTGCGCACCCAGCGCACCCGTACCACCGGTGACCAGCACCGTCCCGGACGGACGCCAGCCCTCCACCGGCACCGCACCCGAAGGCGCGTGCACCAGACGACGGACGAACACCCCCGACGCCCGCACCGCCAGCTGGTCCTCGGACCCGGCACCGGCCAGCGCGGCCACCAGCCGGTCCAGCGCCCGCTCCTCCACCTGCTCGGGGAGGTCCACCAGACCGCCCCAGCGCTGCGGCTGCTCCTGCGCGGCGACCCGGCCCAGACCCCAGACCAGCGACTGCTCCGGGTTCGACAGCCGCTCGGCGCGGTTCACCGCCACGGCACCGCGCGTGGCGCACCACAGCGGCGCCTCGAACCCGGCGTCACCGAGCGCCTGCACCAGGGCGACCGTCCCGGCCAGGCCGGACGGCAGACCCGGGTGCTCCGGGTGCGGCTGCTCCGCCAGCGCGAGCAGGGACAGCACTCCGGCCGGCTCGACCACGTCGTCCAGCTGCTTGCGGAGCAGCACGGCCAGCTCCGCGCGGTCCAGGTCCTCGGTCGCGACGGTGACCTGCCTGATCTCCGCGCCGCGCCGGGCGAGTGCACGGGTCACCTCGGTCACCCAGGTGTCCTCCGCCAGCCGTTCGGGCAGCACGACCGCCCAGGTCCCGGAGAGGACGGGCGCCGGCTGGTCGGCCAGCGGCTGCCAGCTGACGCGGTAGCGCCAGCCGTCCACCGTGGAGTGCTCACGGCGCTGCCGCCGCCACGAGGACAGCGCGGGCAGCACGGCACTCAGCGGCGCATCGCCGCCGAGGTCGAGGTCCAGGGAGTCGGCCAGCGCGCCCAGGTCCTCGCTGTCGACGGCCGCCCAGAACTCCGCCTCCACCGGATCGCCGGCGAGCTCGGCCCTACTGTCCTCGGTCCGGGCCAGCTCGGGCCAGTAGCGGCGGCGCTGGAAGGCGTAGGTGGGCAGGTCCACCCGCCCGGCACCGGTGCCCGCGAAGGCCGCCGCCTGCCAGTCCACGGCCACACCGCGCACCCACGCCTCCGCGAACGAGGCCAGCACCCGACGGGCACCACCCTCGTTCCGGCGCAGCGTGCCAACCGTGACCGCCTCGCGGCCGGCTGCTTCGATGCTCTCCTGGACGGCCATGACGAGGACGGGGTGTGCGCTGACCTCGACGAAGGTGCCGACGCCGTGGCTGCGCAGCAACTCGGCCGTCGCGTCGGCGAACTCCACGGTGGTACGGAGGTTGGTGTACCAGTACTCGGCGTCCATGCCGGAACCGTCGACCAGCTCGCCCGTCACCGTGGACAGCAGCGGCACCCGGCCCGCCTGCGGGGTGACGTCCCTCAGGACATCCAGCAGTTCCGTGCGGATCGACTCCACCTGCGCCGAGTGCGAGGCGTAGTCCACCGGCACCCGACGGGCCCGGACACCATCCGCCTCACACGACGCCAGCAGCTCCTCCAGTGCGGCCGGCTCACCCGAAACCACCACCGACGACGGCCCGTTGACCGCAGCGACCGAAACCCGCTCCTCACCCCACACCGCGAGCCGCTCGCGCACGGCCTCCACCGGCAGCGCCACCGACACCATCCCGCCACGCCCCGCCAGACCGGCCGCGATCGCCTTGCTGCGCAGGGCAACCACCCGCGCACCGTCCTCCAGCGACAGCGCACCCGCCACCACAGCAGCCGCGATCTCACCCTGCGAATGGCCGACCACGACCGACGGCTCAACGCCCGCCGACCGCCAGACCTCCGCCAGCGACACCATCACCGCCCACAGCACCGGCTGAACGACGTCCACCCGCTCCAGCCACGCCTCACCCGCCGTGCCCCGCACGACGTCCAGCAGCGACCAGTCCGTGAACGGCGCCAGCGCAGCCGCACACTCCCCCATCCGCTCCGCGAACACCGCAGAGCACTCCAGCAACTCCACCGCCATCGCAGCCCACTGCGAACCCTGACCCGGGAAGACGAACGCCACCTTCCCCGCAGACCCAGCCAGGCCCTCGATCACCTGCGTGGCAGGACCGCCCTCGACCAACTCCCTCAGAGCGAGGTCGAGTTCCGCAAGACTGTCGCCGAGCACCACAGCCCGGTTCTCCAGCACGGCACGGCCGGTCGCCAGCGAACGGCCGACACCCGACACGTCCATCCCCGGCTCACCCGCCGCGAACGCCCGCAGCCGCGCCGCCTGACCCCGCAACGCCTCCGCACCACGACCCGACACCACCCACGGCACCACCGACGCACCCACCACCGGCACACCCGCGACCGGCACCGGCCCGTCGCCAACCGCCTCCTCGGCAGCCACCGGCTCCGGCGCCTGCTCGATGATCACGTGCGCATTCGTCCCGCTGAACCCGAACGACGACACACCCGCCCGGCGCAGCTCCCCCGTCTCCGGCCACGGCCGCGCCTGCGAGAGCAACTCCACCGCACCCGCCGACCAGTCCACGTGCGGCGAGGGCTCGTCCAGGTGGATGCTCTCCGGCAGGAAGCCGTGCCGCAGGGCCTCCACCATCTTGATGACACCGGCCAGACCGGCGGCCGCCTGTGCATGGCCGATGTTGGACTTCACCGAGCCGAGCAGCAGCGGACGGTCCTCGGGGCGGCCCTGGCCGTAGGTGGCGATCAGCGCCTGCGCCTCGATCGGGTCGCCCAGCTTCGTACCCGTACCGTGCGCCTCCACCGCGTCCACCTGGTCCGCCGTCAGCCCGGCATCGGCCAGGGCCTGCCGGATCACCCGCTGCTGGGACGGCCCGTTCGGCGCGGTCAGACCGTTGGACGCACCGTCCTGGTTGATCGCCGAACCCCGCACCACCGCCAGCACCGGATGTCCGTTGCGCCGCGCGTCCGACAGCCGCTCGACCAGCAGCATGCCCACGCCCTCGGACGGTGTGAAGCCGTCGGCGGCGGCCGAGAACGGCTTGCAGCGCCCGTCGGAGGCGAGTCCCTGCTGCCGGCTGAACTCGATGAAGGTTCCCGGTGTGGACATCACCGTAACGCCGCCGGCCAGCGCCAGGTCGCACTCGCCGTTGCGCAGCGACTGCACGGCCAGGTGCAGCGCGACCAGGGAGGCGGAGCAGGCGGTGTCGACGGTCATCGCCGGGCCTTCGAGGCCGAAGAGGTACGAGACCCGTCCCGAGACGACGCTCGCCGCCGTGCCGGTGGCGACATGGCCCTCCGCCGAGTGTGCCGCACCGGCCAGCAGGCCCAGGTAGTCCTGGCCGTTGGTGCCCGCGAAGACACCGGTCCGGCTGCCGCGCAGCGTGGTGGGGTCGATGCCCGCCCGCTCGACGGCCTCCCAGGAGGTCTCCAGCAGCAGCCGCTGCTGCGGGTCCATGGCGAGGGCCTCGCGCGGCGAGATCCCGAAGAACGCGGCGTCGAAGCGGCTCGCGTCGTGCAGGAAGCCGCCCTCGCGGATGTACGAGGTGCCCTGGTGGTCGGGGTCGGCGTTGAAGACCGTGTCCAGGTCCCAGCCCCGGTCGGCGGGGAACTCCGACAGGGCGTCACCGGCGGCGACCAGCAGCTGCCACAGGTCCTCCGGCGAGGACACCCCGCCGGGGAGGCGGCAGCTCATGCCGACGATCGCGATCGGCTCGTCGGCGGCCGCCCTGACCCCGACCGGGGCTGCGACGCCGGTCGCGGCGCCGGACAGCTCCTCGTCGAGGTGGCGGACCAGCGCGAGCGAGGTCGGGTGGTCGTAGATCAGGGTGGCCGGGAGCTTGATCCCGGCGGCGGCGCCGAGCCGGTTGCGCAGCTCGACGGCGGTCAGCGAGTCGAAGCCCAGCTCCTTGAAGGCCCGGCCGGTGTCGACCGCCTCCGGGCCCGGGTAGCCGAGCGCGGCCGCGACGTGGGAGGTGACCAGGTCCAACAGGATCCGCTCGCGCTCGGCGGGCGACACACCCGCCAGCCGTCCGGCCAGTGCACCGCCGGTCGCCGGCCGGCTCTCGGCTCCGGCCCCGCCGGCCTTCAACGCCGCCACGGCCTCGGGCACTTCGAAGAGCAGCGGGCGCTCGCGGCCCGAGGTGAAGGCGAGTGCGAAGCGCTCCCAGTCGATGTCGGTGACGGTCAGCACCGTGTCGTCCTGGTCCAGGGCCTGCTGGAGCGCGGTGACGGCCAGGTCGGGCGCCATCTCCAGGATGCCGTGCCGGCGCATCCGGTCGCCGACGCCGCCCTCGGCCATCCCGCCCTCGCCCCACGGCCCCCAGGCCACCGAGGTGGCGGGCAGACCGTCGGCCCGGCGCTGTTCGGCGAGCGCGTCCAGGAAGGCGTTGCCGGGGGCGTAGTTGCCCTGTCCGGGCGCCCCGAAGGTGGCCGCGAAGGAGGAGAAGAGCACGAAGGCGTCGAGCTCCTGATGCTTCGTCAGTTCGTGCAGGTGCAGGGCGGAGTCCACCTTGACCCGCAGCACCCGCTCCAGCTGGTCGGCCGTCAGGGCCTGGATCACCGCGTCGTCCAGCACCGCGGCGGTGTGCATCACGGCGGTCAGCGGGTGTTCGGCAGGCACCCGGTCGAGCAGTTCGGCGAGCGCAGCGCGGTCGGAGACGTCACAGGACTCGATCGTCACCCGGGCGCCCAGGGCGGTCAGCTCCTCGCGCAGCTCGGACGCGCCTTCGGCGTCCGGGCCGCGACGGCTGGTGAGCAGCAGGTGCTCGGCACCGCTGCGCGCCAGCCAGCGGGCCACGTGCGCACCCAGCGCACCCGTACCACCGGTGACCAGCACGGTCCCGGACGGACGCCAGCCCTCCACCGGCGCCGCACCCGAGGGAGCGTGCACCAGGCGACGGACGAACACCCCCGACGCCCGCACCGCCAGCTGGTCCTCACCACCCGTCCCGGCGAGCACCCGGACCAGCCGCTCCACCGCACGCTCGTCCACCTGCCCCGGCAGGTCCACCAGACCGCCCCAGCGTGCCGCGTCCTCCAGTGCGGCGACCCGGCCCAGACCCCAGACCAGCGACTGCTCGGGGTCGGCCAGCCGCTCGGCGCGGCTCACCGCCACGGCGCCACGGGTGGCGGTCCAGACCGGGACCTCGAACCCGGCATCGGCCAGCGCCTGGAGCAGCACCACCGAGCCCGCCATGCCGAACGGCACGGACGGGTACGCGGCGCAGCGCTGCTCGGCGAGTCCGAGCAGTGAGAGGACACCGGCGGCGCCCTCGGTGAGCTCGGCCCGCAGGCGCTCGGACAGCGCCTCCCGGTCCAGGTCGGCCGAGTCGACCGGCAGTCGGCGGACGTCTGCGCCGTGCCGGGCGAGCGCCTCGGCCGCGGCCGCCGCCCAGGGGGTGTCCTCGGCGTGCTCGGCCGGGACCACCAGCAGCCAGGTCCCGGAGAGGACGGGCGCAGGGAGGTCGGTCAGCGGCTGCCAGGTGACGCGGTAGCGCCAGCCGTCCACCGTGGAGTGCTCACGGCGCTGCCGCCGCCACGAGGACAGTGCGGGCAGCACGGCACTCAGCGGCGCGTCCCCGCCGAGGTCGAGGTCCAGGGAGTCGGCCAGCGCGGCCAGGTCCTCGCTGTCGACGGCCGCCCAGAACTCCGCCTCCACCGGGTCGAGGGCGGTGTCGCGCCCGGCCGTGACGGGAGCCGTCGGTGCGTCCAGCCAGTAGCGGCGGCGCTGGAAGGCGTACGTGGGCAGGTCGACCCGCCCGGCACCGGTACCCGCGAAGGCGGTTGCCTGCCAGTCAACAGCGACACCCCGCACCCACGCCTCCGCGAACGAGGCCAGCACCCGACGGGCACCACCCTCGTTCCGGCGCAGCGTGCCAACCGTCACGGCCTCCCGGCCGGCCTCCTCGACGGTCTCCTGCACCCCGGTCACCAGCACGGGGTGTGCGCTGACCTCGACGAAGGTCCCGACGCCGTGCTCCTCGAGAAGCGCACGCGTCGCGTCGGCGAACTCCACGGTGGTACGGAGGTTGGTGTACCAGTACTCCGCGTCCATCCCCGAACCGTCGACCAGCTCGCCGGTCACCGTGGACAGCAGCGGCACCCGGCCCGCCTGTGGAGTGATCCCTGCCAGCGCTTCGGCCAGCTCCTCGCGGATGGACTCCACCTGTGCGGAGTGCGAGGCGTAGTCCACCGGCACCCGACGGGCCCGGACACCGTCCGCCTCGCAGGAAGCCAGCAGCTCCTCCAGCGCGGCCGGCTCACCCGAAACCACCACCGACGACGGCCCGTTGACCGCAGCGACCGAAACCCGCTCCTCACCCCACACCGCGAGCCGCTCGCGCACGGCCTCCACCGGCAGCGCAACGGACACCATCCCGCCACGCCCCGCCAGACCGGCCGCGATCGCCCGGCTGCGCAGCGCCACCACCCGCGCACCGTCCTCCAGCGACAGCGCACCCGCCACCACCGCAGCCGCGATCTCACCCTGCGAATGACCCACCACCGCAGCCGGACGGACCCCCGCCGACTGCCACACCTCCGCCAGCGACACCATCACCGCCCACAGCACCGGCTGGACCACATCCACCCGATCCAGCCACGCCTCACCGGCCCGGCCGAGCAGCACATCCTCCAACGACCAGTCCGTGAACGGCGCCAACGCAGCCCCGCACTCGGCGATCCGCCCCGCGAACACCGCCGACTCCGCCCACAACCCGGCACCCATCGCCGCCCACTGCGAACCCTGCCCCGGGAAGACGAACGCCACCTTCCCCGCAGACCCCGCAACACCCTCGATCACCTGCGTGGCAGGACCGCCCTCGACCAACTCCCTCAGAGCGAGGTCGAGTTCCGCAAGACTGTCGCCGAGCACCACGGCCCGGTTCTCCAGCACGGCACGGCCGGTCGCCAGCGCACGGCCGACACCCGGCACGTCCAGCCCCGGCTCACCCGCCGCGAACGCCCGCAGCCGCGCCGCCTGCCCCCGCAACGCCTCCGCACCACGACCCGACACCACCCACGGCACCACCGACGCACCCACCACCGGCACCGGCACCGGCACCGGCCCGTCGCCAACCGGCTCCTCGGCCACCACCGACACCGGCGCCTGTTCGATGATCACGTGCGCATTCGTCCCGCTGAACCCGAACGACGACACACCCGCCCGGCGCAGCTCCCCCGTCTCCGGCCACGGCCGCGTCTGCGAGAGCAACTCCACCGCACCCGCCGACCAGTCCACGTGCGAGGACGGCTCGGTCACGTGCAGCGTCTGCGGCAGCACGCCGTGCCGCATCGCCATCACCATCTTGATGATGCCGCCGACACCCGCCGCCGCCTGCGTGTGACCGATGTTCGACTTCAGCGAACCCAGCCACAGCGGCCGGTCCGCCGCGCGCTCCTGGCCGTACGTCGCCAGCAGCGCCTGCGCCTCGATCGGGTCACCCAGCGTGGTGCCCGTACCGTGCGCCTCGACCACGTCGATCTGACCAGGCGTCAGGGATGCGCTGGCCAGGGCCTGCCGGATCACCCGCTGCTGGGACGGACCGTTCGGCGCGGTCAGACCGTTGGACGCACCGTCCTGGTTGATCGCCGAACCCCGCACCACGGCCAGCACCGGATGCCCGTTGCGCTCGGCGTCCGACAGCCGCTCCACCAGCAGCATGCCCACGCCCTCGCCCCAGCCGGTGCCGTCCGCGTCGTCCGAGAACGCCTTGCAGCGCCCGTCCGTCGCCAGGCCGCGCTGCCGGCTGAACTCCACGAAGGTGCCGGGAGTCGCCATCACCGTGACGCCACCGGCCAGTGCCATCGTGCACTCGCCCGTCCTCAGCGCCTGGACGGCCAGGTGGAGCGCGACCAGCGAGGACGAGCAGGCGGTGTCCACGGTGACCGCAGGGCCCTCGAGACCGAAGGTGTAGGACACCCGGCCCGAGGCGACGCTGCCGAAGCTGCCGGTGCCCAGGTGGCCCTCGACGCCCTCGGGCACGGCGCCGAGCCGGCTGGCGTACTCGTGGTACATCAGTCCGGCGAAGATGCCGGTCCGGCTGCCCTTGAGCGCCGTCGGGTCGATGCCCGCCCGCTCGAACGCCTCCCACGAGGTCTCCAGCAGCAGCCGCTGCTGCGGGTCCATGGCGAGCGCCTCGCGCGGCGAGATCCCGAAGAACGCCGGGTCGAACTCGCTGGCGTCGTGCAGGAACCCGCCCTGGCTGACGTAGCTGGTGCCCTGTGCGTCCGGGTCGTCGTCGATCAGCGTGGACTCGTCCCAGCCACGGTCGGCCGGGAAACCGCTGATGGCGTCGCCACCGGCCGCGACCAGCTGCCACAGCTCCTCGGGCGAGGCGACCCCGCCGGGGTAGCGGCAGGCCATGCCGACGATCGCGATCGGCTCCTGATCGCGCTCCTCCATCTCCCGCAGGCGTCGGCGGGCGTTCCGCAGATCGGCGGTGGCGCGCTTGAGGTAGTCGCGCAGCTTGTCCTCGTTCAGCATGTCCGTCCGCTCCTTGCGGCAAGTCGGGGTCCCCTGCCGGAGGCCGGGGAGGGTCGCGCGTGGGTCAGGAAGTCTCGAGCTCGTCGTCGAGGAGGTCGAACAGTTCGTCGTCGGTGGCCGATTCGAGATCGCGGTCGTCGTCGTCAGGCCGGTCGGGCGTCGCCGTGGCCCGCCACTGCGCCAGCAGGGCCTGGAGGCGCAGCGTGACCCTGGCCCCGGTCTCCTCGTCCGCCGGCGCCACCGCGAGGGCCTCGGCGAGCCGGTCGAGCTCGGCGAAGACGCTCGGTGCGACCGCCGAACCGTCCTGCGGGATCACCGTCCGCAGATGTCCGACCAGATCGACGGGGCTCGGGTAGTCGAAGATCAGCGTGGCGGGCAGCCGCAGGCCGGTGACCGCATTGAGCCGGTTGCGCAGTTCGACGGCCGTCAGCGAGTCGAAGCCCAACTCGCGGAAAGCGTGGGACGGTTGGACGGCCGAGGCGCCGGCGTAGCCGAGCACCGTGGCGACCTGCCCGCAGACCAGCTCCAGCAGGATGCGTTCCTGCTCGTCGGCGGGGAGCCCGGCGAGCCGCTGCCTGAGCGCGGCGGCGGGGTCGGTCTCCACCACCGAGGCCGTGGCCCTGCGGGCGGGCGCCCGGACCAGGCCGCGCAGCAGGGCCGGGACCTGGCCCGACTCGGCCGCCTGGGCGCGCAGCCCGGCCAGCTCCAGCCGGGCCGGCACCAGGACGGCGTCCGGTAGCACGGCACAGGTGTCGAACAGGGCGAGGCCGTCGTCGACCGACAGGGCCGCCGCACCGCCGCGTGTCATCCGCCGGACGTCGAGCTCGGCGAGCTCGCCTGCCATGCCGCCCTCTTCCGCCCACAGGCCCCAGGCGAGGGAGGTCGCGGGGAGTCCGGCGGCGCGACGCCGGGTGGCGAGGGCGTCCAGGAAGCTGTTCGCCGCCGCATAGTTGGCCTGACCCGCGTTGCCGAAGACACCGGCGGCGGAGGAGAACAGCACGAACTCCGACAGGTCCAGCTCCTGGGTCAGCAGGTGCAGGTTCCACGCCGCGTCGACCTTCGGGCGCAGCACGGTGCCCACCCGCTCGGGGGTCAGGGACGAGATGACGCCGTCGTCCAGGACGCCTGCGGTGTGTACGACGGCGGTGAGCGGGTGCTCGGCGGGCACGGCCGCCAGCAGCTCCGCGGTGGCGTCCCGGTCCGCCAGGTCGCAGGCGGCGAACCGGACCGAGGCGCCCAACGCCGAGAGTTCTGCGGCCGACTCCGCTGCGCCCTCGGCTGCTTCGCCCCGGCGTGACACCAGCAGGAGGCGGCGGACGCCTCGTCGTTCGACCAGGTGCCGGGCCACCACACGGCCCAGCGAACCGGTCGCGCCGGTGAGCAGTACCGTCCCTTCGGGGTCCAGCACCGGCCGCTCGGCCCCGGCAGCCGAAGGCACCCGCCCGAGGCGGAGCGCCACCGCCTTGCCCGAGCGCAGGGCGAGTTGGGGCTCGCCGCTCTCGACGGCGTTCGGCAACGCGTCCAGCGAAGCCGGGTCCTCGTCGATATCGAGCAGGACGATCCGGCCCGGGTTCTCCGACTGCGCCGAGCGCAGCAGCCCCAGAACGGCGGCCGAGGCCAGGTCGAGCACATCTTCCTCTGAGGCGACAGCCACCGCGCCACGGGTCACCAGGACGAGCCGGCTGTCCGCGAGCAGGTCCTCGGCCAGCCACTCCTTCACCAGCGCCAGCGCACCGTGCACGGCGCTGTGCGTGGCAGCGGCAACGTCCTGGTCAGGCCCGGACGAGACCGGCACCAGGATCGTCTCCGGCACGGTCTCACCGGCGGCGGCAGCCGCCAGCAGCGCACCCAGGTCCTCGAACCGCTCGGCCTGCTCGAACCCGGCAAGCTCCGCCCCCAGCACCACCACACCATCGAGCGAAGCGACGGACGGCAGCGCGACGCCCGTCCACTCCGGACGGAACAACGACTCGTGCACACCGCCCGCACCCGCCAACCGGTCGGCCGCGAACGGCCGCAGCACCAGCGACTCCACCGACGCGACCGGCACACCCGCACCGTCGGCCACGAGCAGCGACACCGCATCCGCACCAGCCCGCGACAACCGCACCCGCAACTCCGAGGCACCCGCCGCGAACAGCGACACCCCCGACCACGCGAACGGCAGCCGACCCTGACCAGTGCCCTCCAGCAGACCACCCAAGCCAACAGCGTGCAGCGTCGCGTCCAGCAGGGCCGGGTGCAGACCGAACAGACCCGCCTCCGCCCGGTCGGCCTCCGGCAGCGCCACCTCGGCGAACACCTCATCACCCAGCCGCCACGCCGCGTGAAGCCCCTGGAACACCGGACCGTAACCGAACCCGGCCGCCGCGAACCGGTCGTACAGCTCATCGACCGGCACGGCCTCCGCACCCACCGGCGGCCACTCCACCAGATCGAACGACTCCGCAGCACCACCCTCGGCCAGCAGACCCGTCGCATGACGCGTCCACGGCTCGTCGTCCGCTGCGTCGGCACCCCGCGCGTGCAGGCTGACGGTACGCCGCCCCGCACTGTCGGCCGCCCCCAGACGCAGTTGCAGCTGAGCGGGCGTCTTCTCCGGCAGCACCAGCGGCGCTTCGAGGGTGAGCTCCTCCAGCAGGCCGCAGCCGACCTGGTCACCGGCGGCGAGCGCCAGGTCGACGAAGGCCGTGCCCGGCAGCAGCACGCTGCCCGCCACCGCGTGGTCGGCCAGCCAGGGGTGCGCCGCCGTCGAGAGCAGGCCCGTGAACAGGTAGCCGTCACCGTCGGCCAGCGGCACGGCCGCGCCCAGCAGCGGGTGGTCGACCGCGTCCAGGCCCGCCGAGGCGACATCGCCGACCGGACCGCCGCCCACCTGCGGCCAGTAGCGCTCCCGCTGGAAGGCGTAGGTGGGCAGGTCGACCCGCCGGGCGCCGGTTCCGGCGTACGCGGCCTCCCAGTCCACCCGGACCCCGGCCACGTGCAGGCGGGCCAACGCCGCGCCTGCGGCCTCGGACTCCGGGCGGTCGCGGCGCAGCAGCGGCACGAACAGCGCAGCCTCGGCCACGCACTCCTGTCCCATCGCGGCGAGCGTCCCGTCCGGGCCCAGCTCCAGATAGGCCCGGACACCCAGGCCCTCCAACGTCCGCACCGCGTCGTCGAAGCGGACAGCCTCGCGGACGTGCCGCACCCAGTACTCGGGAGTGACCAGCTCGTCGGTGACCTTACCGGTGAGAGTGGAGACGATCGGGATCCGGGGAGCGTCGTAGGTCAGCCCCTCGGCCACCGCCCGGAACTCCGCCAGCATCGGCTCCATCAGCGGCGAGTGGAACGCGTGGCTGACCATGAGCCGCTTGGTCTTCCGGCCCTGGGCCTCCCAGTCCGCGGCCAGTTCCAGGACCGAGCGCTCGTCACCCGAGACCACCAGCGAGTCGGGACCGTTGACGGCGGCGATGCCCAGTTCGTCCTGGCGGCCGATCAGCAGGGGCAGCACCTCGCCCTCACTCGCCTGGAGCGCCACCATCGCGCCGCCTGCGGGCAGTTGCTCCATCAGCCGGCCCCGGGCGGCCACCAGCGCGGCCGCATCCCGGAGCGAGAGCACACCCGCGACGTGGGCGGCGGCCAGCTCACCGATCGAGTGCCCGGCCAGGAAGTCCGGCCGGACGCCCCACGACTCGGCGAGCCGGAACAGCGCCACCTCGATCGCGAACAGCGCGGGCTGGGTGTAGCCGGTGCGGTCGAGCAGGCCGTCCTGCCCCGCGAAGACCACCTCGTGCAGCGAACGCTCCAGCTCCCGGTCCAGCTCCGCACACACCGCGTCGAAGGCCTCGGCGAACACCGGATACGCCTCGTACAACTCCGCTCCCATGGCGGGGCGTTGGCTGCCCTGCCCGGCGAAGAGGAAGGCCGACTTGACCCCGGTTCCGGCCGCGCTGCCGACGGCGGCGTTCGCCGGGGCCGCACCGGCGGCCAAGGCGTCCAGTCCGGTCAGCAGTTCATCGCGGTCCCTTCCCACCAGCGCGGCTCGGTGTTCGAACAGCGCACGGGCCGTGGCCAGCGAGTAGGTGAGATCGGGAATCGCCAACTCGCTGCGGGCGGCGAGGTGTTCACGCAGTCGCCGGGCCTGGTCCCGCAGTGCGGCGGCGGTCCTGCCCGACAGCAGCAGCGGCAGCGCCCGGCGTGACGTCCCCTCCGGGCGTGAGTCCACGGCGGCCGGTGCCTGTTCGAGGATGGTGTGGGCGTTGGTACCGCTGATTCCGAAGGACGACACACCAGCCCGGCGCGGCTCGCCGGTCTCCGGCCAGGGCTGCGCCTCGGCCAGCAGCGAGACCGCGCCGACCGACCAGTCCACGTGCGAGGACGGCTCGCCGACGTGCAGGGTCTGCGGCAGGACGCCGTGCTGCATCGCCATGACCATCTTGATCACACCGGCGACACCGGCGGCGGCCTGGGTGTGGCCCAGGTTGGACTTCACCGAACCGAGCCAGAGCGGCCGGTCCTCGGAGTGCTCCTGGCCGTACGTCGCCAGCAGCGCCTGCGCCTCGATCGGGTCGCCCAGCCGGGTGCCCGTGCCGTGCGCCTCCACCGCATCGACCTGCGCGGCGGACAGACCGGCCGAGGCCAGCGCCTGCTGGATCACCCGCTGCTGGGACGGACCGTTGGGGGCGGTCAGGCCGTTGCTGGCGCCGTCCTGGTTGATCGCGGAGCCGCGCACGATGCCGAGTACCGGGTGGCCGTTGCGCTGCGCGTCCGAGAGCCGCTCGACCAGCAGCATGCCGACGCCCTCACCCCAGCCGGTGCCGTCCGCGTCGTCCGAGAACGCCTTGCAGCGGCCGTCGGCCGACAGGCCGCGCTGGCGGCTGAAGTCCACGAAGGTGCCCGGGGTCGCCATCACGGTGACGCCACCGGCCAGGGCGAGCGAGCACTCACCGGAGCGCAGCGCCTGGATCGCCCAGTGCAGCGCGACCAGCGAGGAGGAGCACGCCGTGTCGACCGTGACGGCCGGGCCCTCGAGACCGAAGGTGTAGGACAGTCGGCCCGACGCGATGCTGCCGGCGCCGCCGCTGCCCAGATAGCCCTCGGCCCCGCTCGGGACGTCCTGCAGCCGGGTCGCGTAGTCGTGGTACATCACGCCCACGAACACTCCGGTCCGGCTGCCGCGCAGCGTGGCCGGCTCGATCCCGGCCCGCTCGAACGCCTCCCAGGACGTCTCCAGCAGCAGCCTCTGCTGCGGATCGGTGGCCAGCGCCTCACGCGGGCTGATCCCGAAGAACGTCGGGTCGAACTCGGCGGCGTCGTGCAGGAACCCGCCCTGGCGGGTGTACGAGGTACCCGGGTGTTCCGGGTCCGGGTGGTAGAGGTTCTCGACGTCCCAGCCACGGTCCTCGGGGAAGAAGGAGACCGCGTCACGTCCGGCCGAGACCAGCCGCCACAGGTCCTCAGGGGTCTGCACACCGCCCGGGAACCGGCAGCTCATCGCGACGATGGCGATCGGGTCGTCGTCCACGGACGCACCTGCGGCGACGGCCGGCTGGCTCGACTCCCGCCCGCCGACCAGCTCGGTGCGCAGGTACAGGGCGAGCGCCTGCGGATTGGGGTGGTCGAACACCAGCGTGGCGGGCAGGCGCAGCCCGGTCGCCGCGTTGAGGCTGTTGCGGAGTTCGAGCGCGCTGAGGGAGTCGAAGCCCAGGTCCCGGAAGGCACGGGTGGGATCGACCGCCTCGGGACCGCCGTGGCCCAGCACGGCAGCCGCCTGGGTGCGGACGAGGTCCAGCAGTTCCTGGTCCTGCTCGGCCGACGGCAGAGCGGCGAGCCTCAGTCCGAGAGCGGACCGGTCGGGTCCTGCTGCTGCGACCGCGGCGGCGGCCCGCCGGGCGGGGAGCCTGATCAGACCGCGCAGCAGCGGCGGCAGCGTGCCCGCCTCCGCCTGCCCGCGCAGGCCGGCCAGGTCAAGGTGGATCGGTACCAGCACGGCTTCGTCCGCGCCCAGCGAGGTGCCGAACAGCTGCAGGCCGTCGGCGGCGGTGAGCGCGGCGACACCGCCGCGCGCCATCCGCTGGACGTCGATCTCGTCCAACTCGGCTGCCATGCCGCCGTCCTCGGCCCACAGGCCCCAGGCGAGGGAGGTCGCCGGAAGGCCGGCGGCACGACGCCGGCTGGCGAGGGCGTCCAGGAAGCTGTTCGCCGCCGCGTAGTTGGCCTGACCGGCAGCACCGAACAGACCGGCAGCAGAGGAGAACAGCACGAACGCGGAGAGATCCTGATCCTTCGTCAGCTCGTGCAGGTTCCACGCCGCATCCACCTTCGGACGCAGCACGGTGTCCAGACGCTCCGGGGTGAGCGAGGAGACCACACCGTCGTCTAGCACACCGGCCGTGTGCACGACCGCCGTCAGACGGTACCCGGCCAGCACAGCGGCGAGCGCCTCACGGTCCGCGACATCGCAGGCCGCGAAGACCGGCTCCGCACCCAACTCACGCAGGCTGTCGGCGAGTTCTGTAGCACCCTCCGCCTGCGCCCCACGACGCGAGACCAGCAGAAGCCGGCGCGCACCGTACTCCGTCACCAGATGCCGGGCGAACAGCGCACCCAGCGTGCCCGTCGCACCCGTCACCAGCACCGTACCCTCAGGGTCCAGCACCAGCCGCTCGGCCTCGACAGCCGACGGCACCCGCGCCAGACGCGGCGCGAGAGCCTCTCCCGCCCGGACCGCCAACTGCGGCTCACCACAGGCGAGCACACCGGGCAGCGCCCGGAGCGAAGCCGGGTCCTCGTCCAGGTCCAGCAGGACGATCCGCCCCGGATTCTCCGACTGCGCCGAACGCAGCAGACCCCAGACCGCAGCCGACGCCAGGTCGAGCACATCCTCCTCAGAAGAGACAGCCACCGCACCACGGGTCACCAGAACCAGCCGGGTGTCCGCGAGCAGATCATCGGCCAGCCACTCCTGCACCAGCACCAGCGCGCGGTTCACCGCGCCGTGCGTGGCAGCAGCCACATCCGGACCGGCCTCGGACAGCACCGGGACCACGATCGTCCCCGGCACCGACAGACCAGCCGCCACCGCCGCCCGCAACTCCGCCAGCGTCCCGAACAGCTCGGCATCACCCAGCCCGAGATCATCCCCGCCCAGCACAGTGACAACATCCGAGGACGCGACGGACGGCAGCGCCACACCCGCCCACTCCGGACGGAACAGCGACTCGTACGCACCGCCCGCACCCGCCAACTGGTCCGCCGCGAAAGGCCGCAGCACCAGCGACTCCACCGACGCGACCGGCACACCCGTACCATCGGCAACCGCCAGCGACACCGCATCCGCACCAGCCCGCGACAACCGCACCCGCAACACCGAGGCACCCGCCGCGAACAGCGACACCCCCGACCACGCGAACGGCAACCTGCCCTGACCGGTCTCCTCAACCAGACCACCGCCCAGCGCAACCGCGTGCAACGCCGCGTCCAGCAGCGCCGGGTGCAGACCGAACAGACCCGCCTCGCCCTGGCTGCCCTCCGGCAGCGCCACCTCGGCGAACACCTCATCGCCAAGCCGCCACGCCGCGCGGACACCCCGGAACACCGGACCGTAACCGAACCCGGCAGCCGCGAAACCCTCATACAGACCGTCGACCGGCACAGCCTCCGCACCCACCGGCGGCCACTCCACCAGATCGAACGAGGCGGACCGGCCACCGGACGACAGGGAACCCGCAGCATGACGCGTCCACGGACGGTCGGCCCAGACGGTCCCACCGGCGGACTCGTCCTGCGGGCGGGAGTAGACACTCAAGGGACGGCGTCCAGCACTGTCGGGTTCTCCCACCGCCAGGCACAACTGGACCGCACCCGTCGCCGGGACGACCAGCGGTGCCTCCAGCGTCAGCTCCTCCACCACACCGCAGCCGACCTGGTCACCGACGGCGACCGCCAGGTCCACGAAGGCCGTACCCGGGAGCAGCACGCTGCCGGCCACCGCGTGGTCGGCCAGCCACGGGTGCGTCTCAAGGGACAGGCGCCCGGTGAAGAGGTGCCCGTCCGAGTGCGGCAGCGCAAGGACCGCACCGAGCAGCGGGTGCTCAACCGAACCGAGCCCGGCCGCCGTGACATCACCGCTCTGGAGAACACCGCTGTCCAGCCAGTAGCGCTCCCGCTGGAACGCGTACGTCGGCAGGTCCACGCGCTGCGCGCCCGTGCCCGCGAAGACCGCCTGCCAGTCGAGCGCAACCCCGTGCACGTACAGCCGGGCCAGGCCGCCGACGAAGGTCTCAGCCTCGGGACGGTCGCGACGCAGGACCGGCGCGAACACCGCCTCCTCCTCCGCCGCACACTCCTGGCCCATCGCCGAGAGCGTGCCGTCCGGACCCAGCTCCAGGAACGTGCGGACGCCCTCACCCTCCAGCACCTGCATCGCATCGTGGAAGCGGACGGCCTCGCGGACGTGGCGGACCCAGTACTCGGGGGTGACCAGCTCGTCGGCGACCTTGCCGGTCAGGGTGGAGACGATCGGGATCCTCGGCTCCTGGAAGGTCAGACCCTCCGCGACCGTACGGAACTCCGCCAGCATCGGCTCCATCAACGGCGAGTGGAACGCATGACTCACCGTCAGCCGCTTCGTCTTCCGACCCTCAGCCGCCAGCTTCTCCGCAACCGCCAGCACCGCCCGCTCACCGCCGGAAATGACCACCGACGAAGGCCCGTTGACCGCTGCTATACCAACCTCAGCGGTCAACAGCGGCAGCACCTCCGCCTCGGACGCCTGCACCGCCACCATCGCACCACCCGAGGGCAGCGCCTGCATCAACCGGCCACGAGCCGCCACCAGAACAGCGGCATCCGCCAGCGACAGCACACCCGCCACATGCGCCGCAGCCAACTCACCGACCGAATGCCCCGCCAGGAAGTCCGGCCGCACACCCCACGACTCCACCAGGCGGAACAGCGCCACCTCAACCGCGAACAACGCAGGCTGCGTGAAGGCCGTCTGATCCAGCAGACCGCCCTCACCCGCGAACACCACCTCGCGCAGCGGACGCTCCAGATACGGATCCAGCTCCACACACACCGCATCGAAAGCCTCGGCGAACACCGGGAACGCGGCATACAACCCGGCGCCCATCCCGACCCGCTGACTCCCCTGACCCGCAAACAGGAACGCGGTCCGGCCCTCGGCCTCGGCAGCACCGACGACCGTCCGAGCCGCCGACTCGCCCCGCGCCAGGGCCTCCAGTGCGGCCAGCGCTTCGGACCGGTCACGGACGATCAATGCGGCCCGCTGCTTGAAGGCCGCACGGGAGGTGGCCAGCGAGCGGGCGACATCCCCGACTCCCAGGTCAGGAGCGGTGGTCAGCCTCTCCAGCAGCCGCTGGGCCTGCCCCTGAAGCGCCTCCACGGTCCGCCCGGACAGCACCCACGGCACCCACGGCACCACCGGCAGCTCCGGCTCACCCGGCTCGTTCGCAGCGCCGGCCACGGCACCGGAAGCAGCAACAGGAACAGGGGCAGGCGCCTGCTCCAGGATGGTGTGCGCATTGGTACCGCTGACCCCGAAGGAGGACACGGCGGCGCGGCGCGGCCGTCCGGTCTCCGGCCACGGCCGGGCCTCGGTCAGCAGCTCGACGGCGCCCGCCGACCAGTCGACGTTGTGCGTCGGCCGGTCCACGTGCAGCGTCTGCGGCAGCACGCCGTGCCGCATCGCCATCACCATCTTGATGATCCCGCCGACGCCGGCCGCCGCCTGGGTGTGGCCGATGTTCGACTTCAGCGAACCCAGCCAGAGCGGTGCGGAGGCGTCACGGTCCTTGCCGTAGGTGGCCAGCAGCGCCTGCGCCTCGATCGGGTCACCGAGCGTCGTACCCGTGCCGTGCGCCTCGACCGCGTCGATCTGGGTGGCCGTCAGACGGGCCGCCGCGAGGGCCTGCCGGATCACCCGCTGCTGGGCCGGACCGTTGGGCGCGGTGAGGCCGCTGCTGGCGCCGTCCTGGTTGATCGCGGATCCCCGGACGACGCCGAGCACCTGGTGGCCGTTGCGCAGGGCGTCGGACAGTCGCTCCACCAGGAGCATTCCGACGCCCTCGCCCCAGCCGGTGCCGTCGGCGGCGGCCGCGAAGGACTTGCAGCGGCCGTCGGCGGCCAGCCCGCGCTGGCGGCTGAAGTCGATGAAGGCATTGGGGGTGGACATCACCGCGACGCCGCCGGCCAGCGCCAGCGAGCACTCGTCCGCCCGCAGCGCCTGGATCGCCCAGTGCAGGGCGACCAGCGACGAGGAGCAGGCCGTGTCGACGGTGACCGCCGGGCCCTCCAGGCCGAGGGTGTAGGCCACCCGGCCGGACGCGACGCTGCCCGAGTTGCCGTTGCCGAGGTAGCCGGCGACCTCCTCGGGGACGTCGAGCAGGCGGGAGGCGTAGTCGTGGTACATCACACCGGCGAAGACACCGGTCGCGCTGCCGCGTACGGACCCGGGGTCGATCCCGGCCCGTTCGAACGCCTCCCAGGAGGTCTCCAGGAGCAGCCGCTGCTGCGGGTCCATGGCGAGGGCCTCGCGCGGCGAGATGCCGAAGAAGTCGGGGTCGAACTGGGCGGCGTCGTGCAGGAAGCCGCCCTCGCGGGTGTACGAGGTACCGGGCCGTTCCGGGTCCTCGTCATGGAGCGAGGCGAGGTCCCAGCCCCGGTCGGCCGGGAAGCCCGAGACGCCGTCGGTGCCTGTGGCCACCAACTGCCACAGATCCTCGGGGGAGTTCACCCCGCCCGGGTAGCGGCAGGCCATGCCGATGATGGCGATCGGTTCCGGCTCCTGCTCCTCGAACTCACGCAGCCGCCGGCGCGTCTCGCGCAGATCGGCGGTCGCCCGCTTGAGGTAGTCGAGGAGCTTCGCTTCGTTCTCCACGCCTTGTCCGTCCCACCCTTGAACCGGTCGTGAGGGCCGTGCCGACCGCTTCCGGACGTCCGATTCGGAACACGTCGTCGGGAAGACCGGGCATGACCGCCAATGACTCGCGCTGAATAGCCTGCGCCCGCAACTCCCCGCCCGTGCGGGAGAAATTCCTGCCATCGGTATTCACCGCGTGCGCCGGAATGTTCGCCATAGTGGCTCGCACCACGCATGACCGGTATTCCGGCGAGATCGCGGAGAATACTTGCGCCCCGTCAAACTAGCAGCGCGGCGGACCGGTACACATCCCCTACTCTGCCCCTATCCCCCCTGTGCCGAAAGGGATGCAGGGGCCGTACCGGAAGATGACCGGCGCGGACGAGTGGAGCCCATGCTATACATGGCCGACACCTCGGGTGTCACTTTCTCCCTTTCCGCCGGCGCGCATGACGGCGTATCCGGATACGCGTGAACTCTCGCCGCGCAACCATCGTGCCGCCGTTCTCGCGTGCCGCTCGATTCGCAGGCGTCAATGAATACAGCACGCGCACCACAGGCCGTGGATTCCGCCACCGCGGTCGTCGTCGACCGGCTGGTCAGGAGACACCGCGACCGGCCGAAACCCGCCGTCGACCCGGACACCGCGGCCGAGACGGCCGGCACCACCGGTACCTCCCACGCCTCCGACGATGACCGCGCCGCCGGGCCGGAGCGAAGGAAGCGGTGGCGCATCATGCCTGCGCCACCGCTCTCCTCGTCACCTGACCGGCCTCCCGACCGGCTCAGCCCATCGGGAACTTGACCTGCCCGGAGACGATCGGGTTCAGGTAGTTGGGCCCGGCGATCTTCAGCCGGTTCATCGCCAGGCCGGTCAGGCCCTCGAAGATGGCGCGGCGGGCATTCATCGTGGTGGAGTAGCCGGCGTCCAGGTGCGGCGCAACCTCGACCACGTCCATGCCGATGACCTTGGTCTCGTGGCAGATCCGGCGGAACGCCGGGAACAGCTCGCGGTTGGTCAGGCCACCGGGCTCGGGAGTGCCTGTCCCGGGCGCGAAGCACGGGTCGAGCACGTCGATGTCCAGCGAGAGGTAGACGAACTCGGCGTTCTCCTGCACCTCTGCGATGGCCTTGTCCAGGACGGCGTGGAACCCGATCCGCTCGATCTCCGCCATGAAGTGCGACTTCATGCCCTGCCGGCGCATCCAGTTGAACAGCTGGTTGTCGGGGCCGGTGACGGTGCGCAGGCCGACCTGGACGATGTTGCCCGCCGGGATCTTCTCGTCCTCGATGATCCGCCGGATCGGGGTGCTGTGGGTGGCCCGGTGGCCCAACTGCGAGTCGTGGCAGTCGGGATGGGCGTCGAAGTGGATGACGCCGATCTTCTCCGGGCCGTAGACGTCGGCCAGCGCACCGACGCTCGGCCACAGCAGCGAGTGGTCACCGCCGAGCAGCACCGGGACGGCCCCGATCTCGGCGATCTGCCGGACCAGTCCCCGGATGTGGTCCATCGAGTTCGGCGTGCTGAAGGCGTCCACGGCCGCGTCGCCGTAGTCCACCACCTTCAGCACGTCGAACGGGTTGATCCGGGTGCTGGCGTTGATCACAGCCTCGGGAGCATTGAAGATGTAGCGCTCGTCGGCGCGGATCATCCGCGGACCGTAGGCCGCGCCGCGGTGGCCGATCGAGGAGTCCAGCGGAATGCCCAGCACGGCGACGTCGGCGTTCCCGGCCTTCAGGTCCTCCTGGTTGAGGCAGAGCGGAACGCCCATGAAGGTCGGGATGCCCGAGTGGGCGGGGGTCGCGTAGTACCGGCGGAGGTCGATCGGCCCCGGCTCCCGACCGGGGGCCGCCGACCGGTCGATCTCCAGGCGGAACTCGGGCGTCTGAGGCTTGTCGTTCACACACATCTCCTCGGTCGGACGTTACGTCGCATTCCGCATTCGGGTGGTCCACATATTTCGCTGCGGCGCCAGCTTAGTTACGCCGGGAAATCAGCCGAACCCTTGTGCACCTCCTATCCGACCCCTATCCGGCCGGATTCGACCCCTATCCGGCCGTGGCGTCAATCTCCTTGTCGTGCAAGGGGACTGCCATAGGATCGAGACACCGCAGCAGCCCCTCACGCCCTGTGCGCAGCGCGCCGGAAAGGCGCAGGAATGCGGGCTCTGCGACGGCATTCGCACGACGGCTGCCGAAAAGCCGCCCGCTCGGACACCGCGACCGCCGCCGGGGGCGGGACGGTGCTCCGTCC
>NZ_JBHJVK010000098.1:12270-22901 GCF_042264695.1 Kitasatospora sp. NPDC056138 | reverse complement strand
ACTTGGCCCGTAAGGCGGTGGCGGGCGGACGCGCAGGCATGGTCCACCGTCTCACCAACTCCACCAGAGCAAGCAGTAATTGAAATACAAGCCCCCGGGCGGATCGAGAACAGCCAGGTCGGCGTGTTCCTCGCCTACGCCTCCAGCCGGGGGTGGGCCTTGATCGAGGAGTACGACGTGGCCTGGGGCACCTGGATCGCCCTGATCGACAGCTGCATCGTCTCCAACACGGTCAGCGGCGTAGGGCCGAGCAGCACGTAGGCGGAGAGGTGGCCTCGGACGTCCTCGCGTGTCGGGCGGGGTGATCGTCGTGCCGGTGCAGTCACGCGGGGGAGAGCTCGTCATGCCCGTTCATCCGCGGGCCGGGCAGGCCCGCGCCGGACCTTGCGCGCCTCTGTCTCGCACTGCTCCTCGTCATGTGGTTCGGCTGATGCAGCCACCGCGTACGTTCTTATCGCTAGTTTGTGCAGCTTTATCGGTTGATAAAGCATGTCGAAGTCTTCTATGGTTTGGTTGTTGGTGGTGGAAGCTGGGATGGGAGGGTTCATGCTCGCGGTGGATGTCCGGCAGTCGTTGCGGGGTGGTGAGACGGTCCGGGAGGCGGCTGCTCGCTGGTGGCGGTTCGGTGAGCAGACGATCGCCGACCACGGCGATTTCCTGCTGGCGTTCGTTGACGGCGGGGTGTGTGTGGGTGCGTTCGAGATCCGAAGCGCTGTCACCGACCCGGAGGCCGGCGGGAAGTACGTCTTCGACCTGGCTCCCGCTGATCGGTTCCAGTGGGCACTGGGCCAGCGGCTGCCGTTGCCTCCTGGCCGCAACCCTGCCCGGATCATGACCGGCGCCGCGCTGCGCGAGTTCCTGGATGCCGCCCCCCACCGCACCCCCGCTCCGGTGCAGGTCCCTGAGGGGGAGCGATGACCGGCATCCCGGACGCGATCGACGCGCTGCTCGGCGCCGGCCCGCGTCGCCAGGTGCCGCTGCCCGACCCGGCGGAACGGGTGCGGCTGCGCACCGAGTACGGCCTGACGAAGGCCGAGACCGCGAAGGCCCTCGGCGTCAGCGCCAGCACGGTCACCGCGTGGGAGGGCGGCCAGCGCGACCCGCAGGGCGAGGCCCGCGCCGCCTACGCGAAGCTGCTCGAAGGCATCACCGCCCAACTCGCCCCGGCCGCGCCCGCGCCGAAGCCGGCCACCCCGCCCGCCGCGTCCGATTCCCCGGCCGGACCACTGGCGTTCAGCGGCGACCCGGTGGTGGAGCTGGACCGGACCCCGGCGGGTGAGCTGATGGCCGAGACACCGGCGCCGTGCGTGCGCTGCGGACGCCCGACCCCGTACCGGGCACAGGGCCAGCCCATGCACCTGGGCGGATTCTGCCGCCCCGGCGCAGCCATCGCGCCCACCGCAGCTGCCGCCGACGCCGCAGCAGAGGCAGGGCCCGTGACCGCCGTCCCGGCCATCCAGCAGCCCGCCCCCGCGACTCCGGCCGCTGCGCCCCACCAGGCCGCCGTTGCCGGGCCGGCGGCGCCGCGCCGTGCGTCGTCGTCCCGTCCGGTCGCCGCCGCGTCCTCGCGGGCGCGGAAGACGGCGGCGAAGAAGCCAGCCGCTGAGTCGGGCCCGGCGGACTGGGAGCAGGCTGCCGCCGCGCGGTTCCCGGCCGGTCCGCTGGCGGTGGTGGACGTCGCCCGGGACGGCCGGGCGCTGGTGGCCTACCTCGCCGATGGCACGCAGGCCGCCACCGCTCCGGTGGGGCGCACGCTCGCCGACGTGGTCGAGTGGGTGCTTGAGGTGAAGCTGGGCTCGCCGCGGCTGCACCGGCACGGTAAGGACGGCGACGCCCTGGTCGTCCTCACCGACACCGTCCTGGCCGAGCTCGGCCTGCCGCCGATGGGCCGGGACGAGAAGAAGGAGTTCGTGCCCCGTCTCGGCCAGCTGCCGAAGACCCACAAGGCCGTCAAGCAGGTCGAGAAGGCCGGCTGGCTGCTGACCCAGCGGGGACTTGGCCCGTGGGCGCGGATCTACCGCACCCCCGAGGACGGCAAGCGCCAGTGCGTGCAGCTGTGCATCCCCGCCTGGGGCGCGCTCGCCTCCGGCGGCTGGCAGATCCCGGACGGCCTCGGCGCCCCGGACCTAGCCCGCCTGCTCGGCACCTACGCGAACCGCGTTCTCACCCCGCGCGGCTCCACCGCCGTCTCCGGCCTGGAACTGGTCACCGCACTGCGCCCGCCCACCCGGGCGGTGCGCACCGAGTCCGGCTGGACCTCGGGGCCGGTGGAGGGCTCCCGCACGAGGGCGTTCGATCCGGCGCCGCCGGAGGTCCCGGACGTACACCCGCTCGCCCAGGACCGCGAGGTGGGCGGCGAGCTGGTCACGGAGGCGTGGGACTGGCACCGCGAGCTGACCGACGCCGAGAAGGCCGCGCCGTTCGCGGTGGGCCTGGACATCAACATGGCGTTCCTCGCCGCGGCCGGCCGCCTGGTGCTGCCGCTGTCCGAACCCGTCCACGAGCTCAACCCGGTCTTCGACAAGCGGATCCCGGGCTCGTGGCTCGTCGACCTGTCCGGCGTCGCCACCGACCCCCGCCTGCCGTCGCCGTTCACCGCGGACGGCACCCCGCCGATCGGCCCCGGCTGGTACACCACCGCCAAGGTCGCCTACGCGATCGAGCTCGCAGCCCAGGTCCAGCCCACCGAGGGCTGGCTGCGGCACGAGTCCGGTCCCTACCTGGACCCGTGGCACAAGCACCTGCGCCAGGCGTACGTCGACACGATGACCGCCCTCGGCGTCCCGCTCACCCTCGCCGACACCGACCCGGTGGCGTTCCTGGACGCCATGGCCGCAGTCAAGGCAACCGGCGACCCGGCGGAGCTCGCCGTGCTGAGTGCGATCAAGCAGACCGCCAAGGGCACCATCGGCAAGTTCCGCGAGCGCCCGCGCGGCCACGGCTACAAGCCCGGCCAGCGCTGGCCGGCCCTGGACCGGCTGACCTGGGACCCACTGATGCGCGCCCTGGTCATCGACACCGCCACCGTCAACCTCCACCGCAAACTCCGCCGCATGGCCGACGACACCGGCCTGCACTGCTTCGCAGTCCTGTCCGACTGCGCCGTGTTCGCCGCCCCCGGCCCCGGCGCCCTGGACATCCTCACCCGCCCCGACGGCACCCTCACCACCTCGCTGCGCCTCGGCGTGTCGCCGGGGCACGTGAAGTTCGAGGGCTCCCGCCCGATGGCCGAGGTCCTGGAGCTGCTCGCCGACCAGGCGAACCCGGCCCGCCACATCAAGACCGGCGGCCAGGTCTCCGCCGACGAGTAGCCCATCCCGGCCGGGCCCGCGCCAACCAGGGCCCGGCCGACCCCCCATCACGGCCAGCAGCGGCCGCCGCCTCGGCGGCCGGGAAGGAACACCCACACCATGAGCCGGGAGATCGACGAAGGCCTGGAACGTGCCGAGCGCACCCGCCCGATCCCGGTGCACCTCAACACCCGGGTCAAGTTCCTGTGGGAGAAGGTCGCCAAGGAGGACACCGCCAAGCTCGCCCAGGCCGCCGGCGTCTCGCAGCGCACCGCCCAGCGCTGGACCCACGCCCTCAAGGCCCTGGCCGAAGGCCGGATGAAGGGCGACATCCCCATGACCAAGACCAACGCCCGGAAAGTCGAGCAGGCGGTCCGCGCCACCTGGCAGCCCGGGGTACGCCGACGGGTACGCCGCGACGCCGAGCAGCGCGGCTTCATGCTCCACATCTCGGCGACGTTCGGGTTCAGCGCCGCCAGCGGCTCCACCGACGACCCTCGCCCCCGCGTGATCACCCAGAAGATGCCCGGCGACGTCGCCCGCCGCCTCTACGCGGCCCGCGACGCCGGAGCCAGCCAGGCTCAGCAGGAAGCACTGCTCGCCGAAGCGCTGCGGGAGCACTACTTCAAGGACGGCGGCCGCCGCGCCGCCGGCCTCGACGTCGAGCTGAACGACATCTCCTGGATGGACCTGGAAGGCCTGTAGATCCCTCCGGCAGTTCAGTTGGCCAGTGAGCGGTTGATTTGGCCAGCTGAGCGTTCGGCTCGTTGTCAGTCCCTGAGCCGGGACACGATAGGTGGAACCTGGCCAGGCATGGTGGAACTACTGGAAACGTGTCGCGGTCCGGACAAGGTCGGCGACGGCTCTGGAACGGCTGTGCGGTGGCCAGGCGATCACGGTGGTGACTGTCGGCGCGTCCAGCACGGGCACGGCGGCGAGGTCACCGTGTAGTTGGGCTCGGCACGACTCCGGTGAGACCGCGCAAGCACGCCCGAGCGCGACGAGCTGCAACAACTGCGCGTGGTCGCGAACCTGCGGGCCGGGGCCGGGCGGGTAGGTGCCGTCGGGGTCGGGCCAGCGTGGCAGGGGCAGGCCCGGCAGCCCGGTGATGTCGGCCATGTGCACATGGGGTCGGGCGGTGAGCGGATGCCCGGTCGGCAGGACCACCACCTGGCTCTCCGTGCTGAGTTCTTCGGTGTGGAACCCGGCCGTCGAGTCGAACGGCCGGTGCAGCAGCGCCACGTCGGCCCGGCCCTCGCGCAGAAGTCGTGCCTGCTCGGCCGGGCCGCACAGGATGACGTCGACGGGGACCGCGCCGGGTTCGGCGGCGTACGCGTCCAGCAGTTTCGCCAGCAGTTCGCGGGACGCGCTGGCCTTCGTGACCAGGACCAGGCCGGGACGGCCGGTCGAGGGAAGAGCGGCGCGGCGGGTCCGGCGCTCAGCAGCGTCGACCGCGTCGAGGGCCGCCCGACCCTCGGCCAGCAGCACCGAACCGGCCTCGGTCAGCGTGACGGTGCGGCTGGTCCGATCCAGCAGCGCTGCCCCGAGTCGGCGTTCGAGCTGCTGGATCGCCCGTGACAGAGGCGGCTGTGCGATCCCGAGCCGCTGCGCGGCGCGCCCGAAGTGCAACTCTTCGGCGACAGCGACGAAATAGCGCAGTTCCCTGGTCTCCATCCGGCCACGGTACTCCGGATCAATACCTGGAAGGTATCGTTGCCCACCCAATCGGTCTTGGACCCCCGCCGGGGTCCAAGAGCAGCATGGTCCCCATGAGCGAACGAACGATTGCGCTGGTCACCGGCGCGAACAAGGGAATCGGCTACGAGATCGCCGCGGGTCTGGGCGCCCTCGGCTGGAGCGTCGGCGTCGGCGCCCGCGACGATCAGCGCCGCAAGGCCGCCGTGGAGAGACTGCGCGCGGCCGGCGTCGACGCGTTCGGCGTACCGCTGGACGTGACCGACGACGCGAGCGCGACCGCCGCCGCACGGCTGATCGAGGAACAGGCCGGGCACCTCGACGTGCTCGTCAACAACGCCGCCATCACCGGCGGCACGCCCCAGGAGCCCACCCGCGTCGACCCCGCCACCATCCGCACGGTCGTGGAGACCAACGTCATCGGCGTCATCCGCGTCACCAACGCGATGATGCCGTTGCTGCGCCGCTCCGCCTCACCGCGGATCGTGAACATGTCCAGCAGTGTCGGCTCCCTCACCCGGCAGTCAGGGACCGCTGGTGAGCTGACCACGGGTCCAGTGGCCGTGGCGTACTCGCCGTCGAAGACGTTCCTGAATGCCGTCACCCTCCAGTACGCCCGGGAGCTGAGCGGCACGAACATCCTGATCAACGCCGGCTGCCCCGGCTACGTCGCGACCGACCTCAACGGCTTCCGGGGCGTGCGCACCCCCGAACAGGGCGCGGCCATCGCCATCAAACTCGCGACCCTGCCCGACGACGGCCCGACCGGCCAGTTCTTCGAGGACGCCGGCGTAGTGCCCTGGTGAAGTGCACGGCGGTCATCACCCGCCGAGGTGAGGCCGCTTCGCTCGCGCGTCTCGAACAGCTTCATCGACAGCGGCCGCCGCCCCGGCCGGCCGAGACCCGAGACCAGGCCTCGGCCAGCCTGCCACATCACGGACTTACACGATCTTTCGGACATGCTCGGCCCTGGAGGTGTGGGCCGGGACTGCACACCTTCAGGAGGACCTGGATGCCCCCGTGGTCACCGACAACCTGGACACCGCCGAAGTGACACGGTGGGCCGGCCCGTCCTCGGCCGCCTGGACACCGACTGCCGGCCGCGCGAGACCCTGACGGCCTTCAGGGCCAAAGCCCGCATCGAGGGCACCGCCCGGCTGGTGGGCCTCAACCCCGCCACCGTGAGGATCCATCTGCGCAGCACCGAACAGCTGCTGCAGTGCCTGTGTCCTGTCATTTGATCTTTGCCGGTGGCGTGACCGCCTCGAACGATCTGGTTCGCTGCGAGGGCCATGGTCAGAACACCGGGTGGGACCGGTCCTCGACCGTCCAGTCGCTGCCCAGCTCGCAGCGCAGAGCCTCCAGCGCAGCGGCTGCCTGCTGCTGGAACAGCTCCTGTTGTTGTTTGGGCCACGGAGACGGGTCCGGTGGGTATGCCTCGTTGAGCGACGACTGGTACCAATGGGCGAGTCGCGCCAGTTCAGCCCGGGTAGCCGGGGAGATCGGCAGCCTTCCCAGGTCACAGGGGTATCCGTATGGGCTGTCGAGGCCGGGATCGCCGGGAGCGCCTGGCCACAACGGGGTGTCGACGCCGTATTCGAAGAAGAACCGCAGGTGGTTGGACATGCTGCACCCTTTCACGGCCCGGACCAGCGGCCGCCCCGAGCCAGGTCGTCTGAGACATCAGGCGAAGGCGGCCCGCTTCGTCGGGTGGGCCCAGGCCCTCAGGCGGTCCCCGCCGGTCTTGCCCTGGTGGGCCAGCGTCCACACCTCGGGGGCCCTCGCCGGGCCGGTGAGCCTGATCCGGCTGACGTCTCCGTACGCCACCGCGACCGCGCAAAGGACGAGACGTTGCCGCTGACGTTCACCGCGCGGTCCGCTGGCGGGCTGCCGGGATAACCCTCGACGCCATCGACCGGTCCCGTGCCGCTGCTCGGGACGACGAGTGCACCGCTGACCGGCATGCCGACGCCGGGGACGAGGATGCCGTCGGCCGCGCCGCTGCGGCCTGGGTTGACGGTTTCACCGATGATCCCGGACAGATCATGATCATGTAATGACCCTGGAACGGGAGTGATAGGAGCCCTGCTGTCGAGGCGGTGATCTGACGGTGGTTTGACAGACCTTCGTACACTGCTGAACAGTGCCCGGCGGTGGGTGATCTCTTTCAGTGCGGCCCGCCGTTACGGGGGAGGGTTCTCAACACATGCGTTTCGGATTCAGGTCGGCCGCAGCTTCTGCGGTTGCGGTGCTGGTCGCCGCGGTGGTCGGCCCGGTGACCGGGGCGGTGGCCGCGGACATCCCATCAGAGGGCGGTTACCTGCAGATCGTCGCCCACGAGGACGACGACATCCTCTTCATGAATCCCGACCTCACACGGGAGTACAGCGGCCCGTCCACGACGGTCTACCTGACGGCGGGGGAGCGGTCCAACACGCTGCCGGACGGGTCGGTCGAGAGCGCGTGTCTCTACGCGCAGCACCGTGAGGACGGTGCGCGGGCCGCGCACGCCGTGCTGGCGGGAGTACCGGACAGCTGGGACGTTCAGCGGCTTCCGCTCGGCACCGGCGGGTACGTGGAGGAGGACACCCTCCGCGGCGTGCCGGAGCCGGTCCGTCTGGTCTTCTTCCAGCTCTACCAGAGCGGCGACCCGGGAGTTCCGGGCGAGACGTCGCTGGACGACCTCTACAGCGGACCCGGCCCGGACAGTCCCCGCTTCAAGCAGACCCTGGGCAGTCGGCTGCCGGGCGACGGGTCCCAGTGCGGCTCCGTCGCCAACGGTGGTTACGGCGGGCAGGCGTACACGCATGCCGACCTGGTGGCCAGCCTCACCGAGCTGATGAACCGCTACAGCCCGAACGTGATCCTCACCCAGGACCCGAAGGTCTACTCGCTGGGCGTGGGGCACGGCAGCGACCCGACCTACGACTACCGGACCGATCCGCTCAACTTCGGCGACAACTCCGACCACCGCGGCGCCGCCCGCATCGCCGGTGAGGCCGCGACCGGCTACCACGGCCCGAGCGGGAACGGGCACGTCCTGTTGCGCTACTACCGGGACTACAACGTCCGGCTCCGCCCGGAGAACGTGGACCCGGGACAGGCTCGAGCCAAGCAGAAGGCTTTCGACGCGTATGTCCCCCACGACTCGCAGCTCACGCCGAGCACCCGGACCAGCTGGCTGAACCACTACGGAATGTACCCGGCCCGTGAGTACCCGCGCTGGTTCAACGGCACGGCCTGGTCCGCGCCGGACGGCAACGGACTGATCAACGCCTTCGCGGTGGTCAACGGCCAGGCCTCGCTCTGGCGGGAGACCTCTTCCGGCGCCGCCTGGACCGGACCGCTGAGCCCGGGCACCGGCAGTGGCTCACTCGCGCCCTACCTGACGGTGGTCAAGGACTCCGCCGGGCTGCTCCATCTGTTCGGCATCCGCCTGTCGGACGATCAGAAGAGCCATCACGACGAGATCGTCACGCTCGCGCAGACCTCGGTCGGCGGCGGTTGGGGCGACTGGACGTCGATCGGCAACCCCAACTCCGACGCCGTTGGCGAAATGGTCGGCTCCCCGGTGGTCACGGCGAATCAGAGCGGGGCTCTGACGGTCTTCGTCCGCAACTACTACGGGGGTGTCTGCGCCATCACCCAGTTGCCCGGCGGAGGTTGGCCGAGCAGTTGGAGCGACCTGGGCGGCGGTTGGGTGCAGGACGGGCTGGCGGCGACCGCGGGAAGCGACGGTCGGATCGACCTCTTCGCTCCTACGGTGACGGGCAAGGGCGGCATCCTGCACTGGCGGCAGAGCGCGCCGAACGGTGCGTTCGTCCGGGACACCGCGTTCAGCGCTCCGGATGCGGCCGGCCCGCTCAGTGTCGCGAAGAACGACGACGGGCGGGAGGAGATCTTCTACTCCCAGGCCGGCACCGGGCAGACCGTCACCCAGTACGTGCAGAGCGACGGCACCTGGACCACCACATCGGCGGCCATGAGCGGTCCGGTCAGTGTGGAGGGGCCCAGTGTGCTGACCGGACAGGACGGCCGGATCACCCTCGCCACCCGCAACGGTGGCGGCGGGCTCAGCGTCACCTCGCAGACGGCGAAGAACACGGGCTTCGCCACCACCTGGCAGGATCTCGGCTCGGCGGTCATCGGTGCTCCCTCGTTGAGCGCCGATGCAACCGGGCGGCTGGTCGTGCTGGCACTCGGGGCCGATGCCCGGCTGCACGCGCGGCGCCAGCTCACGGCCGGGACGGACAGCCCGTTCGGCGGCTGGCAGACGGTGGGTTCCTGACACGATGCGGCGAGCGGCCTCGCCCGGCATCACGGGCGCCTCGGTCTTCTCGCTCTCGGGGAGATGGCGCTGATGTCCGGCGAGGACCCGGCTGTCGCCGGGGACCGTCCCGGCCGGGTGTCGTGCACGGTCGAGACAGCCGGCACCAAGGTCGCGTGGAGGCGATGCTCGCCGGGCGGCCGCGAGGAAGCAGTTGGGAATGCATCGGCTGAGGTTCTGGGATCAGTGCCGAGCAGGCCGAGCAGGCCGAGCAGGCCGACGAGGCCGAGGAGTGCTGGGGCCCGGGGCCGGGACTCTGCGCATGGGCCCCGTGGCTTGCCGGTACCCGGCCCCAGCCCGAGGATTCGGGGTGTGGTGGCAGGTGGACCCGGACAGCGGTGACCTGTGGAGCACCAGGTCGGCTCCGCCGGCCGGGGCGGGTTCGGGGCAGCCCTTGGGCGTGCGGTTCAGGGGCTGCCCCGTCATCCTCCGATCGGATCAGCCGAAGACGGCCTGGTTCCAGTTCCAGCTGCTGTTGACGGTGTCGTTGTTGTCCCAGGCGTTGACCGGGGCGGTGAAGGCGGTGCCGTTGCTGGTCAGCCTGTAGATCGTCAGCATGTTCTTGCCGCTGCTGTTTTGGCCGTTGTTGTAGACGAACGCGATGTCGGTCTTGCCGTCGCCGTCGAAGTCTCCGGTGACCGGCTTGATCCGGTTCCAGTCCCAGCTGCTGTTGACGGTGTCGTCGTTGTCCCAGGCCTTCACCGGCGTCTTGAAGTCGCCGGAGCCGTTGTTGGCGAACTTGTAGAGGGTGGTGATGTTCTTGCCGGTGCCGGTCTGGCCGTTGTTGTACACGACCACGACGTCGTTCTTGCCGGTCCCGCTGAAGTCGCCTGCCAGGAGGGTGGCGCGGTTCCAGTCCCAGCTGCTGTTGACGTTGTCGTCGTTGTCCCAGGCCTTCACGGGCGTCTTGAAGTCGCCGTTGCCGTTGTTGGCGAACTTGTAGAGGGTGGTGATGTTCTTGCCGGTGCCGGTCTGGCCGTTGTTGTACAGGAGGGCGATGTCGGCCTTGCCGGTCCCGCTGAAGTCACTGGCGACCGGCTTGATCCGGTTCCAGTCCCAGCTGCTGTTGACGGTGTCGTTGTTGTCCCAGGCGTTGACCGGGGTGGTGAAGGCGGTGCCGTTGCTGGTCAGCCTGTAGATCGTCAGCATGTTCTTGCCGCCGCCGTTTTGGCCGTTGTTGTAGACGAACGCGATGTCGGTCTTGCCGTCGCCGTCGAAGTCTCCGGCGACCGGCTTGATCCGGTTCCAGTCCCAGCTGCTGTTGACGGTGTCGTCGTTGTCCCAGGCCTTCACGGGTGCCTTGAAGCCCCCGTTGCCGT
>NZ_JBHJVK010000098.1:0-12170 GCF_042264695.1 Kitasatospora sp. NPDC056138 | reverse complement strand
GGCGCGGTTCCAGTCCCAGCTGCTGTTGACGTTGTCGTCGTTGTCCCAGGCCTTCACGGGCGTCTTGAAGTCGCCGTTGCCGTTGTTGGCGAACTGGAAGAGGGCGGTGATGTTCTTGCCGGTGCCGGTCTGCCCACCGTTGTACATGGCCGTGATGTCGGCCTTGGCGCGGCGCTTGCGGATGTCCTCGATCCACGGGGCGATGTCGTCGGTGCGGGTGTCGTAGGCGCCCGTGCGGGTTTCACTGCTGCCGAGACAGCCGCCCTGCCAGGAGCGGCTGTTGACGGCGACGAGTTCGTATCCGGTGCTGGTCTTGTGCAGGGCGGGGCCGCCGGTGTCGCCCTTGCAGATGGCGGCGTCGGCGGGGGCCTGGGGGGCGATGTCGATGCCGGTGGCTGCGGTCTTGCCGATGGTGAAGGCGGCGGCGTGGAGCTTGTTGGGAACCCACTCGGTCTTGGTGCGGCCGTATCCGGCGACCGTGAGGGTGCCGCCCTGGCTCGGGGCGGTGGCGCCGACGGCAAGCGGGGTGATGCCGGTCGCGGGCTTGGCGAGACGGACCATGACCAGATCGCGGTCCTGGCGCGGGACCAGCTCGACGGCCTCCAGCGCACTGCCGGTGGCGGTTGTCAGGTCGGTGTGGCCGACGGTGACCGTGGTCTTCTGTGCGGGGGCCCCGGCAGGGACGGCGGTGCTCTGGGCGGGGTTGTCGGCGAAGCAGCTGGCGGCGGTGACGACCCAGTAGGGGTCGACGAGGGCTCCCGAGCAGGCGCGGCCCTGGTCACCGATGGTGATCTTGGCGGTGAAGGCGTACGAGCCGTCCGCGGCGGGGTCGCCGTTCAGGGCGCTGGCGTCGGTGGAGATGCCGGCGGTGATGGCGCCTGCTGCGAGTGTGGTGGCGATCAGGCCTGGTATCCACGTCGTGCGTGGACGGGTCTTGGACATGGGTGTCCCCCGAGGAGTGTGGATCTGAGAACGAGAGCAGTTGGTCGAACGCGCTGTTGAGCGGCCGTCAGGCGGTCAGGCGGTGATGCGGAGTTCCAGCAGGACGGCCGAGCCGCTCTTGGTCCCTTCGCCGACGCCAATGAGGTTGCCCTTGGGCACGTCGACGGTCTGGGTCTGGCCGTCGGCTGTGACGCTGGCGGTCAGGGCCCGGTCGGGGGTGGTCTGGACGGCGTAGACCTCGGGGATGGACAGGGCGAGGTAGCCGCTCCCACCGGGGGCGCTGAAGCAGAACCGGTCCCTGAAGTCGGTGTGGAGGGTGCGGGTGTAGACCTCGATCTGGTGGGCCGAGGCACAGTCGGTGAGGCTGATGCGGCCGTCGCCGCCGGTGAGGGTGATGCCCTTGTCCCGGAGGATGTCGGCCGCGCCCGGGTAGGCCCCGTCCTCGACCGTGAACGGGGCGCCGGCGTTGTCGGTGGGTGTGTCGGCGGTGGCGAGGGTGGCCGCCCCGAGGGCGGTGGCGGCCGCGACGGCGGCGCCGGCCAGCGCCCATCTGCGTATACGGAAAGACATGGAAGCCCCTTCGAGCCTGGGCCAGTACATTTAATCTGTCTTAAAAAGAGTCAAAACGGACACTATTGGCTGGCCATGACCTGGCGTGTCAGCTGTCTCCTCGCGGCGCGGTGTGTGCGTCGACGAAATAGCCACCACTCTAAACCACGGGTCGAGTGTCGCGATCCCAGGGAGCAGTGGCCACAAGCGGCCTGACTCGGCGTTAGAGTTGTCCAAACTGCGGATCGTTCACGTTCCTGACGCTGTTTCCCCTCGATGCTTTCTGTACGGATCCCTCCGGGTAGGCTCGCCGCGCTTTGTCGAGCGCGAAGGGGAGGAATCACAGTGGAATCAGGAACAATTCAGCCACGGGGGAGCGGGAGGAGGCTCCGCGGGATACGTCCGTTCGGAGCCGGCCTGCTTCCCCTGGTACTGCTGGCAGGACTGATGACGGCGGTGCCGGCCGCCGCGGATACCGCGCCCGCTCCGGCGCAGGCCACGCTGCCGGCAACCGATCGCGGGCAGGTCGTCCAGTTCTGGAAGGCAGGCGGCCCGGCGGTCAAGGCCGCGGCCGAGACGGCGCTGCTGGGAACGGACACCGACGTGCGCCGCTTCCTGGACACGGACCGGGCGGCGGCCGAGCAGGTGGACGACCGGCAGCTCGCGCTGCAGGTCGTCAGCATCGGCGGACGGGCCGTCCGTGAAGCCGCGAAGAAGGCCCTGGCGGGTACGCCCGCGGAGTTGTCCGCGTTCTTGAAGGACGGCTGGAAGGCGCCGCAGGAACAGGACGACCGGGTAGCGGTGGTCCAGGCGGTCAGCGCAGGCGGGCCCGGCGTCAAGAAGGCCGGCCAGGCCGCCCTCAACGGCACGGCGGACAACGTCCGCACATTCCTCCAGCAGGACCAGTACCGGCTGCGCGAGCAGGACGACCGCGTGGCGGTGGTCCAGGCGATCACCGAAGGCGGCGCGGCCACCAAGGAGGCCGGTCGGCTCGCGTTCAACGGTACGGCGGACGACGTCCGCGACTTCCTGGAAGTCGGGCTGCCCGTTGCCCAGGCCCGGGACCAGGAGTACGCGAGCGTCCACCAGCTGGCCGAACAGGTGGCCGACGCGGGCGCCCAGGCCCAGCAGAGCTTCACCGCGGCCAAGGAGGAGGCGGACCGGGCGATCGACGCCGCCCGCCTGGCGAAGGAGGCCGCCGCCCAGGCAGCCGCGGAGACCGCGGCGGCGGCGAACGACGCCGCCCGGGCGGCCGCCGCCTCCGCGCGCGCCGCCGAGGCCACGCGCCGGGCGGCACAGGCCGCGCAGACCGCGGCCAGCGCCGCCCGCGCGGCCGTCGCCTCCTCACGCACGGCGGCCAACGCCGCTTCCCGGGCGACCACTGCGGCAGTCGGAGCACTGCAGGAGGCGGCCAAGACGCTCGACGCGGCCGCCGCGGCGTCATGGGACGCCAGCCAGGCCGACAACGCAGCCCAGGCAGCGAAGAAGGCGAACTCGCTCGTCTCCGACCTGCACTCCATCGAGACCTCGTCACGTCACGCCCAGGAGGCCCAGCAGGCCTACGAAGCCACGCTGGACGCGGTGGCGGACGCCGACGGACAGGTGACCGCCGCGGCTTCCTCGGCCGAGGCATCGGCAGGATACGCCGACCAGGCCCAGGCCCCGGCCGCCGAAGCCCGAGCCGCAGCCTCCACCGCTCGCGCCCACGCCGCCGAATCCGCCCGCGCGACCGCCGCGGCGAAGGCGCTCGCCGCCGACTCCGCCAAGGCCGCTGGCGACGCGGCCGATGCGGCCGCATCGGCCGCCAACCACCTGCGGGCAGCCGCGCAGGCCGCCACCGAGGCAGCACAGCACGCCGGCGACGCCTCCGCGGCGGCCGACCGGTCCAGCGCCCAAGCGACCGCAGCCAAGGAAGCAGCCGACACGGCGAGCGCCGCGGTCGGGAAACAGCAGACGATCCGCGACCTCGCCCACCGCGCCGAGGCCGAGGAACTGGCCTCCCGCACCGCCCAGGGCATCGCGCAGGCCAAGGACCTGCGCTCGGCGGCCGAAGAACGGCAGGCGGCCGTCCAGAAGGCCGTCACCGACGCCAAACAACTCGACGCCGACGCCACCCGCCTGGCAACCGAGGCCGCACAGCCCGGCGCCGACATCCAGCAAGTCGCGGCCAAGGGCCGCCGGATGGCACTCGCCGCGATGAAGACCCGCGGCCCCTGGAGCCAGGCCGCCGCCGAGTTCGCCCTCGCCGACACCGACGCCGCCGTGGCCGAATACGCCCGCACCGGCTGGGCCCTGGGCAAGGAACGCGACGAACGCGCCCGCGTCCAGCAGATCATCCGCGACACGGACGACGACGGGCCCGACACCTTGTCCACGGCGGCCGCCAACGCGCTCAAGGGCGACGCGGCCACGGTCCACGCCTTCCTGACCACCGGTCAGTACGACGCGCAGGCCACCGACCTGCGCGTCCGCGTCGTACAGGCCATCAGCGACGGCGGCCCCGGCGTGAAACAGGCCGGCCAGGCCGCCATCAACGACGGCAGCAGCACCGCACTGCTCGACTTCCTCACCACCGGCCAGTACCGCGCCCGCGAGACCGACGACCGCGTCATCGTGGTCCAGGCTTCCAGCACCGGCACCCCAGAGGTCCAGGCCGCCGCGAAAATCGCCTTCGAAGGCCCCACCGGAGTACTGCGCGCCTTCGTCGAAACCGGCCAGTACAAGGCCCAGCAGAAGGACCAGCTCACCGCCCACCACGACGCCGCGATCGACCAGATGATCGCCCAGTCGGCCGGCATCGCGGCCACCGCCCAGCAGAACGCGGCCGACGCCGCCCGGGTCGCGGCCCTGGCACGGAAGGCCGCGGACGAGGCCAACAACTGGGCCACCCAGGCCCAGAAATCCGCCGACCAGGCCGCACAGTACGCAGCACAGGCGAAGAAGTCCGCCGACCAGGCCGCCGACTCCGCCGCCAAGGCGGCCGACTCCGCCAAGAAGGCCCGCCAGTCCGAAGGACAGGCCCAGCAAGCCGCCCGAAGCGCGACCTACAGCGCCCAGTGGGCCACCGCCGCAGCCGACGCCTCCCGCAGCTTCGCCGATCAGGCAGGCAAGGCCGCCTACGACGCCAGGATCTCCGCGGAGGCCGCCGGCAAGAGCAGCCACGACGCCTTCATCGACTCACTGGACGCCGGTTCCAAAGCCTTCAACGCCTACCAGGACAACCTGGAGTGGGAGAAGCAGTTCGACCAGTCCCTTCGGGACTTCCGGAACAGCCAGCTCCAACACGGGAACGCCGACTTCACCTCGGTTGACGCCGTCCACCTCCTCCTGGACACCGTCGGCCTCGTCCCCGTCCTCGGAGCACCCGCCGACCTCCTCAACTGCGCCGTCTACGGCGTGCAAAGGGACTACGTCGACGCCGGCCTCTCCTGCGCCAGCGCGATCCCGATCGAGGGATGGGCGGCCTCCGCAGTCAAGTTCGAGAAATGGGGTGACAAGGGCCTCGGCCTCCTCAGGAACATCAATCGCGACCGGAAGGAGGTACGGGACTATGACAAGTTCTTGCCTCCGTGCTCAGTGCATAACAGCTTCCCGGCAGGCACCCGTGTCCTGATGGCTGACGGGACCACCCGGCCCATCGAACAGATTCGCACCGGCGACCAGGTCACGGCCACGGATCCGGAAACCGGAAGCACCACCGCCCGCCGGGTGGACGCCACCATCTACACCCCGGACGACCGGGACTTCACCGACCTCAGCATCGTCTCGGCAAACGGCGAGACCAGCACCCTCACCTCCACTGACCACCACCCCTTCTGGGTCGAGAACCAGCACACCTGGCACGACGCCGCCGAACTCAAGGCTGGCGAAACCCTTCACACCCCCACAGGCCGACCGGCACAGATCGCGGTCGTACGGCACTGGAACACCCTCCAGCCTGCATACAACCTGACCGTTAATACCGTTCACACGTACTATGTACTGGCCGGAAACGCGCCGGTCCTAGTGCATAACACCGGTCCTGCCGGTCCTGAATGCGGTGGCGGAGTTCCGGGAAGTTATGCTGGTCGACCCTACGAGTTGCGACTGGTTGACGAACTCGGCGGCAGGGATGGCTTCAGTATGGGGGGCAGGCAGTTTGATGGTGCCTACACGGCGAGCGGTCAGGAAATCTGGTACGAGGCGAAATCTGGAAACTACTGGAACCGCGCCCTCGAAGACCCCAAGGTCATGTCGAAATTCAAGTCAAATGCCGGTCAGCAGCAGCAGATCGCACGAGGCAACGGTGCGGGATTTCAAATATTCTCTGACCAGCCAATCCCGGGAGAAATCACGAAATGGCTTGACGCAAAGGGTATTCCACATGAGGTTCGCTAGATCGATTAGAGGTGGTGGCGCGTGAGTCGAACAATTGACATTGACTTCGGCTTTCGTGAGCTCGCGAGGCTGGATGACATCGTCTCAGCGCTGCTGGAGCATGGGATCGAGGTCCGTTCGGGCAATCGGTTGTTCTACATGGATAACTCGGATGGCCTGTTTGACTGGCAATACAGTGACCTGCGTGCTGCCAGCTCGGTGATGTCACGCTTGTCGGAGGTTCTCGCGCACGGTGTCGACGTTGGTTTCGGCGTCAGTTGGGGTGCGGAGCGGCGTGCTGGATCGCTTCTTGTGCTGCCGGAGCGTCGAACGATCTCATTCATACCCGACAGCGACTCGCCTCGACTCGATGCCGCTCCTGACTTTATGGAATTCGGGTGGTATCTCGATGTCCTGACGGCCGTTTTTGCGCCGCTTGGACTGACCTCGATTGAGGCGCAGAGTCTCGAGTAGGCCTTTGTCGAAAGTCATTCGACATGGGATTGATCGAGACATGGTGTTGCCTTTAGTCGCATAGAGGAATGCCCGCCAGAAGAGCAGTCTGGCGGGCATTCCTTTTAGGTCTGACGGCAACGCTGACGGCAACGTCATCCCTGAGACCGTGTTTGAGATCTGACGTGGGACGATCGGTCGGTGACTCGACTCGTGAACCGTGACCGCTCCCTTGAGGAGCTTGAGCGCGACCGCCGGTCGGCCCGATCGGGCGGCGAAACCCGGCTGATGGCGACCGTGCGCGAGCTTCGGCGCAAACCGATCGGCGACCTGACGGTCGAGGACATTCGGCTACTGATCAGGCAGGACGTGGGCCTGGCCTATCTCCTGCCGTTGGCGGTGGAGGTCCTTCGGGCCGACCCACTGGCGGAAGGCGAGATGTACGCGGGCGATCTGCTGGCCGCCGTGCTCACCAGGAATGCGGAGGTGTGGAGCGAGGTCCCCGAACTCAGGTGGGAGGTCCGCTTGATCGTCTCGGAGTTGGCCGACATGCCGTCTGCCCTGAAACGGAAGGTCGAGGGGTTCTTGGCTCTGTAGGTCGCCGAGAGTGGCTGCTGTCGGCGAGGGTCCGGGTCGGCTGTCTACGAGGATTGCCGAACGAGCGGTCGTGGGCCGGGGCGCGTCGCAGCACGGCCCCGGGTCAGCCGGCGGACCATGACGCCGATCATGGCCCATCGAATCATCGTCTCGGAGTAGGCCGGGCTGGTCTCGTAGTCCCGGGCGAGGCGCCGGTGGGCGGTGAGCCACGAGAAGGTGCGCTCTACCGCCCACCGCTTGGGCTGAACTTGGAAGCCGCGCTGGTCAGGGTCCTTGCGGACGATCTCCAGGTCGCGGCCGAGGACGTGAGCGGCCCACTCGACCAGGCGGCCGGCGAAGCCCTGGTCGGCCCAGACCTTCTTGACGCTGGGGTGGTCGAGCCTGGTCCACAGCAACGGCCGCTTCGCGCCGTCGCGGTCCTGAATGCTCGCCGCGACGACGTGGACGGCCAGGAGCAGGCCGAGGGTGTCGGTGACGATGAACCTCTTGCGGCCCTTGACCTTCTTTCCCGCGTCGAAGCCCCGGGTGGCCGCGGGGACTGTGTCGGCGGTTCGGACGGACTGCGAGTCGATCAGGCCCGCGCTCGGCTCCGCGTCGCGGCCGTCAGCTTCACGGACCTTGCCGCGCAGGGCGTCATGAATGCGCTCAACGGTGCCGTCGTCGTGCCACCACGTGAAGTACCAGTACACCGTCGGCCACGGGGCGAAGTCCCTCGGCAGTTGCCGCCAAGCACACCCCGTCCGCACTACGTAGAAGATCGCGTCTACGATCCGCCGCCGCGGATGCTTCTCCCGCCGACCCCCCTTCGGACCCACCCGAGCTGGCGGGAGCAACGGCTCCACCAGCGCCCACTGCTCATCCGTCAGGTCCGACGGATACCCACCCGCAACACCGCTCACGGTGAGCTCAACGAACGCCTCAGCAACGGGACACGGCAGATCTCAAACACGGTCTGAGACCGAACAGGCCGGGCCCCAGCACCACCGGGGCCCGGCCCTCGACGCGTCAGTCCGCGACCAGCGGCTCCGGCACAGCCGGGACCTCGATCGCCGGCCGTGACCACCACCAGGCGCCGGCCGACCCGGGTGCCGTTCAGCACCGTGGAGTTGCCCCGGTCTGACAGACACCGATGGGCTTGCGGGCTATGCGACTGCGTAGAGCACTCTATGTGGCGTCTTCGCGGTGTGACGGCGTTCGAACTCGGCGGGGCTGAGCTGGCCGTTCGCCGAATGGCGACGCCGGGGGTTATAGAAGCCCTCGATGTAGGCGAAGAGGGCCTGCTCGGCGCGGTGGCGGGCGGGGAAGGTGGTGCGGTCGATGAGTTCCGTTTCCAGGGAGGCGAAGAAGCTCTCGGTGACGGCGTTGTCGAAGCACGAGCCGGTGCGGCCGGTGGAAGGCCGGATCCCCGCTTCGTCGCATCGCTGACCGAACGTCAGGCTGGTGTACTGGGAGCCCTTGTCGCTGTGGTGCACGAGGCCGGGGCGGGGTCTTCGGGCCGCGATCGCCATGGTGAGGGCGTCGGTGACCAGCTCGGTTCTCATGTGGTCGGCCATCGCCCAGCCGACGATGCGGCGGGAGAACAGGTCGAGGACGACGGCGAGGTAGAGCCAGCCCTCGTCGGTGGGCACGTAGGTGATGTCCGCGGTCCAGCGCAGGTTCGGTGCGCTCGCGGTGAAGTCGCGGCCGATCAGGTCGGGGGCTGCCGTGGCCTGCCGGTCCTGGCGGGTCAACGATGCCCGGCCGGTGCGGCGGTGCACGCCGGCGAGTCCGGCCTGGCGCATCAGGCGGGCCACGCGCTTGCGGCCGACGGACAGGCGGTCGATCTCACGCAGGTCCGCGTGGATGCGCGGGGCTCCGTAGGTCCCGTGGGATCGCTCGTGGTGCCCGCGGATCTTGTCCGTGAGCTCGGCGTCCTGACGCTCCTGGCGGGAGGGGCCTCGGTCTCGCCACGCGTAGTAGCCCTGCCGTGACACACCCAGCAGCCGGGCCATGAGGGAGACGTCGTGGTGTGCCGTGTTCTCGTCGATCAGCCGGTAGCAGATCACCGGCTGGTCTCCCGGACGAAGAAAACCGTGGCCTTGCGGAGGATCTCCTTCTCCTCGCGCAACTGCTTCACCTCGCGGCGCAGTTGGGCGAGTTCCTCCTTCTCGTCGCTGGTCAGCCCGGGGCGTTCCCCGGCATCTACGCGGTCCTGGTTGACCCAGGTGCGGATGGTCTGGGCGGACGGCTCGAACTCCTTCGCCAGCTCCTCCGGCGACCGGCCGGCCCTGACCAGCTCGACTATCTGGCGACGGAACTCCGGCAGGTAGGCCGGACGCGTCCTTGGCACGATGAACTCCTCCTTGCGGGACTCAGTGTCCCAAAGCGGAAGGTTGTCCATCAAACCGGGGCAACTTCACCGCGACCGACGTCCTCGCCGCATCCGCGGCGTAGCTGGAGGTAGCGGCGCCGGCTGTCGTGGCCGCATCGCCGCTCTTGCCCTTGTCATCGCCGCAGGCCGCGGTCAGCAGCAGTGCCATCGCACCGCGGTTGAAACGGCTGGTGGTACGTGTCGCGGCTCCGGTCGTCCGAACAGTCTTCACGGTTGCTCCCGCTCGGTGTTCGTCAGGCGCCGGACTCCCGGTCAGCCCGATCAGTTCTTGAGGTCGACGGAGCACGACAGGTTGCCCTTGGCGTCGGGCTTCTGCTGGTTCTTGAGCTTGCCGTCGACGTAGATGCTGCAGACGGTGCCGGGAGCCGCGCCCTTGACCCCCAGGCCGTTGAAGCCGAAACCGACGTTCTGCGTCCTGGTCCAGGGCAACCGCTGCCGCGCCGCGGTTTTTGCGTTGGTTTCGCCGGAGAAGCTGTAGCTGACGTCGGTGGTCCCGGGGCCGGTCACTTCCATCTTCACGTCCCAGCTCTTGCCGAACAGGCCGCAGCCGGTGAGTGACACCGCTGCCATGACCGAAGCACCGGTCACGAGCAGTGACCTGACGTACGTACGGGATTCGGGGAACTTCACGGCGCCTCCTGATGACGCGTCGGCCGTTTGGTACGCGGTTCATTCTGGGCTGCGTTCGGCAGGTCCAGAGCAGCCGAAAGGCCGCAATCCTGGGAGCGGCATCGGCCGAAAGTACGTATCCTCTTTCCCCGGCCGCTGGGCCCGCGAGCGGTCGTCTATCCTCCTCTCCATGCCCCTGTCACTCTTGCGCCCCGCACCGGAGGCCGTCGCCGCAGCGTGCGTCGGCGCGCTGCTCCTGGCGCTGGACGCGGGTGTGGTGAGCCGCAGTCGCATCGGGCTCGCGGTCGTCGCCAGCGGCGTCCTGGCGCTGGTCACGGCCGCCGGATCACTGCCGGCGTACCGGGCCGGCCGGAGGTGGACGGCCTGCGCGCTGTCCGTCACCGCGGCGGCCGTCTCGCTGCTGACGACCTCACTAGTGGAGCGCACCGTGCTGCAGCGCACCCCCGGATGGGCCGAACTCATCGGACTCCTGATGCTGTTGTGCGTGGCCTGCCGGTACGGACGGCCGTTGCCGCTCGCCGCGTCGGCGGTGCCGCTGTTCGTGGCGGTGGTGCGCCTCGCCGGCCGCGCTCCGGCGCTGTCGGATCTGCCCGTACTCGACGGGATCGACAAGCTGTTCACACTGCTGCCGGTGGGTTTCGTGCTGCTGGGCGGCTATCTGCGGACCGAGGACGGCAGGCGCCAGGCCACCGCCGAGCGGGTGCGCCAGTCCGAACGCCTGGACCTCGCCCGTGACCTGCACGACCACGTGGCCCACTACGTCACGGCCATGGTCGTCCAGGCCCAGGCCGGAGAGCACACCGCCGAGCGTGACCCGGCTATGGCCCGCCAGTTGTTCTCCAACATCGAAAGGACCGGCCAGGAAGGGCTGGTGGCCATGGGCCGCATGGTCCGTCTGCTGCGCGAACCCGGCGGTCCCAGGACATCGGCACCGGTCGCCCCCGTCATGACGGCGATCGAGGAACTGGTCCACCGCTTCCCGGCACCCGGACAGCACGCCTGGCTTGACAAGGCCGACGACGTGGACAGCTCCGCCTGGTCACCACAACTGGCCAAGTCCGTCGAGCGGCTGGTCCAGGAGGGCCTGACCAACATCCGCAAACACGCCCGTACGGCCACCACCGTGCACGTCATGCTGGGAACCAACGGAGACCGGCTGGTCGTCCGCGTACGTGACAACGCTACCGGGCAGCACCGCAGCCGAGGGCGGTTCCGGCACAGCGGCTTCGGCATGATCGGCCTGTCGGAGCGGGTGGCCGAGCTGGGCGGCGAGCTCACCTGCGGCCCCATGCCCGAGGGTGGCTGGGAACTGGCGGCATCGATACCCATGAAGTGATCGATGCCCATCAAGGTACGGAGTGAGAACCCGCGTTGAGCGTCTCAGTAGTGATCGCCGACGACCAGGAGATGGTGCGGACCGGATTCCGGCTCATCCTGGACGGTCAGGACGACATTTCCGTGATCGGCGAGGCATCCGACGGCTTCGAGGCCGTCGAGACCGTACGCCGGCTGAAGCCCGACGTCTGCCTGATGGACATCCGCATGCCGAAACTCGACGGCCTCGAGGCGACGAAGCGCCTGCGTCAGGGGCAGGGCGCGGCAGCGTCCGGCACGAAGATCGTCATCGTCACCACCTTCGACCTGGACGAATACGTCTACGGCGCCCTGCGAGCTGGCGCCAGCGGCTTCGTGGTCAAGAACTCCGGCCCCCGCTTGCTGGTAGAGGCGGTACACGCCGCGGTCAACGGCGACTCCCTGATCTCGCCGTCCGTCACCGTCAGACTCCTTGAGCACCTGAACAAGCCGTCCCGTGCCGAGACCGCGGCAGCCGCGGCGCGACGCCTCACCCCACAGGAACTCAACGTCGTGACCCTGGTCGCCCGCGGCCGCACCAACAACGAGATCGCCGAGCAGATGGTGCTCTCCCTCAGCACCATCAAGAGCCATCTCAGCCGGATCCAGGACAAACTACCGGCCCGCAACCGCGTGGAGATCGCAGCCTGGGCCTGGGAACACGGCATCGTCAGCTGACCGTCACCCCTGTGCTCCATGGCCCCAACCGGCCACCACGCCGTCCGCGACCTCACCCACCACCTCGACCCCACCGCGCTTCGCCACGTCATAGGCTGTTGCCGGGCCAGAAGGGCCTTCAGGTGGAGAACATTCGCCCCCTCGCTCTCTGAGCTTGGCGTTTATGGTCACCGGGTTTGGTGTTCCTTGATTGACTCGGCGCGTTTGACGGTCTTGCCGACGCCGTGGCGCTTGGCCCGGT
>NZ_JBHJVK010000097.1:0-23470 GCF_042264695.1 Kitasatospora sp. NPDC056138 | reverse complement strand
CACAGGTCTTCGCCCTCGTCATAGGTGCGGAACCAGGTAGTCATACCGCCATCCTGACCCACCCCCTTGACCAAACACATAGGGGCACCCCCCCGCCCGGCCGAGGGCGTCGGCCAGCACGTAGGCACCACGAGGGCCAGGCTGGTCCCTTGGCCTGACAGCGGAGACGCGCAGTAGCCCGCGTCACTGAGCAGGACCGCCCTGCCCCGCGACCAGCGGTCCATGCGGATCCGCACCATCGCGTCGAAGTGGAAGTCGGGCGCCTTCCGCACGGCCTTCAGCAGCCGGGGCGTCTCCCAGCGCAGGGCCGACATCCGGTCGGCGACGAGTTGCTTCTGCTGGTCGGGGTCGCGCCGGCCGGCGGGGAGCGGCTCGGCTGCGAAGCCGAAGGTGATCCTCAACTCGCTGTTGTCGCGCACCGGGTAGATGCCGTAGCCGGCCTCGCCGTCCCTGAGACACAGTTGCCAGCCCTCCAGGGCCAGGAAGTTGTCCGCACTGAAGATCGCCAGATGCATGCCCAGATGGTGGGCGAACTGCTCTTCCGGCCCGAAGGCCAGTCGGCGCACGGCCGAGTGCAGGCCGCCGGCCTCACGACCAGGTCGAAGGTGCGCGGGCGGCTGTGCTCGAAGTCGACCCGCATGCCGTCTTCGTCCCGATCGAGTGCGGTGACGCTGTCCCCGAAGACGAACTCGGCTTCGTTGCCCGCCCGTTCGTACAGCATGCGTACCAGGTCCTCGCGCAGCGGCTCGCTGTCGTCGCTGTCGAGCCGGCCGCTGCTGAACGTCGTCCCGGTGGACCGGCGGATCTCCTTGCCGTCACCGTCCAGCACCGACGTGCCGCGCATCCTGGTGCGGAGGGCTCCGGCCCGGTCCAGCAAGCCCATCCGATCCGCCGTTCCGGCGCATCGCCGACGAGATCGGGCGGCGCATCGCCGACGGCGAAGGGCTGGCTGCGCTGTCCATGTGCAGTGTCGCGGCCCGGCTCGGCGTCGCCGCCATGTCCCCGTACCGGTACGTCAACAGCAAGGACGAGCTGGTGCATCTGATGGCGGATGCGGTGTTCGGTGAGGAGGGCATCCGGTCGGGCTGGCGAGTACGCCCGGAGCTCGGCTCACGCACCCTGTGGGGGATCTACCGCAGGCGCCCCTGGCTCGCGCAGGTCGGCTCGCTGACCCGCCCCCTGATGCTGCCCGCTCCGATGGTCCACGCCGAGTGGGCGCTCTCCGCCCTCGACGGCCACGGCCTCGATCCGACGACCATGCTCGACCTGCACGTCCTGCTCTACAGCTACGTCCAGGGCATCGCCGGCCTCGCCCGACCCGGACTCAACCGATCAAGCCGAACCCTTCGATCGGAAGGCAACTTCTCGGAGCGCCAGATAAATGGAAGGCGGTGAGCGCGTTCTGATGTACACTTTGAAGCCTAAGGGCGCCTCCGAGGCTGGCATCACGGTGATGCCGACCGAGCACCCGACCCAGGGGGAGAACACCATGACCTACCAAATCGAAGCGATCCAGGCGACGATCGACGAGCGCCTGCGGGAGGCCAGGGAGTACCGCCTCATCCGCGCGGTCCAGCTCAAGAACCGCGCCGAGCGCGCCGCCCGGCGCGCCCGCAAGGCCCTGACCAGCCTGACCGCATGAACACCCAACAGCAACGGGCCGTCACCAGCACACGGTGACGGCCCGTTCCGCTTCCCGTCACTGAAGGTCCGTCGCGAACCGGCCGGCTACCGCCCGGCCCCCGAGCCCGCCGCAGGTCGGTGCCGACGACACCTCGTCCGAACCGCCCAACGGCCAAGGCCCCTACCGCAGGTGCCGTTCAGCCGACCGGCCCGGACAGCGGAAAGCGCGGAGCAGCTGCGCCGGGATGCGGCCGGACGCTACCCGTCGATGAAGTCGGGGCCCTGCGCCTGGCCGGCCCGCAGGCGCATCCGCCGGCCGGGGGGTTCTGCTCGATCACAGCCAACCGGTGGCCAGCCAGACGGTCACCACCGCAGTGGCGATGAGCCCGACGTTGAGCATGACCTGGCGGTCTTCTCCGGTCAGGTGCACGGCGATCGCACCTATCTGCAGGAGCACGAACCCGATGGCCGCGACCAGGGCCAGCCAAGGCGCGATGCCGGTCGCCGGCGGCAGGAGCAGTCCGACGGCGCCCAGCACTTCTGTCGTTCCCAGCGCCCTGACGGCGGGCAGCGGTACGCGGTCCACCCAGGCCATCATCGGGCGGAGCAGATCGCGGCTGCGGATCACCTTGACCACGCCCGCGTAGAAGTAGAAGCAGGCGAGCAGTCCGGCGACGATCCAGTAGGCGATGTCCATGGTTTCCCTTCACGGTCACCGCTTGCGGGTGACCCGCCGGCTCAGGGAGAGCTCCCGGAGCCGGCACGTGAGCGTGTGTGAGCGGTCCGGACGCCGAGCGGCGGGAGCGCCTTGGCTGTGCCGGTCCGGTGGCGAGCAGCCGGGCGGTGTCGTCCGTCGGCTTCAGGCGGAGTCGGTGGCGGGCTCGGTGGCGGGCTCGGTGGCGTAGCGGCTCATCGTGTGGATGACGGCCCGGGGTGTCAGCGGCCGGCCGCCGGCGGTCATGCTCTGGAGGTCTCGGAAGTACTGCACGTACAGGTCGGGGGTGAACGTGCTGAGCATGACGGCGGGTTGGTCGGTCGGGTTGGCGAAGGTGTGCGGGGCGCCGGGCGGGACCATCACGAGCGTGCCCGGGGTCGCGTCGTAGTCCTCCTCCCCGACGGTGAACCGCACCGTGCCGGAGACGATGTAGAAGCCCTCGTCGTGCCGGGTGTGGCGGTGCTGCGGCGGTCCGGGGGTGTGCGGGGCGAGGACGGACTCGGCGATCCCCAGGCGGTGCCCGGTGTGGCTGCCGTCCTCGAGGACGCGCATGCGCGTGGTGCCCATGACGATCATCTCGCCGTCGTCGGGGCCGACCACCGATACGGCGGGGCCGGCCTGCGGTTCACTGGTCTTCGCTTCGTCGGTCATGCTTCGAGTGCACCTCCAGCGCCCTGCGAGTGTCCAAGACCCGTTCCGCCACGCCGATACCCTGCGGGTATCGTTGCAGCATGGAGCTACGTACGCTGCGCTACTTCGTGGCGGTCGCCGAGGAACTCCACTTCGGCAGGGCCGCCGCCCGGCTGCACATGAGCCAGCCACCGCTGAGCCGGGCGATCAAGCAGCTGGAGACGGAGATCGGTGCCCCGCTGTTCACCCGCTCACCCGCCGGAGTCATGCTCACCCCGGTGGGTGCGGTGCTGCTCGACGAAGCGCGGGACCTGCTCGGCCATGCCGACCGCGTCCGCGTCCGGGTGACCGCGGCAGCCGGCGCCGCGACCGTCACCATCGGCATCCTGGGCGACGGCACCGACCCCGGCACCAGCAGGCTGGCCGCCGCCTTCCGCCGACGCCACCCCGGCGTCGACATCCGCATCCGCGACACCGACCTGACCGACCCGACCTGTGGGCTGCGCGCCGGACTGGTCGACGTCGCCCTGACCCGTGCGCCGTTCGACGCCACCGCCCTGACGGTGCGCGAGCTGCGCACCGATCCGGTGGGTGCGGTGCTGCGCGCCGACGATCCGCTGGCCCGGCGCCACCGGCTGGGGCTGGCCGACCTGGCCGACCGCCGCTGGTTCCAGTTCCCGCAGGGAACCGACCCGGTCTGGCAGTCGTACTGGAACGGCGGCGAGCCGCGTGAGGGCCCGGTGGTGCGCGTCGTCCAGGAATGCCTTCAGGCCGTGCTCTGGAACGGCACGGTCGGCTTGGCCCCGCTCGGACACGACCTGCCCGAGAATCTGGCCGCGGTTCCGCTGGTCGACATGGCGCCGAGCCGAGTGGTCGCGGTGTGGAACGACGGCGACACCAACCCGCTGATCCGCTCGTTCGTCGAGATCGCGCTGGCCGCGTACCGCCACTGAGCGCCTACGGCCCCGCCCCCGACCGGGGACGGCCCGAGTGCCCAACGAGCCGGGCGCGCGCGGGAGTCCGAGAATGTGCCCGGCCGCCTCCGGCCCGGCCTCGCCCTCCAGCCGCCACGTCCTGTGCCCGGCGGCGGTGTTGCCGTCCGAGGTGACCGAGCCGTGCAGGTGGAGATCGCCGGGCGTCTGGCGCAGCTCTTTGTTCGACGTGGCCTGCGGGCTCAGCAGGCGCTGTTCAACCGGGCGCTCGGCACGGTCCGGGACGGACCGATCGAGCACGACAGGAGCAGGGGCTATCCAGCCTGCGGCTCCCGGACTCCTGCAACCGCGCGCGAGGTGAGGGCATCGGGAGAGGCGGCGGGGCCGGGACTGTCAGAGGGAGGTGGCACACTCACCGACATGAAGATGATTGAGGCGATCGAAGCGGTTCTGAAGGCGAACGATCCGGAGGGCGAGGGCGGTTACCTGGGCGAGTTCACGCTGGCAGGGCGGCTGTTGAGCCGCGGGGAGATCGCGGTGTGCGGGCTCGACGGCGGGGAATTCTTCACGTTCGACGACGTCGCCGACGGGCTGCACGAGGTGTATCTGGCGTACGACTGGAACGACGGGCGGGGCGCCACCGTCTCCGCGGTCGCGCTGGTCGCGAGCGGTACCACGCCGCAGGCGCTGGTCGGCGCGAACTGGGAGGAGGCGTCGGACGACGTGAACCAGCTGAGCGAGGACGCCTCTGCGATCTGCTCCAGCACCCCGGACAACCTGGTCATCGGCGGGGCCCTCCACCGGACCGCCGGGTTCGCGCAGGCCGAGGACCCGGTGGCCCATGCCGTGGCCGAGTTCGAGGCGCAGCAGGAGGCCGGCTCCCGGACCCCGGTGCTCGATGTCGTTGTCGACCCGGCGAGCGGCGCGAACGCCCTGGTCTTTCCCACCTGTGACTTCACGTCGAACAGCATCCTGGTCGGCCGGGACGAGAGCGGTACGGGCATCGGGATCTTCTGGTCCAACTTCGACGGGTGATGTTCGACGGGTGTCGGGCAGCCTGTCCTGCGCCGGGAGTTCGAACCCTCGGCGCAGCCCCGAGGAGGCCTGCGACCGCGTTCACCGACCCGCCCCACCGGCACGGGTCACGGCCTGCGGTCCCGCACCGGGTACAGCCCCGTGTGAAGGACCCGCGGGCAGGGCCCGTGCTCCCGCCATGGGTCGTCCGAGGCGGACACCAGCGCGGCCATCACCTCCCACTTGGTCGGCGCAGGCAGCGCCCGCCCACCCCACCGCGCGCGGCCGGCGCCGGTTCGCTCGCACCCCTGGCCTGACGGAACGTCACCACGGTGTGCGGCGGCCGGACCGGTTGCGCCGCCGGGTCAAGTGCCGCGTGGGGCGGGCTCGTCAGTGAGTGGGCGCCGCATCGCGGCGGTGGGCACCTGCGGTGTCGGTCAGCCTCCGGGCGTGACTGCCGGCGATGGGCGAAGCCCGGCAGGTCCTGGACGCCGGCCACACGGTCAGCGCCCGGAACGGGTTCCTGCGGGCGTCCAACTACTACCGCTCGGCCGAGTTCTTCCTCCACGGCCACCCGTGCGACCCCCGCCGCGACCTCGCCTACGACCGCAGTGAGGCCTGCTTCCAGGCCGCGGCGGCACTGCACCCCCCGCATCGAACCGGTCCGCATCCCCTACGAGGGCACCACCCTGCCCGGCTACCTCTACCGGGCCGACACCACCGGGACACCGCGGCCGACCCTGATCATGCACAGCGGCTTCGACGGCACCGCCGAGGAACTGCACTTCAGCGGCGCACTGGCGGCCGTCGAACGCGGCTACACCGTGCTGACCTTCGACGGACCCGGGCAACCTGGACCACGGCACCGCGAGGGCCTGGTCTTCCGTCCGGACTGGGAGAACGTCATCGCTCCCGTGGTGGACTTCGCCGAGGGCCTCCCGGAGGTCGACAGCAGCCGTATCGCACTGCTGGGTTCCAGCATGGGCGGCCTGCTCGCCCCGAGGGCAGCGGCATTCGAACACCGGCTGGCCGCACTGATCGCCCTCGACGGCGTCCACGACCTCGGTGCGATATCCGCCCGGAACATCCCCGGCGACCGCCAGGAGGCCGAGCGGCGCCTGCGCGCGGACTCCGACCCCCAGCTCGACGCCCGCTTGCAGCAGATCGTCACCCAGGACGCGACCGCACGGTGGGCGATCAACCACGGCATGTACGTGATGGGCGTCGACACTCCCCGGGCCTTCAGCGCCTCCTACCTGGACTACACCCTCCGCGACGGCCTCGCCGAGCAGATCCGGTGCCCCACGCTCGTGTGCGACGCCGCCGAGGACGAGTTCTTCAAGGGACAGCCCCGGCAGCTCTACGACCACCTGACCTGCCCCAAGACCCTGATGGTCTTCACCGCCGAGGAAGGAGCCGGTGCCCACTGCCACCCCGGCGCCATGCGCCACTCCCTGGCCCGGGTCCTCGACCGGCTCGACGACACCCTCGCGACGACCCCCTGAAGAGGCCGACGGCGCAGCACGGGACGACCGGGTCGTACCGCGTGCTCCCCTCCGGGCCGACCTGGGGCCTGACGGACCGGCCCGGTTGTCCGTGTCGCTGAAGCGTACCCGCTGGTCACAGCACGTCCGCTTCGTCGGCCCGACGTCGTTCGAAGACGAGCCGCACCGCAGCCGACCCTTCACCGACCGCGGTGGCGACTCGCTTGACGCTCCCGCTCCGCACGTCACCGACGCAGAACACGCCGTGCGTGCTCGTTTCGAACGGGTACGGCGCCCGGCGGCCGGGTGCCGAGGTGTCGAGGTCGCGTCCTGTGAGCAGGAAGCCCTTGGAGTCGGTGGCCAGCTGGTTGTCGAGCCAGTCGGTGCACGGCGTGGCGCCGATGAACACGAAGACCGCGCTGACCGGCAGGGCGGAACGCCGACCGGTGGCCCGGTCCACGACCTCGAGCCCGGTGACCGAGGAGTCCGCCGTGATGGCGACGGCTTCCGTGCGAACCCGTACCCTGACCTTCGGGTTGGCGGCGATCGCGTCGATCAGGTAACGCGACATCGAGTGGTCCACGTCCTCTCCCCGGACCAGGAGGTGCACCGGGTCGGATGTCCGGGCCAGGAAGACCGCCGCTTGGCCGGCGGAGTTCGCTCCGCCGATCACGGCCACGGGTTGTCCGCGCGAGTGCCCCGCCTCGACGACGGTCGCGGCGTAGTGGACGCCGTTGCCCTCCCAGGCTTCGACACCGGCAACGTCCAGGCGCCGGTAGACCGCCCCGGTGGCGATGATGACGTCGCGCGCGTGGAAGGTCCGCCCGTCGTCGCAGGTGACGCTGTGGATGCCACCCCGGCTGGCGAAAGAGGCCGCGCGGGCGTTGCGGTGGAGGCGGACCCCGAACTTCGCCGCCTGGATCGTCCCGCGAGCGGCCAGTTCGGCGCCGGAAAGACCGGCGGGGAATCCGAGATAGTTCTCGATCCTCGAGGAGGTGCCGGCCTGGCCACCGAAGGCCGCCGCGTCGATGAGATCGGTGCGAAGCCCCTCCGAGGCGCCGTACACCGCCGCGGCGAGCCCGCCCGGACCGCCGCCGACCACGAGCAGGTCGCTGACGTCGTCGCCGACAGGGGGCGCGGTGGGCGGCTCCCCGAACTCCGCGGCCAGATCGGCCGGCTGGGGGTTGCGCAGCAAGGGCCGCCCCGGGACGAGGACGATGGGGAGGTCGGCCACGGGGACCTGCAGTCCTTGCAGCAGCGCCTCGGCCTGGGGGTGCTCCTCTAGATCCATCCAGTGCACGGCCGTCCTGCTGTGTGAGAACGACTGCAGCAGCGCTCGGCATCGTTCGTCGTACCGGGAGCCGATGAGGATGAGCCCCGCGCCTCGTCGCAGCAGATTCGCCCGGCGTTCCAGGAACGTCCGCAGGATGTGGTCGCTGAGACCGGCGTCCTGCGCCACGAGCCTCTGGATCCGGCCGACCGGCACCCGGAGCACTCGACCCGGCACCTTCATGACGCCGGTGAAGCGTGCGCGTTCCCCGGTCAGCATGCCGATCTCGCCCAGGAACTCCGCGGGACCGTAGGACGCGACCAACTGCTCGTCCTCCTCGCCGAACCGGTCGACGATGTCCGCGGAGCCCTCGAGGACGACGAAGAAGTCGTACGCTGCGTCACCGGCGGCGAACAGGACCTGTCCGGCCGCTGCCGGGTACTGCGATCCCAGGGACGTCAGCTTCCCGAGTTGGTCGTCGAAGAGCGGTGCCGCCGGGGCCCATCTCGCGTCGCGGCCCTGTTCACGGTCGTCCATGTGGTGCCCTTCTCTCACCCGGGCGGGCACGCAGGGCGGGCCGGCTCGTCCTCAGCGCCGGTCGATGCCTCGTCCAGGCCGTCCTGATGTACCTCCCTCAAGGAAATGATGGCTGCTCCGTGGGCAGGGTGCCGCCTCGCGGGCCGCCACCTGCTGCGGGACCGGGAGGTCGGGAAGGCACGGTGCGGCCCGGGGGCTGCCCGCGTGTGCCGGGCGGCCCCGGCCCGGTCGGGTCTGCGTGTGGTGTGGGGCTCAGGCGGCGGAGCGTCCGGCACGAGGACGACGGCGCAGGGCCGTTTCGGTGAGGGACAGCGGCGTGTGGGCGACGCGGGCCGACGTCGGGGCCGGCCATCGGTACCGGGGGACGTTCTCGCCGATGCGGTCGAGGATCCCGTCGTCGAGCGCGGCCCCATCCCGGTCAGGGTGTCCTCCGGCTGCTCCACGGCGCGCGGTCCGATGATCGCCGAGGTGACGCCCGGGTGGGGGATGACGAAGGCCATGGCGAGGCGCGCCGACGGCAGTCCGGCCATCTCGGCGAGCGGAATGAGCTGCTCGACGAGCCCAAGTTCGTCGTCGCCGAACTGCTCGGCGTAGGCGCCGGGGCGAAAGCCGGACTTCCCCTGCGGAACCGGCCGGTGAGCAGGCCTTGGCGCAATGGGCTCCAGGCCAGTACGCCCGTGCCGTACCGCTGGGCGACCGGCAGCACCTCGCCCTCGCCGGCGGTCCTTCTCCGCCCGGCGCGCAACCCTTCGACAGCTGCTCGATGTTCGGCCTCGTCGGTCAGCGGGTGGGCCTGGAGCTACCATTCACAGATCGTCAACTTCTGTCGGACCGGAGCGCGCTCGGGTGACGTACATCTTCCTGCTCACCGGTGTGCTGGAAATCGGCCGGATATCTGCGGCCCTTGCCGGCTGCTTCGGGCTTCCGCCCGGCGAGGTGGACATCGCCGTGTCGGGGGAAGCCGACCGGAACTGGGATGCGGCGGTCCTGTGCACCTACGAGCAGCTCGGCGGGGACGTCACCTGGTCGCTCGACGTCTACGTGCCCAAGGCCCACACCTCGAACTCGACCGAGGGGCAGACCGCTGCAGCGCTGGCCGAACATCTCGGCCAAGCCGTGCTCTACCCGGCGGAGTCCTATCCGCCCAGCGCGTACTGGCTGGCCGCGCCGCACGGGCTGACGACTCGGGCCCGCCTCTACGTGGAGGACCTGGAGGACGGCGACTGCGAGTACGCGATCGACGCCGTGGGGCATTTCGTTCCCGAGCTTCCTCTGCTGAGGGTGGAGCGCCAGCCGGACCTCATCCGGTTCCACCGCGTCGCCACACCTGTCTCGGACGACTTCCTCGGATGACTGGCTGCGCATCGCGAGGCGGCGAGTCGTGCCGAGCTGATCCCCGGGGACCTTGACTGGCAAGCCAGGACTGGTCTGGCGTTCTGGCGGCGCTCCGGGCGGATCTCGAACCACGCCGGCCGTCCGGACGGGTCCTGCAGAAGGTGAAAGGCGGCCTTTCGGCGTGCACGGACGGAGTCGGCAGCGCCCCGGCGAATCCGTGACCGAATCGCAGTTCGCAGTTCGCAGTTCGCAGTTCGCAGTTCGCAGTTCGCAGTTACAGGATGACGAGCAGCTTGGTGCCCGGCACCAACTTCCGGTTGACGGAGGTCGATTGGACGAACACGGTGTAGGACGGGTTGTCGCCCGGCTTCACCGTGGCCTCCGACACCGGCAGGCCGAGGAGCTGGCGGGCCGCCGGGCCCGAGAACACCCTGCCCGTCATCCGGCCGGTGGCCGGGTCCTTCTCCGCCACGGCGAGCTGCTTGTTGCCCTGGATCCTCTCGCGCTTGGACAGCTCGTAGAAGGCGCAGCCGGTCTTGTACGGGTGCCCGGCGCGGGTGACGAACTCGCGGATCTGCGTCTGCTGGTCGACCGGGATCAGGATGTACTTGCCGGTGTCCAGGGCATCGAGATTGGCCTTCACCTCGGCAGTGCTCAGGTCCTGGCCCATGGCGAACAGGTTCCTCGTCCCGCGCACGCCCTGTTCGCGGCCGCGCAGGAAGCTCGTGGCGGCCGTCTTGACGGTGCCGATGGCCTCCTCGACACCCTTGCTGGAGTCCGCGTCCCAGATCGCGATGTTGCCGGCCGGGAAGCCGTACTCCTGAGCGGTGCGCTTGGCCAGGGAGTTGGGGACCAGGATCGCCGAGGTCCAGTGGTCGGGGAGGTTGTCCATGGCGCTCTGGATGCGGCCTATCCACGTGCGCAGGACGGCGGTGCCCCGGCTGCCGGCCATGCGGGTGTGCATCTGGCCGGTCTCCGAGCAACCGGAGGCGTTCTCCTCGCCGTCGGTGACGACGACCTGAAGGAAGGAGTGTTCCCCGTACCCTTCCCAGATGTTCTTCAGGTCGTCGATGGACTTCACGGCCGCCTCGATCAGCGCCGTCGCACCGTTGTCGACCTCGTAGAGGCCTCGCAGGGACGGCAGGTGCTTGACGTCCATGTCCCAGACCAGGTTCTGCACCTCGTGGTCGAAAGCGTAGAGGCTGATTCGGGTCTCGTGGCCGAGCCGGTCGGACTCCTCCTGAAGACCCTTCACGAACTCGTCCACCACGCGGACGAGCTGGGCCTCGTGCTGGCGCATCGAGCCGGACCTGTCGACCACGAGCGAGACGTGGTTGACCTTGTGCTTGATCCTGTTCGCAGACATGGTTCTACCCCTGTTTCCAACGCTCTTTCGACGCCTTTCCGGCGTCCCCTCCGACGTTGTTTCCACACTACGAAGCGGCACTGACAATGCGTTCCGACCTTGGGTCCACAGCTGCCGACCACCCGTCAAGTCCGCCTCCCGGTAGATGAGTACCGGCGGGCGGCCGGGAGGTGCCGGTCAGTTGAGAGCCTGCTCTCCGAACGCGCTTCCACCACACTCACGGCAGCAGGGCACCGATCCGCTGCTGTGGCGCCACCGCACCACCTCGATCTCCTGGCGGCTCCACACGCCCGAGCCACGACCGAGTCGCAACGGGGCACACCCCCACGCGACACGAAGGCGCTCGGCCGAAAGGCCCGGCCGAGCACCTTCGCTCAGCTTTCTCTTCGTCCGCTCAGCTCGACCAGTCGGTCTCCGACCGGTACAGACGCCCGCCGACCCAGAACGCCGCGTCAACACGTGGGAACGACCGGCCCAGCCCCTCCAGCAACGAGGTGGTGAATTCACGCAGAAGCTGTGCGGAGAGCTCGACCTCGGATGACCGGACGGCCGCCTGGCAAGCGAGTTCGCGTGATCGCTGGACGAGGGTGAACGACACACTGTCATCCGCCTCCGCAGGAATTCCGGCATCCCCCACTCCGACCTCGCGGAACTCGAGTACGGGCGGACCTGCGGGAGCAGCCGGCTCCGCCAGGCGCAGCAGAGAGGCGCCCGGGGGCCAGGACTCGCTCCCCACCCACACCGTGAGCTCCGCCCTGCCCGGGATGTCCTCCGGGTCGAAGCGGTAGCCGTAGTCCTCGTGCACCTCGAACGCCGTCTCGAGGGCCGCCCACGCAGTGTGCAGGCGGCCGACGACGGACCGGCAGAACGCCCGTAGGGAGCCCCAACTGTCGTCGGTGTCCTCGGTCGTCCAGTAGATGGACACGTGGATGAAGCAGTCGTACGTGCGCTGTCCCGGCTCACCGGCCGACGGCTCGCCGACGGCCGGGCCCCACCGGTCGCCGCGCTCGGTGCTCAACCGGAGCCTGAACTTCGATCCGTCCGCCCCGACGACATGGTGCCAGGGCTCCGTCGACGGGTCGGAGGGGAGCGCGAGGACCTCTCCGATCTCCTCGCGGGTGAGGGCTGGTCCGGCAGGACGCCTCACCAGAATGGCGGCATCGGTCGACACGAGTCAGCAGCCCCAGTCCTTGCAGGTGGAAATTGGCGCCGATCCTACCGAAGACGTTCCAGCCTCCCGGATCCGATACTGCTCGTACGCCGCCACCCACGCGACAGGGAGCACCGCGTCCGCGCAGGCCGCGTTCGGCTCAGCCCACCAGGTGGCCCTCGCCGGCGACCAGCCGCACATCGACGGTGTCCGACTGTGCCACGCACTCGTCATGCCTCGTTCCAGCACGCGTGGCGCTTGCCGTGGTGCCCTCTGGCGGCCGGGGCGGTTCAGTCACGGGTGATGCCGGGGTTGGCGGCGATGATCTCCTCCGCCGTCTGCCACACCACGGGCAGCGCGGCGACGGTCTCCTGCACCCGGGCCGGAAGGTCGCTCGTGGAGGAGATGCCGAGGTCGGCCAGCAGCTCGGCGAAGGCGGGCCGAAGCGCGTGTTCGCGCTCCGGGGCGTCGGTGGCGAGGATCTTGTGGCAACGGGCGAAGGTTGCCGTGATCCAGAACACCGCCTCCTGGTGGTCGCCTCGGCGCGCGAGGTCGTAGCTCGCGTCGATGGCGATGGGCCTGGCGGCGGGGGTGATGTCGGAGCTGAAGGAGAACGGAGTGCGGGCGAGGGCTGCCGCCTCGTCGAAGGTCCTGGCCAGGGCGTCGACGTGGCGCTCGACCCGCTCCCCCGTCAGGTTTCGGCAGCCCGTCATCCGCAGCAGACCGGGGTACCGATCGGTCAGGCCGTAGTCGGCCAGGACCTCACGGGCCCGCAGGTAGCGCAGCCGCACCGTCGGGTTCCGCAGGGCCGCGACGAGCAGGAGGTGGGTGGTGACGCCGGTCGGGAAGAGCCAGCTCGTCACCTGGTCGTGCCACGGTGCCGAGGTGTCGAAGGACCACAGGGCGGTCTCGATCTTCTCGCGGACGTTGTCGCAGCGGCGCCGCACCCACGCCTCGTCGGCGAACGAGTGCGCGACCTCGGCCTGCAGTTCGCGCAGCTCGCCCGTGGGGTCGTCGATGACGGTGTCGCGGCTCAGCCCCCGGCGAGGTGGTAGTTCGCCAGTACCGACGGGGCCGGCCGGATCCGGTCCCAGCACAGCTGGGTGACTTCCAGCAGTACGCCCCGGTGCTCGAACTTGCCGGGTTTCAGTCCTCCGACGGGCTTGTCGGTGACGAGCATGATGTCCACGTCGGTGCCGACGGGCAACGCCGCTCCCGGGCCGAGGGTCACGGTCGAACCGCTGAAGTACGCGCCGCGGTAGCCCTCGTACCGGCGGCCCTCCCGCCTGACCCAGTCCGCTGCCGCACCGCGTGCCGTGTCGATGTCCATGGGCGTCATTGTGCCGCCGCCACGGCCGCCCAGCCGTCTGCCCGTACCCACTGCTCGTACCGCGCCGTCCGGAGCGGCTGAGGGACGGGGGCACTGCCGGCCCACACGTGGGCGACGGCGGTCCCTGATCGGATCGGCTCCGGACACGGACACGGAACACGAAGTCGGCCTGCCGGGCCGGGAACAGGCAGGACGTGTCGGCCCGTCATGAAGTTTCCTCGCGTGGATGTCCTGAGGCTCGCCGGGTGAGGAGACTGCGGCACACGCCTTGTACGGTCCCACTTCCGGCGAATGCCGTCGCGGGCAGCGGAGTCCGGCTCCCCGAATTTCCGCCCACATCAATGAACATGACGATTCATCACTACTCCCACTTCGCCTTGGACATGCTGGGGGCTCCCCGGGCTGGTTGGGGACTTCCGGGGCATTTCTGCTACTCATGCACATGTTGGACAGCCAGATCACCACTGGGGCACTCATGGCACGGGACTTCACCGTTGACCACACGGCCTTGGATGCGAGCTCGAAGGGGCTTGACCAGGCCGCCAATGATCTCGAGGTGGTGAAGGGAAGGCTTCAGAGTCCGCCGGAGTTCAGCGCCGACCACTACGGTGACCACGGTCCGCCCTCAACGGCCAGTGCCCCGACATGAACACCACCGAGAGCATCCGGCTCCCGAGCTGAGGACGAGCACCCCGATGACCGCACCCACCCCGCCTCCAGGCCGCACCGACGCCCAACTCGCCGCGTACGACGTACCGACCCTGCTGCGCTTCGGTCTGCCCCAGGACGGCCCGTACCGGCTCGCCCTCTTCTCCAACGGCGCGGTCGCCGCAGCGATCCACGCCGACGGTCTCGCCGTGCAGCCGCGCGGCATCCGCCTCCTCGCCGAGATCGTCCGGGCCGGCGGCATCCGCAACGCCGCCGGTCTCCCCGAGCCGCTGCCCGGCCAGGCGGCCACCACCCTCGCCCGCTCCTGGCTGGATGCCGCCCTCGAAGCGGTCGGCAGCACCGGAGTGGACGGCGACACCCTGGCGGCCCGGTGGCTCGACGCGGTGGCCACCGTCGTCGGCCTGAGGATCGACAACCGCCAGGAGCAGACCGGGAGGCAGGCGTGAGGTGGCCCGTCGCCCGAGCCGCCGCATTCGCGGCCGTACCGCTCCTGCTCGCGGCCGCGGGCTGCTCGGACACAGGCCGGATGGACCACGGCACGGTCTTCGCCGACAGCCGGCGCGAACTCACCGTGAAACCCGGCCAGACCTTCTCACTCCACTGGAAACTCGCCGTGGTCCCCGGCAACGACTGGAAGGCGGTCCCGCCGACCGCCGACCCGAGCGTGGTGTCCTTCATCGGCGAGGACCGGATCACCGGCGACCAGAGCCACTCCGGTGACGGCGGGAACCTCTACCTGGTCTTCAGGGCCGGCACGAAAGGCTCCACCAAGCTCGCCCTCGACAACTGCTTCACCTGTACCGGAGCCCTCAAGGACACCTACCACTCCCCCAGGACATACACAGTGACGGTCGGCTAGGAAGGCCAGACGGGACTGCTGACGCGGCGCAGCCGTGGCCGGCGGTGACGCCGAGCCCGCCGGGCGGTATTTCAGCTCGGGGGTGTTCCCGAGTGGGGCTGGCCAGCGGTGCCAGAGGCTCGCGAGGATCGTCTCCCGTGGCCCGAGTGATCGCTTCCCGAAATGTTCCGAGGTCGGCGGGCGATGGTGGCGGTACGGTGCGGCACATGAGTGTGGATGTCGCCTCGACAAGGCCGTTGCTACTGCTGGACGTGGATGGGCCGCTGAATCCGTATGCCGCGAAGCCTTCCCGTCGGCCGGGCGGGTACCAGACGCACCGGCTGTCGACCCCTCGCTGGGTTGCCGCCGAGAAGCTGCGGCTGTCCACCTGGGGCACGCCGAACAAGCGGCCCAAGCCCTTGCGGGTCTGGCTGAACCCCGATCACGGTCCCGATCTGGCGGCGCTGCCCTTCGACCTGGTGTGGGCGACGACGTGGGAGGAGGAGGCCAACGCCTACGTCGCTCCTGTCCTCGGCCTTCCCGAGCTGCCGGTCATCACCTGGACCGTGCCCCGGCCCGAGCCGGGCGGCGGGGTGTTCTGGAAGACCCCGGAGATCGTCTCGTGGGTGGGTGGGCGACCGTTCGCGTGGCTGGATGACGAGATCTCGTGTGCGGACCGGGACTGGGTGGCCATGCACCACACTGGTCCGGCTCTGCTGCACAGGGTCGATGCTCGGCTCGGACTGCGGCCGGAGGACTTCGCGGTACTGCGAGCGTGGGCCTCGGACCTGGCCGTGGGAGGAGAGGTCAGCTGACGACCGCCCATTCGGAAAGTCCGATCCCCACTTGGTGGTTGTGCTCCGCGTGCCAGACGACTTCGCCGGTGACCATCGTGCCCGGCGCGGGGAGTGCAGCCTCACGTGGCATGGCGGTGATCTCTGCCAGGCCCATCGCCCCTGGCAGGCCGTCGATGCGGAGGAAGACGCCGAAGGGCTGCCGGCCGATGACCTCACCGGTCACGCCGGCCCCGATGGCCCGCTCCGGGGTCGGGAAGAAACCGATCGTCCCGCCTTCGAGTCCTCACCGGTTCAGGGATCTCCCCGGCACGGCACCACTCGGTATCAGGCCTGCCAGGCGCAGCACGCCGGATGGAACGAGAAGGACCCCCGGGACGGCCGACGGGGTCACCCGACCAGCTCCGTCGCAGGTCGGGCCAACCGTCGCCGTGATCGCTGAGGTTCCCCGCGGCTCGGGGATTCCACGGTCGGTGCCCGGCACCGCCGTCAGGTGGTGCCGGGCACCGACCGGTTTTCAACCGGTGTCAGGCCTCGCAGGTGGCAGGTCTCGTCGAGGTGTTGGGCTTGGTGCAGAGCGGGCCGAGTCCGGTGGTGGCGTCGGGGCGGGTGATGAAGGCGAGTGGTCCGGCGTTGTGCTCGCCGTTGAACGGCGTGGTGCCGGTGAAGCCGCACGCGGCCGCGTCGCTGGGCCTGTTGAACCAGAAGCCGACGTGGAAGGTGTTGGTGGGCGGCAGCGAGACGTCCGGGTCGAAGCCGAAGATCTGGTCGAGCAGGATGGTCTGGATCTTGGCGCGGCCGTTGCCGTGGTGGTCGGTGTGGAGGTCGGTCTGATACCAGGCCAGACCGAAGTCGGTGAATCCGGGGACGGGCTGACCGTTCGCCTGCTGGTTGCTGCGTTGGACGGTGAACAGGTCGAAGTCCAGGTCGGGCTTGAAGCCGCGCAGCTCGATGTCCATGGTGTCGTTCAGCTCGCCGCGGCGGACCTCGGCCTTCACGCGCGGGGTCTCGCCGTTGCCTGCCAGACAGGGCAGGAACGGGGTGTTGGGGAAGAGCTTGAACTCGGTGGTCTCGTGGTGGACGCCGAGAGGTTTGGGTTCGGCCGCGGTGGCCGTGCCCGCGCCGGTGACGGTCAGGGCGGTGAGGGCGAGGGCGAGTTCGAGGGTGCGGCGGGGACGCAGCCTGGCGAGCAGGGGCATGGATGTCCTCCGAGGACGAAGGGGCTGAAGTTGTCACTCAGTGGGCAGAAAGTGATCCACCGCGACCACCTCTACCAGCACGTCTGCGAATCGCTCTTCTGGCACGCACGACGGAACCCGTTCAACGCGTCCCCCACCCCGCTATACGGAGCAAAGTCGTACTCGGGCCGCCGGAGGGCACGTTCCAGGTCCAGGTGGCGATGAACCGCTCAGGGTCTGCCGTCGGCCCGGACCGACTTCGTGGCCGCCAGGGCCTGCGCCCGCGCTGCTGCCCAGGTACCCATCGCCACACCTGTCCGAACGGCCTCGTGGTCGGCCCCGGCCGGCGTGGCCGAACGCCGTACCAACAGCGCCTGGTGGTCCATCAGGACCGACCTTCAGCGACTTCACCAGGTCTCCCTCGCCGGGCCCGCCGGACGCTTCCAGCAGACCACCGACACCGCCGAGGCCCGGGTCCGCACCCTCCGGGACCGTGGCGTCCCGACGCCACCGGAGATGAGCGGGCTCGCACCCACCGAACAGCCGCCGAACTGGGCCGACATCCGCCGGAGCCGTGGTGGACACACAACCCCGGCGGGCCGTCACGCCCGAAGCCGCAGGTCGCCCCGGTATTCGGTGCGGTCATGTGCCCGTACACTGTCGGACTCGGGTCCTGCGCTCCTCGCTTCACGAAGGGGACGTGCCTGAGCCAAGCGCGACCCAGGTGGGCGATGGCGTGGGTGGCGGTGACGCCGGTGACGGCTTCGAGGTGGTGGCAGCCCTCGGCCCGTGGGGAGGGCGGTTGCAGTCCGTACTGCCGAGGTGGAGCGGTGACCAGGACGTGCACGTCGCCCACCTGGACCTCACCGATCCGGCGTCCGTCACCGCGTTCACCACGGCCTGGCAGGGACCGCTGCACGTCCTGGTGAACAACGCCGGTGTCATGGCCTGCCCCGAGCGGTACACCCGACAGGGCTGGGAGTGGCAGTTCGCCACCAACCACCTGGGCCACTTCGCGCTCGCCACGGGCCTGTACGACGCGCTCGCCGCTGACGGCGCCGCCCGCATCGTCTCCGTCAGCTCCACCGGTCACCAGCAGTCCCCCATCGTGTGGGACGACGTCAACTTCGCCTTCCGCCGCTACGACCCGTGGCTCGCCTACGGCCAGTCCAAGAGCGCCAACGTCCTTTTCGCGGTGGAGGCCACCCACTGCTGGGCCGACGACAACATCACCGCCAACGCCCTGATGCCCGGCGCCATCCACACCGACCTCCAGCGCCACACCGACGGCCGCGGCAGCGGCAGGGTCCCGGCCGAGTTCATCGAGACGGTCGAGCAGGGCGCCGCCACCGCCGTCCTCCTCGCCACCTCACCCCTGCTGGACGGCATCGGCGGCCGCTACTTCGCCGACTGCAACGAGACCGAGAGGTCGACCGCCGCACCGGCACCCTGCACGGCGTCGCCCGCTACGCCGTCGACCCGGCGGGCGCCCGGCGCCTGTGGGCGCTCTCGCAGGAACTGCTCGCAGACGCCGGCTGAACCGTCCGACCGCCTAGGGTGCGGTGGGTGCGGTGCAGTAGAACTCGGCTGCGGTGACGGTGTCGGGGACGCCGAGTTCGGCGGCGACCGCGGTGATCGCGGTGGCGCCGACGGCGAGGTCGGCCTGGCCGTCGGTGGTGAAATACGGTGCGATGAAGGTCTCGTAGTGGGCTCGGGCTTCGGCTGCGGTGTGTCGGCCGAGGAACGTCTGGATGTACCGCACCGTGGTGTCGGGTTCGTTGTGGATCACCCGCAGGGCGCGCCGGTGGGCTCGTACCACGGCCTGGACCGCGGGGTCGGCCGGGTGGACGTAGGTGGGGTCGACGGCCAGGCCCACGGTGGGGATCCGGAAGTGGTCGCCGACCCAGGCCGGCACCTGCCAGCCGTACTCGGCTGCCACCGCCTCCGGAGCCATGGTGCTGCCGACCAGGGCGGCGTCGATCCTGCCGTCGCGCAGCCGGCGCAGGTCCATGCCGTAGTCGCCGGGCGGGCGGACGACGGTGTGGATGTCGCGGTCCGGGTCGAGGCCGACCCGGCGCAGCACGATCCGGGCGAAGCACCCGGGTGCGGTGTGGGGGGCGTGCACCGCCAGCCGTCGGCCGGCCAGGTCGGCCAGGGAGGTCAGGCCGGGGCGGGCGAGGAACCAGAACAGCGGGCGGTGGGTGTTGACATGGAGTGCGACCCACGGGACACCATCGGCCAGTCGGGACAGCAGTGCCCGGCCGAGCCCGATGGTGGCGCAGCGGCGCAGCCGTTCCTCGTCCCAGGAGCAGCCGTCGCGCAGCGCGACGTGGACGCCCTCGTCGGCGTAGTAACCCTGCTGGTCGGCGATGTAGGCGACCAGTTCCTCGTGCAGGCCGCGCCCGACGTAGGCGAGATCGATCGTGTGCATGGACGTTTCCCTGGTCTCGCCACCGCCGTGCGCCCGCGCGTGCCGCGGGCCCGGCTGCTGCGGTCCGTGGTGCTGGGGTGACGGTGTGCCGGATGCGGTCCGGCCGTCGGCCGGACCGGGACGGTGCGGCCCCGGGTGCGGAGGACGGCGTGGCGTCAGTACATGGACATCCCGCCGTTGACCGCAGCCGTGGTGCCGGTCATGAAGGCGTTGTCCTCGCCGGCGTAGAAGGCGACCGCTTGGGCGACGTCGTCCGGGTGTGCCAGGCGACCCAGTGGGGTGCCGGCCACCTGCCGCTGTTTGTGCTCCTCGTCGAGCACGTGCGCCATGCGGGTGTCCTCCACCGGGCCGGGCTCGACGACGTTGACCGTGATGCCTCGTGGGCCCAGTTCCTGGGCGAGGTACCGGGCGAACTGCGCCAGTGCGGCCTTGGCCGTGCCCAGTGCGATCATGCCTTCCCGGGGCTGGCGGCTGAGGCCGGTACCGAGATAGATGATGCGTCCCCAGCCCTGTTCGGTCATGGCGGGCAGGACGGCCTTCGTGACCGCGAACGCCGCACGCATCTCGTCGTCGAGCTTGCCGCCCAGTTCTTCCCACGTCATGTCCTGGAACGGCTTGATCACGTACGGGGTGAGCGCGTTGTGCACCAGCACGTCGATGCCGCCCCACGCCGCCTGGACCTGCTCGATCATGCTCTCGACCGCCGCTGCCTCGCGCACGTCGGCCTGCACCGCGATGGCCTGGCCGCCGGCGGCCTCGATGTCGGCCACGACCTCCTCGGCTGCCGTGGCGCTGCGCAGGTAGTCGACCACCACGCGCATTCCTCGCCCGGCCAGCAGACGCGCGGTGGCCGCGCCGATTCCGCTGCTGGCCCCTGTCACCAATGCCACCCTGCCGGTTGCCCCGGTCACGAGCCCACCTCCTGCTCATCGTCGCGGGTCGTCGGCACCACCGCGTTGTCCACGGTCACGCCGCAGGCGATCCCACCCGGCGGTTCAGGCGGCGCCGGCCGCAGTCCCCGTCGGCGACGCCCGTCCCGGAGCAGCTCGTCGAGCCGCCGGTGGACCACCGCGTCCGCACGCTGCTCCACGTACTGGCGCGGCATCGTCCCGCCCCACCCCATCGTGGGCCGAGCCGTGCCGATCCGCCCGAGCTCACTGCCTGCCGCGATCGGGAAGGGCGGTGTCCGCGTACCGAACGGCGGCCTTTCTGCGTCCTCGGCCGCCGCCACCGGCGTGTGCTCCACCGCTGCGAACCGCCGGTCCGGCACCGCGGCCGACAGGCCGCGCTTCCGCTCGATCGAGGTCACAACTGACCTCCGGCCCAGGTGACGGTCGACATCACCACCAACGCCACTGAGCCGAACGGGTGACAGTGGAACGTCACCGGGAAGCCGAGCCCGGCCGGGCGCAGCACGGCGTCGGAGATGACGTCACGCTTGCTGGTGACGGCGCGGGGGGCTTCGGTGTCCCAGGCCTCCAAGCCACCGGGGAGCGGGCCCCGGGACCCGTGCGTGCTGCGGGCGGAGCGCCGGAACCCGCGCCGCCCCCGCCGCCGGTCCCGCACGGCGTCGGGGCGGGGCGGCCCGTCAGCGCGCGTCCTCCGCCAGACGTGCCAGGGCCTGCGCCAGCGCCTGACCGAGCGCTACCCCGGCATCGCACGGCACGTCCGGCTGGACGCCGACGCCCTCCCAGTTGGTACCCGAGACGGGGTTGACCGCACGGGCGACGGGCACGGCGGCCTCCAGGTGCGGGTGGACCGTCCACCCCTCCCGCGGATGCGCTCCGCCACCGGTGACTTCGCCGATGATCCGGGCACGCCCGAGCTGCTGCAGGTCGTAGGCGAGCTCCTCTCCCCCGGAGAAGGTCGCCCCGCTGGTGAGCACGTAGAGCGGCTTGCTTCCGCCGAAGCGGGCGCCCGTCACGTACGACGGCGTCCAGGACTGCTCGGCCACCTCGCCCTGACGCGACAGCATGGTGTTGAGGTGGGTGCGGCCCTCCAGCAGGTAGCCGCAGATGAAGGCGACCGTGTCCGGGTCGCCCCCGGTGTTGCGGCGCAGGTCCAGGATGAGGGCGCGAGCCGGGGCCACCAGCGTGAGCGCCGCGGCCAACGGTTCCGCCGCCCAGTCCAGCGGGAACATCGCCGGGCCGATCTCCAGCACCGCGACCCCGCCGTCGAGCAGCTCCACCCGGGGCACACCGCCCAGGGAGGCGTCGAACTCCCGCCGCATCGCGGCCATGGTGGCCGCGCCCTGCTCGGGCGGCACCGGTTCGGCGTGGTACTTGAGCCGCAGATGCAGATCACCGTTGACGGACCGCAGGTCGGCGGTGACGACGGCAGCCAACTCCTCGGCGCTTTCGGTTCGGTAGGCCCCCTCGGCGCTGCGGCGTCGGAGCAGGGTCGCCAACTGCCGGGCGACCTCGGGGAAGACGTAGTTCTCGGCGACCAGGTCGGCGGTCGACTCGACGACGGTGACGGCATCCAGGGCTTGTGACGAGGTGATGGTGGTCATGACGGGGAGTAGACCAGCGGCTTGCAAAAGCGTCAACTGCACTTAACACTTAACTCGTGAGCACCCACCAGGACGACGACGTCCAGCGGATCAGCACCCCCGAGCAGCACGCGGCCCTGGCCCACCCGGTCCGCCAGCGGCTGCTCTTCGCCCTGAGACGACAGCCATCCACCATCAGCCGGCTCGCGGCGCAGCTGGGCGTGAACAAAGGCGGCGTCTCCCACCATCTCAAGGTGCTGCGGGAGGCCGGCCTGGTCCAGGAGGCAGGAACCCGGCAGGTCCGCGGCGGCACCGAGCAGTACTACCAGCGGACCGCCCCGCGCCTTCTGGTCGTCGATCCGCAGCCCGAAGGCACGGCCGCGCTGCTGGGCGCCGTGGCCCAGGAGATGGACCGCTCCCCCGTCGACCACACGCTGACGCTGCGCCATCTCCGGATCAGCCCGGCCAGGGCGGCGAAGCTCGCCGAGGCACTGGCCCGCCTGGTCGACGAGGCCGAGGAGGATCCCGAGGGCGAGCCGGTGCACGGCGTACTGGTGACGCTCTACCAGCAGGCCGACGCCGCCTCACCGATCCGGCGGTGAGGCCGGAGGCGACGCGGCGTTCGGTGGTGACGGAGCAGTCGGCCTTCGCGCGTCACCGGCCAGAGGATCTCGCCAGAAGCCCCCACTCGTCGGGCTCGCGCCGGCAACAGAAGCGTTGCAGCGTCAGCCGGACGTGGACCGCAGGCTCGCCGTGCGCGGCAGGCCCCGACCCGATATCGCCTGGGGCGACGGTACGCCCGCGCGGTGGGTGCCCGCGCCCGGGCCCGCGCGGCGGAACCCCTCCAAGGCCGGCGGGGGCCGATACTCCGACCATGACCGGGTCTCACAGCGCCTTCTCGCGACGCCTGCTGATCACTACCGCCGACCTGGCGCTTCCCACCTCCCGCACACCGGCGCGGGCCGCAGCGCGGAGCCGACGGGATACCCAGGGCACGTCCGTGGACTGCGCTGCCGTCCGCCGTGCTTCGCGCGGACCGGCACCTCGCCCTGCGGCCGGCAGGCCGACCGCAGGAGTTCCGGCAGGTGCGGGCCCGACGCCGACGAGTACCTCGGACCCGGTATGCAGGCCACTCGCCCCGGAGAACCGCACTCCGCCCACCGAGCGGCGGGCCGTCGCGCTGACGTTCGACGCCGCAGGGGACACGGACGGACCGGACAGCATCCTGACGATCCTACGCCGGGTGAACGTTCGGCCACCTTCTTCCCGGCCGGTCCGTTCGCCGAACGCGAGCCCGGGGAGGCGCGGATGACGGCGGCCGAGTACGGCATCGGCAACCACTCCTACAACCCCCCGGAGTTCCCCGGCCTCACCCCCCGGCAGGCACCGGACGAAGTCATCGGAGCGGACCGCACCCCGCTCGAACTCCGCCGTGCACCGCTTGCTCATACTGCTCTTGCCTCCCACCCGGAACTGCTCCCTCCGGGCCCACACGCCCCGGTCTCCAGGTGTCCGCTTCAGGGTGGTCCTTCGTCCCGCAGGCCGCTCAGGTACGGGACACGCCCGCCCGCGCCGCCACGTCACCTCACCACAGCCGAACCTCAACCCCCTGCCGCAAGCGGAACTCCACCGAACCGGGGACGATCCGCCCACACCCCCGAACCACACCCGCCCGGTACCTCC
>NZ_JBHJVK010000096.1:21893-23717 GCF_042264695.1 Kitasatospora sp. NPDC056138 | reverse complement strand
CTGGGTTATTTGCCCGATATGCCCGCTTTTGGGTTGTTGCGGGGGGTGTCGGATATCGGATAAAGGCGTGGTGCGGGCCACAGGAATGGGAGTGGCGCAGGCCACAGGAATGGCCGTGACCCGGGTCACGGAATGCCGGGAACCCGGCTCGCGGGAATGGCAGTGTGACCCGGGCCACGGAATGCGGGCGGCTCCGTCAGCGCAGCGGCAGCACCAGTTCGGCGGGATCGGCGGAGCCGGAGCCGAACGAGACGGTGCTCCCCAGCGGGGTGCGGCCGCCGTACATCGGGTCCGAGGTGTCCAGGACCAGGGCCAGCCGGTGCCCGGCCGGCAGGTCGTAGGCCGTGGCGAAGAGCCGCACGTCGAGCGGGAACGCCCTGCCGGGCTCCTGGTCGGACCAGCTCTGCGGGGCGTGCGAGATCAGCTTCCCCAGGCCGAGGGCGTCCACGTCGTAGAGATAGGCGAACACCGTGCCCTCTGGCGCGGACGCGGTGACCGTCGTGTGCAGCTGCGCGGCACCCCGGATCGGCTGCGCGGCCGGGTAGGGCCGCGACTGCCAGACGGCACCGGCCGAGCGCGGCAGCAGCGGGAGGAGGACGGTCGGCGGCAGGCCGGTGAGCTGGTCGAGGCCGCCGGACAGCTCGGCGATCCCGCCGTCCGCGCCGGAGTCGGTGCCGCCGACCACCGACGTCTGCCAGCCGGTCCCGGCCGCGCCGCCGAGCGCGCCGGTGCCCAGCGGGTCCGGGGCGCCGAGCCGCAGGTGGTCGGTCCGGGTGGCGACCGCCTCCCAGCTGGGGTGGCTCTCGTGGCCGCCGGCCGGGCGGACCTCCAGGTCCACCGACTGCTCCTGGCCGCCGCCGGTGCCCTTGAGGTACCGGTCGAGCCAGTCGCGTGCGCTCGCCCAGGTGGCGTTGGAGAGCCCCAGCAGGCTGGTGAACTCCTGGGTGGCGTGGTCGCCGGGGCGCAGTTCGAGCCGCTTGGGTCCGGTCAGCTGCCGGTAGAGGGAGACGGTCTGGCTGGGGTTGAAGACGCTGTCGCCCCAGGCGCCGGCCAGCAGGACGGCCGTGCCGTGGGCGTTGATCCGGTCCACGTACGTGGCAGGGGACCTGGTCTTCGCCCACCGGAGGACCTCGGGCATGTCGCGGTCGGCGAAGACGTCGGCCAGGATCCTGGCGAACTCCGGGCTCTTGCGGCCGGTCGGTGCCTGGATCGCGGCCAGCAGTCCGGCGGCCTGGAGGTGCCTGGTGTCGCCGCTGTACAGCGAGTCGGCCAGGTCGCCCCAGCCGCTCAGTGCGGCCACCGCCTTGATCCGGGGGTCGAAGGCGGCGCCCATCAGGGTCAGGCCGCCGCCCAGGGAGAGTCCCACCATTCCGATGCGCTGCGGGTCGGCCGGGGCGTGGGCGAGCGCCCAGTCGATGACCGAGGAGACGTCGGCCACGTCCGTGGGACCGGCGACGTCGATCTCGCCGCCGGAGAGCCAGAAGCCCCGCACGGTGTAGGTGACGGCGACGTAGCCGGCGGCGGCGAGCTGCCTGCCCTGGGCGACGTACTCCAGGTCGTTCTGCCCCCAGCTGGCCGGCTGCACGACCACGGGGTAGCGGCCCTGCGGATCGGCGCCGGGGGTGCCGACGGCCGGGGTGAAGACGTCGGCCTTCAGGGCGACGCCGTCCTTCATCGTCAGGTCGACCGGCCGGAACGACGGCGCACCGGAGGTGAGGGCCGCCGCCCCGCCCCGCGGGGCGGCCCCCGCCGGGGCCCTGGTGTGGGGGCCCCCCACGGCCAGTGCCAGTCTCTTATAAAAAAAAACCAACCCCCCAGACCCAC
>NZ_JBHJVK010000096.1:0-21883 GCF_042264695.1 Kitasatospora sp. NPDC056138 | reverse complement strand
GGCCGAGGGCGGGGGTGACGACGTCGGCATACCGGGCGCCGCCGTCATACATCGTCCGGCCGCCCGGCCGCACCGCCGGCGCCCCGGTGGTGCGGGCCGCCGCCCCGCCGCGGGGGGCGGCCGACGCGGGTCCCGTGGTGAGGGCGCCACCGAGGGCAAGTGCCGTGACGATCAGGGCACTTGCCGCTCGGTGTCCGCCGGTGCGGTGGGATCGCGTCATTGCTGCTCCATCAGAATCTGACGGTGCCACAGCGGCACTCGTCGGTCCGGTGATCGGAGCGTAGGGGCGGCTCACCGGCCCTGACGAGATGATGATCAGCCAAACTTACCCACGAGTAGGGTTTGGCTGCGCGGTCCCGGTCCGGGAGCTACACGGTCCCTGCCCAGGAGTGGGTGCCGAGCAGCGTCTTGATGTCCGAGGCGAGCCCGTTGTCCGGGTTCACCTGGAAGCCGAGCTCGTACAGGGTGTTCTTGTCCCAGTTCGTCGTGAGCAGGCGTACCGGCACGTCTCCCGGGTGCGCCTGGAGGGACCGCCTGAGCTCGGCCACCAGCGCCGGGGTGATCTTCCCGCTCGGCACGGTGATCTGCACGGGCGGTTTCCGGCCGAGTTCGGCGGAGGAGACGTCCAGGGTGGTGATCTCCTGGCCGAAGATGCTGAGCGTGCCGTCGCGCTCGTTGAGCCTTCCCCTGGCCGAGATCACGTTGTCCTCGACCATCTGGTCGGCCATCAGGTTGTAGGTGGCGGGGAAGAACAGCACCTCGACCGATCCGTCGCGGTCGGCCAGCGTGATGATGGCCCACGCGTTGCCCGCCTTGTTGATCCGCCGGTCCACGGCGGTGATCAGGCCGGCCAGCCTGACCTCGCCCTCGGTCCGGCCCGAGCCGAGGAGCTCGGCGATGGAGACGTCGCGGTTGCGGGAGAGCAGGTGCTCCGCGCCGTCCAGCGGGTGGCTGGAGACGTACAGGCCGAGCATCTCCCGTTCCAGGCTGAGCAGTTGCTTGCGGGGCCACTCCCGGTCGGTGAGTTCGAAGTCCAGGCCGATGGCCGGGGTGTCGTCGCCGCCCAGGGCGCCGAAGAGGTCGTCCTGGCCGATCGCCTGCTGCTTCTTCACCCCGGTCACCGCGTCGATCGCGCTCTCGTGCACCGTGCTCAGCGACAGCCGGGTGTGTCCGAGGGAGTCGAACGCCCCCGCCTTGATCAGCGAGTCGACGGTGCGCTTGTTGCAGGCGACCAGCTCGACCTTGTCCAGGAAGTCCGGGAAGGAGGCGTACTTTCCCTTCTCCTTGCGGGTTTTGATCAGCGACTCGATGACCGGCACACCGACGTTGCGCACGGCCTTCAGACCGAACCGGACGTCACTGCCGACGGCGGTGAAGTCGACCACGGACTCGTTCACGTCCGGGGAGAGGATCTTGATGCCCATCTGGCGGCACTCGGCCAGGTAGACCGCCATCTTGTCCTTGTCGTCCGCCACCGAGGTCAGCAGCGCGGCCATGTACTCGGCCGGGTAGTTGGCCTTCAGGTAGGCGGTCTGGTACGAGACCAGGCCGTAGGCGGCGGAGTGCGACTTGTTGAACGCGTAGCCGGCGAACGGCACCAGGACGTCCCACACGGCCTGGATGGCCTCGTCGGAGTAGCCGCGCTCCCGGCAGCCGGCCTGGAACGGGACGAACTCCTTCTCCAGGACCTCCTTCTTCTTCTTGCCCATCGCGCGGCGGAGCAGGTCTGCCTGGCCCAGGCTGTAGCCGGCCAGCACCTGGGCGGCTCGCTGCACCTGCTCCTGGTAGACGATCAGACCGTAGGTGGGGCCGAGGACCTCGCTGAGCGGGGCCTCCAGCTCGGGGTGGATCGGGATGATCTCCTGCTGGGCGTTCTTGCGCAGGGCGTAGTTGGTGTGCGAGTTCATGCCCATCGGGCCGGGCCGGTACAGGGCGCTGACGGCCGAGATGTCGGCGAACTCGGTCGGCTTCATCAGCTTGAGCAGGGCGCGCATGGGGCCGCCGTCGAGCTGGAACACGCCCAGGGTGTCGCCCCGGGCCAGCAGCTGGTAGGTGGTGGGGTCGTCCAGCGCGATCTTCTCGATGTCGACCTCGACACCGCGGTTGGCCTTGATGATCTTGATGCAGTGGTCGATGATGCCCAGGTTCCGCAGACCCAGGAAGTCCATCTTGATCAGACCCATGGCTTCGCACGACGGGTAGTCGAAGCCGGTGATGATCACGCCGTCCTTGTCCCGCTTGTGCAGCGGGATCAGGTCGAGCAGCGGGGTCGAGGAGAGGATGACCGCGGCGGCGTGCACACCGGTGCCGCGGATCAGGCCCTCGATGCCCATGCCGGTGTCGATGATCTTCTTGACGTCCGGCTCGTTCTCGTACAGCGAGCGGATCTCGGTGCCCTCGTTGTACCGGGGGTGGCTCTCGTTGAACAGGTCCGTCAGCGGGACGCCCTTGCCCATCACGTCCGGCGGCATCGCCTTGGTGATCCGGTCGCCCATGGCGAAGGGGTAGCCGAGGATGCGGTTGGCGTCCTTGACCGCGGCCTTGGCCTTGATGGTGCCGAAGGTGTTCACCTGGGCGGTGTAGGCGGAGCCGTACTTGTCGGTGACGTAGCGCACCATCTGGTCGCGCTGGCGGTCGTCGAAGTCGATGTCGACGTCCGGGGGGTTGATGCGCTCGGGGTTCAGGAACCGCTCGAACAGCAGGTCGTGCTCCAGCGGGTCCAGCTCGGTGATCCGGGTCAGGTACGCCACCATCGAACCGGCCGCCGACCCTCGGCCGGGGCCGACCGGGATGCCGTTGTCGCGGGCGTACTGACAGATGTCCGCGACCACGAGGAAGTAGGCGTCGAACCCCATCGGGGTGATGACGCCCATCTCCAGCTCGATCCGGTCCAGCACCTCCTGGCTCGGGTTGTCGCCGTAGCGGACCTTCAGCCCGGCCGCGATCTTCTTGCGCAGGTACGACGCCTGGGTCTCGCCCTCGGGGACGTCGAACTGCGGCATCCGGTCGATGTAGGTGAAGACCTCGTCGTACGACTCGATGCGCTCGGCGATCAGCAGGGTGTTGTCGCAGGCCTCGGGCAGTTCGCGGAAGAGCTCGCGCATCTCGGCTGCGGTCTTGATGTAGTAGCCGGTGCCCTGGAACTTGAAGCGGTTCGGGTCGTCCTTGTTCTTGCCCACGCCGACGCAGAGCAGGCTGTCGTGGGCGTCCGCCTGGTCGGCGGTCACGTAGTGCGAGTCGTTGGTCGCCAGCAGCGGGATGTTCAGCTGCTTGGCCAGGCGCAGCAGGTCCTCGCGGACGTCCCGCTCGATGGACAGGTCGTGGTCCATCAGCTCCAGGAAGTAGTTCTCCTTGCCGAAGATGTCCTGGTAGGCCCCGGCGGCCTTGACCGCCTCGTCGTACTGCCCCAGCCGCAGCCGGGTCTGCACCTCGCCGGAGGGACAGCCGGTGGTGGCGATGATCCCGGTCGCGTTCGCCGAGATCAGCTCCCGGTCCATCCGGGGCTTCATGTAGTAGCCCTCCATCGACGCGAGCGAGGAGAGCTTGAACAGGTTCCGCAGGCCGGTCGCGTTCTGTGCCCACATGGTCATGTGGGTGTAGCGGCCGCCGCCGGACACGTCCTTGCCGCCCTCGCCGTCCGCGCTGGCCGGGCGCTGGCCGCCCGGGGACCAGAAGACCTGCTTCTTCTCGAAGCGCGAGCCGGGGGCGACGTAGGCCTCGATCCCGATGATCGGCTTCACGCCGGTCTTGGCGGCGGCGTGGAAGAACTCGTAGGCACCGAACATGTTGCCGTGGTCGCTCATCGCGATGGCCGGCATGCCCTGCCGCTCGGCCTCCGCGAACAGCTTGCCGTTCTTCGCCGCCCCGTCCAGCATCGAGTACTCGGTGTGGACATGAAGGTGAGCGAACGTGTCAGACACTGCGGTGAGGCTCCTCGCGGATCGGGCCCGGACAGAACTGCTCAACCCTAACGGGAGTCGCGGATCGGTCTGGAATCGATCACCGAGGGACGGGACGTTCTTGACGCACTCCCTACGTGCGGGGGCGTCCTGTGCTAGAGCGGTGCCACGTGAGGGGACGTTCTGTGCCGGTCGTGCCGCCAGGGCGGTCCTAGGTGAGCGTGATCCGGATGCCGGTCGTGCCGTGCTCGCCCCGGCGCAGCCGGCTGCCCAACAGGGTGAGCACGCCGAGCAGGCCGTACTTCTGGCGCAGCAGGGTGCGGTACGCCGCGGTGCGCTCGGGCGGGCAGATCTCCGCCACGGCCGGTACCTGCTCGCCGGTCGGGTTGCCGCGCGCGTCGCACGGGCCGACCAGGACGTCGGCGCGGTTGCGGATGCGCCGCACCTTCCAGGAGTCGGAGACCGTCCAGATGCCGAGTGCGTCGCCGTCCCGGACCACCCAGACCGGGGTGGGCACCCCGGTGCCGTCCTTCCGGAAGGTGGTGACCAGCAGGTAGCTCCCGGCGGCGAGTCGGACGAGGCGTTCGAGCCCCTCCGGCGGCATGGCGTTCATGGCGGGAAGTCTAGGTCCTGGCCCGCCCGAGCCGGGCTGCGGCCCGCCTGATCCCGTACCGCCCGCCCGCCGGGCGGGCCGGCGTCGATCAGGCGGGCCGCAGCGGGAAGTGGCAGGCCGCCGGGTGGCCGTCCGGGCCGTAGGCCGTCAGCGGCGGCTCGGTCTCCGCGCACGGCTGCCGGGCCGCCGCGCACCGGGTGCGGAGGCGGCAGCCGGACGGCGGGTCGACGGCGGACGGCAGTTCCCCGGCGATGCCCCGGCTGCTCCTGGCCTTCTCCACCACCGGGTCGGCGACGGGGATGGTGTCCAGCAGGCCGCGGGTGTAGTGGTGCACCGGCCGGGTGTACACCGACGGCGCCGGGCCGATCTCCACCAGCTTGCCCAGGTACATCACCCCGATCCGGTCCGACAGGTACCGGACCACGGACAGGTCGTGCGAGATGAACAGGCACGACAGTCCGAGTTCGCCCTGCAGGTCGCTCATCAGGTTCAGCACCTGCGACTGGATCGACACGTCCAGGGCCGAGGCGGGCTCGTCCGCGACGATGAGCCGGGGGCGCAGCGCCAGTGCGCGGGCCAGCCCGATCCGCTGGCGCCGGCCGCCGGAGAACTCGTGCGGGTAGCGTTCCAGGGCGGTGAGCGGCAGGCCGACCAGGTCGAGGATCTGCCTGATCCGCCGGTCGCGCCCGGCCTGGCTGTCGACCCGGTGGATGTCCAGCGGCTCGCGCATGATCGAGTGGACCGGCATGCGCGGGTTCATCGCCGCGTAGGAGTCCTGGAACATCAGCTGGACCTCCCGGCGCAGCCTGCGCCGCTCCGTCCGGGGCACCAGGGCGAGGTCCCGGCCGTCGAACACCAGGCTGCCGCCGGTGGGCCGCTCCAGGCCGACGACGAGCTTGCCGACGGTGGTCCTGCCGCAGCCGGACTCGCCGACCAGGCCGAGCGTCTCTCCCTGGCGGACCGTCAGGGAGACGTCCGCCACCGCGCTGACCGCGCCCACGGTCCGGCGCAGGACCAGACCGCTGGTCACCGCGCGCCGTCGACCACCGACCAGAGCGGGCTGCCGGCGACCGCGCCGTCCGGTGCTACCAGTTAGCCCCGATTCTCAGACGGAGAGAAGACCTCGGACCGGCTGCAGTTCGTCAAGTTTCCATCAAGAAAGGGATCTTGAGACCGAGTGTGATCCTTCCGGTCGGAAGATGAGAGAGCGCGGGAATGCGGGACGCCGAATTCGCCTTTCGCGGAATTCCCGCCGTCCGTCCCGGGATTTTCCGAGCGGAAACAGCGGTGCGCGGGCACTCGGGCCCTAGGGGGCGAATAGGGGTTGTGGGTCTGTTGGAGCCGCTCTTAGCGTGACGCGGGGGAGCGGCGTCTGCCAGCGCTTTTACGGCTGCCATTACGGCGGCCGTCGGTGGGACGCCGCCCACGGCATACCGCCGCCCGGCCGGAAAACCTCCTGCATGGGCGATATCCCGCTCGTAGCTGCAAAGCCGTAAAGAGGGCACATCGAATGGCGAATGAAGAGACACTCCGCGGCTACCTCAAGCGGGTGACGGCCGATCTGCACCAGACCCGGCTCCGGCTGCGCGAGGTGGAGGCCAAGGACCAGGAACCGATCGCCATTGTCGGAATGAGCTGCCGCTTCCCGGGCGGGGTCGGCTCGCCCGAGGACCTGTGGCAACTGGTCGTCTCCGGCGGGGACGCCATGTCCGAGTTCCCGGCCGACCGGGGCTGGGACGTCGACGCCCTCTACCACCCGGATCCGGACCACCCGGGTACCAGCTACACCCGCGAGGGCGGCTTCGTCCACGACCTCGCGGACTTCGACCCCGCCGTCTTCGGCATCAGCCCGCGCGAGGCGCTGGCGATGGACCCGCAGCAGCGCCTGCTGCTGGAGGCGTCCTGGGAGGCGTTCGAACGGGCCGGAATCGACCCGCACTCACTGCACGGCAGCCGCACCGGCGTCTTCGCCGGCACCAGCGGCCAGGACTACCTGGCCGTCCTGCTGAGCTCCACCGACGACGTCGAGGGCTACCTCGGCACCGGCAACGCGGCCAGTGTCGCCTCCGGCCGGATCGCCTACAGCCTGGGGCTGGAGGGCCCGGCCGTCACGGTGGACACCGCGTGCTCCTCCTCGCTGGTGGCGCTCCACCTGGCGGTACAGGCGCTGCGGAACGGCGAGTGCACCCTGGCGCTGGCCGGCGGCGTCACCGTCATGAACACCCCGGGTACCTTCGTCGACTTCAGCCGCCAGCGCGGCCTGGCGGCCAACGGCCGCTGCAAGTCCTTCGCCGACGCCGCCGACGGCACCGGCTGGGCGGAGGGCGTCGGCATGCTGCTGGTCGAGCGGCTGTCCGACGCCCGCCGCAACGGCCACCCGGTGCTGGCCATCGTCCGGGGCTCCGCCGTGAACCAGGACGGTGCGAGCAACGGTCTCACCGCGCCGAACGGCCCTTCGCAGCAGCGGGTCATCCTCCAGGCGCTCGCCAGCGCCCGGCTCACCCCCGACCAGGTCGACGCCGTCGAGGCGCACGGCACCGGCACCATGCTGGGCGATCCGATCGAGGCCCAGGCGCTGCTCAGCACCTACGGGCAGGACCGTCCGGAGTCCTCGCCGCTGTGGCTGGGTTCGCTGAAGTCCAACATCGGGCACACCCAGGCTGCGGCCGGTGTCGCCGGTGTGATCAAGACGGTCATGGCGATCCGGCACGGTGTACTGCCGAAGACCCTCCACGTGGACCGGCCGACGCAGAACGTGGACTGGTCGGCGGGCGCCGTCGAGCTGCTCACGGAGGCCCGGCCGTGGCCCGAGACCGGCCGACCCCGCCGGGTCGGCATCTCCTCCTTCGGCATGAGCGGCACCAACGCCCACACCATCATCGAGCAGGCGCCGGAGGACACCGCCGCACCCGGCGGCGAGCCCGACCCGGCCGACCCGGCCGACCCGGCCGAGCGGCCGTCCCGGGCCGGGCAGGCCGCCGCACTGCCGTGGGTGCTGTCCGGCAAGGGCGAGGCCGCGCTGCGCGCGCAGGCGGCCCGGCTGCGCGAGCGGCTGGACGGCGAGCGGCTGGACGGCGAGCGGACGGGTGACGAGCGGACGGGTGGCGAACCCGGTCTCGAACCGGTGGATGTGGGCTACTCGTTGGCGGTGGGCCGGGCGGCGCTGGAGCGTCGTGCCGTGGTCGTTGCCGAGGACCGGGAGGAGTTCCTCCGGGGCCTGGCGGCGCTGGCGGCCGGTGAGCCGGCGGCGAACGTGGTGCAGGGGGCGGTGGCCGAGGGCCGTACGGCGTTCCTGTTCACGGGGCAGGGGAGTCAGCGGGTCGGGATGGGCGCCGAGCTGTACGAGGCGTTCCCGGCGTTCGCCGGGGCTTTCGACGCGGTGTGTGCCGAGTTGGACGGGCACCTGGAGCGTCCGCTGCGCGAGGTGGTGTTCGCGGACGACAGCGAGCTGCTGGATCAGACGGCCTTCACGCAGCCTGCGTTGTTCGCGGTTGAGGTGGCGCTGTTCCGGTTGGTGGAGTCGTGGGGTGTTCGGCCGGACTTCCTGGCGGGTCACTCGATCGGTGAGCTGGCTGCTGCGCACGTCGCAGGGGTTCTCTCCCTGGCTGATGCTGCGGCTCTGGTGGCGGCTCGTGGCCGGCTGATGCAGGCGCTGCCCGCTGGTGGTGCGATGGTGGCGGTGCAGGCGTCCGAGGCGGAGGTGCTGCCGCTGCTGACCGCCGAGGTCGGTGTCGCGGCGGTCAACGGGCCGAACGCCGTGGTGATTTCGGGTTCCGAGGCGGCTGTTCTGGAGGTTGCGGAGAAGCTGGCGGCTGAGGGCCGGAAGACGAAGCGGCTGACGGTGAGTCATGCGTTCCACTCGCCGTTGATGGAGCCGATGCTGGCGGAGTTCCGGGGAGTGGCCGAGGGGCTGACGTTCCAGGAGCCGAGGATCCCGATCGTCTCGACGCTGACCGGCAAGGTCACCGAGGAGCTGTGCACCCCCGAGTACTGGGTGCGGCACGTCCGCGAGGCGGTCCGGTTCCACGACGCGGTGCGGGTGCTGGAGGGCGAAGGCGTCCGCACGTTCGTGGAGCTGGGCCCGGACGGGGTCCTGTCCGCGATGGGTCAGGACTGCGTGACCGAGACGGCCGTGTTCGCGCCGGTGCTGCGCGGGGACCGTCCGGAGGTGCGGGCGCTGACCACGGCTCTCGCGCAGGCGTACGTGCGTGGTGCGGGTGTGGCGTGGGAGGCGGTGTTCGCGGGTACCGGCGCACAGCGCGTCGACCTGCCCACCTACGCGTTCCAGCGGCAGCGCTACTGGCCGACGGCCGCAGCCTGGGACGAGACCGCCGCCGTGGGCGGCGGTGGTACCGACCCGGCGGACGCCCGGTTCTGGGAGGCCGTCGAGCGCGGCGACCTGGAGATGCTCACCGCCACCCTGGACCTCGACGGCGACCAGCCGCTGAGCTCGGTCCTGCCCGCTCTGACGGCCTGGCGCCGGCAGAACCGGGACCAGTCCACCGTCGACGGCTGGCGCTACCGGATCAGCTGGCGACCGGTGGCCGAGACGTCGTCGGCCACCATCGCGGGCGACTGGCTGCTGATGGTTCCGGCGGACCTGGCCGAACACGAGTGGGCGTCGGCTACGGCCGCAGCACTGGCGCAGCGCGGCGTCCGGGTCCGGACCGTCCTGTTCGACGCGGTGACGGCCGACCGTGCCGAGCTGGCCGAACGGCTGAGCGCCGTGCTGCCGGAGGACGGGCGGACGATCACCGGTGTGCTCTCGCTGCTCGCCCTGGACGACCGCCCGCACCCCGGACTCCCGTCGGTGCCGGCCGCCCTCACCGGCACCCTGGCGCTGGTCCAGGCCCTCGGGGACGCCGGTGTCGAGGCACCGCTGTGGTGCGCCACCCGTGGGGCGGTCTCGACCGGGCGCTCCGACCGGCTGCAGAATCCGAGGCAGGCCCAGGTCTGGGGCCTGGGACGGGTCGTGGCGCAGGAGCACCCCGAGCGCTGGGGTGGTCTGGTCGACCTCCCCGAGGTCCCGGACGAGCGTGCGCTGAGCCGGCTCGTCGCCGTGCTCGCCGGCCTCGGCGACGAGGACCACCTGGCCGTCCGGCCGTCCGGAATCCTCGCCCGCCGACTGGTGCGGGCCCCGCGCAGCGCGGCGCCCGTCCAGGGCTGGTCCCCGCGCGGGACCGCGCTGGTGACCGGTGGCACGGGTGCGCTGGGTGCCCATGTCGCCCGCTGGCTCGCCCGCGCCGGTGCCGAGCACCTGGTGCTGACCGGCCGCCGTGGCCGCGCCACTCCGGGAGTCGCCGAACTCGAGGCCGAACTGGTCGAGTTGGGTGCCCAGGTGACCGTCGCCGCCTGTGACGTGGCCGACCGTGAGGCGCTCGCCGCACTGCTCGACTCGCTCCCCGCCGAGTACCCGCTGGACACCGTCGTGCATGCGGCGGGTGTGCTGGACGACGGCGTGCTGGACGCGCTCACACCGCAGCGGCTGGCGGGCGTGCTCCGTCCCAAGGTGGACGCGGCCGTCAACCTGCACGAGCTCACCCGGGACCTCGACCTCTCGGCCTTCGTGATGTTCTCGTCCTTCGCCGGTACCTTCGGTGGCCCCGGCCAGGCCAACTACGCCGCTGCGAACGCCTTCCTGGACGCCCTCGCCGAGCAGCGCCGCGCCGCCGGACTCCCCGCCACCACCATGGCCTGGGGTGCCTGGGCCGAGGGCGGCATGGCCGTGGACGAGGTGGTCACCGAACGACTGCGCCGAGGCGGCGTGCCCGCTCTCGCCCCGGATCTCGCCGTCGCCGCCATGCAGCACGCGCTGGACCGCGACGAGACCTTCTCGATCGTGGTGGACATCCTCTGGGACCGCTTCGCGCCCCAGTACACCGCCATCCGCCCGAGCACCCTGTTCGACGAACTGGCCGAGGCCCGGCGGGCCATGGCGGACGCCGTGGCAGAGGAGGCCGCGCAGTCCGACGCCTCCTCGCTCCGCCAGCAGCTGGCCGCCGCATCGCCGGGCGAGCGCGGCCGGCTGGCCCTGGACTTCGTCCGCGTCCAGGTCGCGATCGTCCTCGGGTACCCCGGCCCGGACTCCGTCGAACCCGCACGGGCCTTCCGCGAGCTGGGGTTCGACTCGCTGACCGCCGTCGAGCTGCGCAACCTGCTCGCGGTGCTCACCGGCCTTCGGCTGCCCGCCACCCTCGTCTTCGACTACCCCAGTGCCACTGCGCTCGCCGAGCACCTGAGCGCCGAGATCCTGGGTGCCGCGCCCGTGACCGTCCCGGCTGCTCCGGCCCCGGCACGGGCGGCGGATGCCGTGGACGACGATCCGATCGCGATCGTCGGCATGAGCTGTCGTTTCCCCGGCGGCGTGGCCACCCCCGAGGACCTGTGGCAGCTGCTGTCCACCGGGACGGACGCCCTCGTCGGCTTCCCCGCCGACCGGGGCTGGGACCTCGACGCCATCCACCACCCGGACCCCGAGCACCCCGACACCACCTATGTGAGCGAGGGCGGCTTCCTGACCGGGGCCGGCGCCTTCGACCCGGGCTTCTTCGGGATCTCGCCGCGTGAGGCGCTGGGCATGGACCCGCAGCAGCGGCTGCTGCTGGAGACGTCCTGGGAGGCGTTCGAGCGGGCCGGCATCGACCCGGCCACCCTGCGCGGCAGCCGCACCGGAGTCTTCACCGGCACCAACGGCCAGGACTACCTGCCGCTGATCCTGAGCGCGCCCGACGGCTCCGAGGGCTTCCTGGGCACCGGCAACGCGGCCAGCGTGATGTCCGGCCGGGTGGCCTACGCCCTCGGTCTGGAGGGCCCGGCCGTCACCGTGGACACGGCCTGTTCGTCCTCGCTGGTCGCGCTGCACTGGGCGATCCAGGCGCTGCGGGCCGGCGAGTGCTCGCTGGCGCTGGCCGGCGGTGTGACCGTGATGTCCACCCCCGGCGCGTTCATCGACTTCAGCCGCCAGCGCGGCCTGGCCGCCGACGGCCGCTGCAAGGCGTTCGCGGCGGCCGCCGACGGCACCGGCTGGGGCGAGGGCGTCGGCATGCTGCTGGTCGAGCGGCTGTCGGACGCGCAGCGCAACGGGCACCCGGTACTGGCGGTGGTACGCGGCTCCGCCGTGAACCAGGACGGCGCGTCCAACGGCCTGACCGCGCCGAACGGTCCTTCGCAGCAGCGGGTGATCCGGCAGGCGCTGGCCTCGGCCGGCCTGTCCGCCGGTGAGGTGGACGCGGTGGAGGCGCACGGCACGGGCACGGCGCTGGGCGATCCGATCGAGGCGCAGGCGCTGCTGGCCACCTACGGCCAGGACCGCGCCGAGGACCGGCCGCTGTGGCTGGGTTCGCTCAAGTCCAACATCGGGCACACCCAGGCTGCGGCCGGTGTCGCCGGTGTGATCAAGATGGTGCTGGCGATGCGGCACGGTGTGCTGCCGCAGACCCTGCACGTCGACCGGCCCACGCCCGAGGTCGACTGGTCGGCGGGGGCGGTCTCGCTGCTCACCGAGGCACGTCCGTGGCCGGAGACCGGCCGTCCGCGCCGTGCGGCGGTCTCCTCCTTCGGTGTCAGCGGCACCAACGCACACACCATCCTGGAGCAGGCACCTGCCGTTGCCGCCGAAGACGCCGAGGAGTCGAACGGGCCTTCTGCGGCGTCTACGACGCCTGAGGCGGAGGTGAAGCCTGCGGCGCCGGTGGTGCCGTGGCCGCTGTCCGCCCGGACGGCGGACGCGCTGCGCGGGCAGGCCGAGCGGCTGCTGGCCCGACTGGCTGCCGAACCGGAGCTCAACCCCCTCGACGTCGGCCACTCGCTGGCGACGACCCGGTCGGCCATGGAGCGCCGGGCCGTGGTGGTGGCGGAGGACTCGGCCGGTCAGGCCCGCGCCCTGGCTGCGCTGGCCGCCGGGAACGACGCACCCGGCCTGGTCGAGGGCACGGCCGGACTGGGCCGTACGGCGTTCCTGTTCACGGGGCAGGGGAGTCAGCGGGTCGGGATGGGCGCTGAGTTGTACGAGGCGTTCCCGGTGTTCGCGGCTGCGCTGGACGAGGTGTTCGCGCACCTGGACCAGCACCTTGAGCTCCCGTTGCGGGAGGTGGTGTTCGCGGACGAGGGCGGTCTGCTGGACCGGACGGCCTTCACGCAGCCTGCGTTGTTTGCGGTTGAGGTGGCGCTGTTCCGGTTGGTGGAGTCGTGGGGTGTCCGGCCGGACTTCCTGGCGGGTCATTCGATCGGTGAGCTTGCCGCCGCGCATGTGGCGGGTGTGCTGTCGCTGGCTGATGCTGCTGCGCTGGTGGCGGCGCGTGGCCGGTTGATGCAGGCGTTGCCCGCTGGTGGTGCGATGGTGGCGGTGCAGGCGTCCGAGGACGAGGTGCTGCCGCTGCTGACCGCCGAGGTCGGTGTCGCCGCGATCAACGGCCCTTCCTCGGTGGTGATTTCGGGTTCCGAGGCGGCCGTTCTGGCGGTTGCGGAGAAGCTGGCGGCTGAGGGTCGGAAGACGAAGCGGCTGACGGTGAGTCATGCGTTCCACTCGCCGTTGATGGAGCCGATGCTGGCGGAGTTCCGTACGGTCGCCGAGGGGATGACCTTCAACGAGCCTCGGATCCCGATCGTCTCGACGCTGACCGGTGGGATCACGGATGAGCTGGTCACGCCCGAGTACTGGGTCCGGCACGTCCGCGAGGCGGTCCGCTTCCACGACGCTGTGCAGGCCCTGGAGGCTGAGGGCGTCCGCACGTTCCTGGAGCTGGGCCCGGACGGCACGCTCTCGGCGATGGGCCAGGAATGTGTGGCGGAGGAGGCGGCGGTGTTCGCGCCGGTCCTGCGCCGTGACCGTTCCGAGGCGCTCAGCTTCACGACCGCGCTGGCGCAGCTGCACGTGCGTGGTGCCGGGCTCGACTGGCAGGCAGTGTTCGCGGGTACCGGCGCGCAGCGCGTCGACCTGCCCACGTACGCGTTCCAGCGGCAGCAGTACTGGCCGAACGTCCCGCCGCTGGGCGCGGGCGATGTGACCATGGCCGGTCTGGGCGCGGCGGACCACCCGCTGCTCGGTGCGGCGGCGGAACTGCCGGACTCGGGCGGGTTCGTGTTCACCGGGCGGCTGGCGCTCTCCACCCATCCGTGGCTGGCCGATCACGCGGTGCTGGGGAGTGTGCTGCTGCCGGGCACGGCCTTCGTGGAGCTGGCGATCCGGGCGGGCGACCAGGTGGGTTGTGACCTGCTGGAGGAACTCACCCTGGCCGCACCGCTCGTGCTGCCCGAACAGGGCGGGGTGCAGCTGCGCCTCACGCTGGGTGCGGCGGACGGGTCGGGCAGCCGGGCGCTGAGCCTGCACTCTCGTCGGGAGGACGCCCCCGCCGAGGAGCCGTGGATCCGGCACGCCACCGGCCTGCTGGCCTCCGGGGCGGGTACCGGTTCCGAAGTGCCCGCTCGCGCGGCGGCGTTCGCGGCGGAGCAGTGGCCGCCGACCGGCGCGACCGAGGTCGGGCTGGACGGCCGGTACGAGGCGCTGGCGGGGATCGGATTCGACTACGGTCCGGTGTTCCAGGGCCTGCACCGGGCCTGGCGGCGCGGTGACGAGGTCTTCGCCGAGGTGCGTCTGCCGCAGCAGGCCGAGGGTGAGGCCGGCCTGTTCGGCCTGCACCCGGCGTTGCTCGACTCGGCCCTGCACGCACTCGGCCTGGCGGCCCCCGAGGGGACCGACTGGCAGGGCAGGCTGCCGTTCTCCTGGACCGGAGTGTCGCTGTACGCCGCAGGTGCCTCGGCGCTGCGGGTGCGGTTGGCGTCGACCGGGACGGACGGTGTGTCGCTGGAGCTGGCGGACGAGACGGGCCGTGCGGTGGCCTCGGTGGATTCGCTGGTGCTGCGTGCGGTGTCGGCCGGTCAACTGCGTTCGGCTCAGGGTGCGTTCCACGAGTCGCTGTTCCGGCCGGAGTGGGTCGCGCTGCCTGCCGGTGTGGCGGCCGAGGGCGCCCGCTGGGCGGTGCTGGGTGCCGACGCCGGGGTGCTGGGTGACCTCGGACGCGACGTCGAGGCGTACCCGGACCTGGCGGCGCTCGCGGCGGATGCCGGGGTGCTCCCCGACCTGGTGTTCGCCCCCTGCTTCGGGTCCGGCGCAGCGGAGCAGGACCCGATCGGTGCCGTCCGGGCCGGTCTGAACCGGGTGCTCGACCTGGTCCGGTCCTGGCTGGCCGAGGACCGGTTCGCCGACGCGCAGCTGGTGGTGCTCACCCGTGGCGCGGTGGCGACCGCCGCCGACGCGGACGTCACCGACCTGGCGCACGCCGCAGCGTGGGGCCTGGTGCGTTCGGCGCAGACCGAGAACCCCGAACGGATCGTCCTGGTCGATCTGGACGACGAGGAATCGTCCTGTGGTGCGCTGACCGCCGTACTCGCGGCGGGCGAGCCGCAGCTGGCCGTCCGGAACGGTGTGCTGCACGCGCTCAGGCTGGCCCGGGTCGAGGTCCCGGTGCGGTCGGTGGAGGCCGCCGAGGTCGCCGAGGTCGCCGAGGCCGCCGAGGTCGAGGGTCCGGTGTTCGGTCCGTCCGGTACGGTCCTGGTCACCGGTGGTACGGGTGCGCTGGGTGCGCTGGTGGCCCGGCACCTGGTGGCCGAGTACGGGGTCCGGCACCTGTTGCTGACCAGTCGTCGTGGTGCGGATGCGCCCGGTGCGGCCGAACTGCGGGCCGAGCTGGCGGAGTCGGGTGCCGAGGTCACGCTGGCCGCCTGCGACGCGGCCGACCGGGAGGAGCTCGCCGCCGTCCTCGCCTCGGTCCCGGCCGAACACCCGCTGACGGCGGTCGTCCACACCGCAGGCGTCACGGACGACGGCGTGCTGTCCTCGCTGACACCCGAGCGGATCGAGCGCGTCCTGCGCCCCAAGGCCGAAGGCGCCTGGAACCTGCACGAGTTGACCGCCGACCGGAAGCTCACGGCGTTCGTCATGTTCTCCTCCGCCGCCGGTGTCTTCGGCGGCCCCGGACAGGGCAACTACGCCGCCGCCAACGCTTTCCTGGACGCGCTCGCCCACCACCGCACGGCCCGTGGGCTGGCGGCGACCTCACTGGTCTGGGGCCTCTGGGCGCAAAGCAGCGGGGTCAGCGGCCACCTCGACAAGAACGACCTGGCACGGATGGAGCGTTCGGGCCTGAGCGCGCTGTCCTCGGACGAGGGCCTGGCCCTCTTCGATGCGGCGATGCAGGCCCGGAGCGCGGCGCCGGGCACGCGGCACGCGGACGCGGTCCTGGTGCCGATGCACGTGCGGATCGCCGCACTTCGGACGCAGGCGGCTGCCGGGCTGGTGCCTCCACTGCTGCGCGGACTGGTCCGCACCCCGGTGCGCCGGGCCGTCGAGGCGGCGGCGCACGGCGTCGGGTCCGAGTCCGAACTGGTGCGGCGGCTGGCCCCGTTGACGGTCGCCGAGCAGGAACGCGCGCTGCGCGACCTGGTCCGTGGGCAGGTGGCGGCGGTCCTGGGCTACTCGGGCGCCGAAGCCGTCGACGGTGAACGGGCGTTCAAGGAACTGGGCTTCGACTCGCTGACCGCCGTCGAGCTCCGCAACCAGCTGGGCGCGGCCGTCGGTCTTCGACTGCCCGCGACGCTCATCTTCGACTACCCCAACCCCGCGACGCTGGCGACCCACCTGCGCAGCGAACTCCTCGGCGGACGAGAGGACTTCGACGCCCTGACGCCGACCGCCTCCGCAGCGGCGGCCGACGACGACCCGATCGCGATCGTCGGCATGGCCTGCCGCTACCCCGGTGGCGTGACCAGTCCCGAGGAGCTGTGGCAGCTGATCGCCGGGGAGCACGACGGTATCTCCCCGTTCCCCACCGACCGGGGCTGGGACCTCGACGCCCTGTACGATCCGGACCCGGACAGCCCCGGCACCTCGTACACCCGCGAGGGCGGCTTCCTGCACGACTCCAACTACTTCGACCCGGCCTTCTTCGGCATCTCGCCGCGCGAGGCGCTGGCGATGGACCCGCAGCAGCGCCTGCTGCTGGAGACGACCTGGGAGGTCTTCGAGCGGGCGGGCATCGACCCGGCCACCGTGCGCGGCAGCCGGACCGGTGTGTTCGCCGGTGTGATGTACCACGACTACGGAACCCGGCTGCGGACCGCCCCCGACGAGGTCGAGGGCTACCTCGGCACCGGTAGCTCCAGCAGCGTCGTCTCCGGCCGCGTCGCCTACACCTTCGGCCTGGAGGGCCCGGCGGTCACCGTCGATACGGCCTGTTCCTCCTCGCTGGTCGCGCTCCACCTGGCGAGCCAGGCGCTGCGCAACGGCGAGTGCACGATGGCGCTGGCCGGCGGCGTGACGGTGATGTTCACCCCCGGTACGTTCGTCGAGTTCAGCCGCCAGCGCGGCCTGGCCGAGGACGGCCGCTGCAAGTCGTTCGCGGCGGCGGCCGACGGCACCGGCTGGGGCGAGGGCGTCGGCATGCTGCTGGTCGAGCGGCTGTCGGACGCCCAGCGCAACGGCCACCAGGTGCTCGGCATCGTCCGGGGCTCCGCGATCAACCAGGACGGTGCGAGCAACGGCCTCACCGCGCCGAACGGGCCTTCGCAGCAGCGGGTGATCCGGCAGGCCCTGGCCAACGCGGGAGTGGCGGCGCACGAGATCGACGCCGTCGAGGCGCACGGCACGGGTACCACCCTGGGTGACCCGATCGAGGCCCAGGCGCTGCTCGCCACCTACGGCCAGGACCGCCTCGACGACCGTCCGCTCTGGCTCGGCTCGGTGAAGTCCAACCTCGGGCACACCCAGGCCGCCTCGGGCGTCGCCGGTGTGATCAAGATGGTGATGGCGATGCGTCACGGTGTGCTGCCGCGCACCCTGCACGTGGACGAGCCCTCGCCGCACGTGGACTGGTCGGCCGGCGCGGTCGAACTGCTGACCCGCACGCTGCCGTGGCCGGAGACCGGCCGTCCGCGCCGCGCTGCCGTGTCCTCGTTCGGGATCAGCGGCACCAACGCGCACACCGTCCTCGAACAGGCACCGTCCGCCACGGACAGCGGCGCGGTTGGTGCGTCGGATCCGGCTGGGGCCCAGGCGCTGCCCTGGACGCTGTCCGCCAAGGGCGAGCCCGCACTCCGGGCCCAGGCGGCTCGCCTGCACGCATGGTCGGACGAGCAGCCCGAGCTGCGCCCGGCCGACGTCGGCCACTCGCTGGCGACGACGCGTGCCGCGCTGGAGAGCCGTGCCGTGGTGGTCGCGGAGGACCGGGAGGAGTTCCTCCGGGGCCTGGCGGCGCTGGCGGCGGGCGAGTCGGCGGCGAACGTGGTGCAGGGAACCGCATCCGCCGGCCGGACGGCCTTCCTGTTCACGGGGCAGGGGAGCCAGCGGGTCGGGATGGGCGCCGAGCTGTATGCGGCGTTCCCGGTGTTCGCCGAGGCTTTCGACGCGGTGTGTGCGGAGCTGGAGCCGCATCTGGAGCGTCCGCTGCGGGAGGTGGTGTTCGCGGGCGAGGAGGGTCTGCTGGACCGGACCGAGTACACCCAGCCCGCGTTGTTCGCGGTCGAGGTGGCGCTGTTCCGCCTGGCCGAGTCGTGGGGTGTGCGGCCGGACTTCCTGGCGGGGCATTCGATCGGTGAGGTGGCGGCCGCGCACGTGGCCGGGGTGCTGTCGCTGGCGGATGCCGCTGTTCTGGTGGCGGCTCGTGGCCGGTTGATGCAGGCGTTGCCTTCGGGTGGTGCGATGGTGGCGGTGCAGGCGTCCGAGGACGAGGTGCTGCCGCTGCTGGGCGCCGAGGTGGGTGTTGCGGCGGTCAACGGGCCTTCGTCGGTGGTGATTTCCGGCGACGAGCAGGCGGTGCTGGAGATTGCCGAGAAGCTGGCCGCCGACGGCCGGAAGACCAAGCGGCTCACCGTCAGCCACGCGTTCCACTCGCCGTTGATGGAGCCGATGCTGGCGGAGTTCCGGGAAGTGGCCGAGGGGCTGACGTTCCAGGAGCCGAGGATCCCGATCGTCTCGACGCTGACCGGCAAGGTCACCGAGGAGCTGTGCACCCCCGAGTACTGGGTGCGGCACGTCCGCGAGGCGGTCCGGTTCCACGACGCGGTGCGGGTGCTGGAGGGCGAAGGCGTCCGCACGTTCCTGGAGCTGGGCCCGGATGGGATCCTGTCCGCGATGGGTCAGGACTGCGTGACCGAGACGGCCGTGTTCGCGCCGGTGCTGCGCGCGGACCGCCCGGAGGTGCGGGCGCTGACCACGGCTCTCGCGCAGGCGTACGTGCACGGCACGGCCGTGGAGTGGCAGGCTGCGTTCGCCGGTCGCGGCGCGGCGCGGGTCGAACTGCCGACGTACGCCTTCCAGAAGGAGCGCTACTGGCTCGACGTCGGTGTGTCCGCCGGTGACATGGCGTCGGCGGGCCTGGAACTGGCGGGGCATCCGCTGCTGGGCGCGGCTGTCGAACTGCCGGATTCTGGTGGGTTCGTGTTCACCGGGCGGTTGGCAGTGTCCATGCAGCCGTGGCTGGCCGATCACATGGTGATGGGCAGCGTGCTGCTGCCGGGCACGGCCTTCGTGGAGCTGGCGATCCGGGCGGGCGACCAGGTGGGCTGTGACCTGCTGGACGAGCTCACGTTGGAGGCGCCGCTCGTGCTGCCCGAGCGCGGCGGGGTGCAGCTGCGCCTCACGCTGGGTGCGGCGGACGGGTCGGGCGCCCGGGCGCTGAGTCTGCACTCGCGGCGGGAGGACGTCCCGGCCGAGGAGCCGTGGACCCGGCACGCCACCGGCCTGCTGGCCTCCGGCGCGATGCAGCCCGGATTCGACCTCGGCGAGTGGCCCCCGGCCGGTGCCGAGCCGCTGGACGTAGACGGGCTGTACGAGGGGGCGGCGGGAGTCGGCCTGGACTACGGTCCGGTGTTCCAGGGCCTGCAGCGGGCCTGGCGGCGCGCCGGCGAGGTCTTCGCGGAGATCCGGCCGGCCGTGGACGGGCGTGCTCTGGACGGCACGCCGTTCGGCCTGCACCCCGCGCTGCTGGATGCCGCCCTGCACGGGGTGGGTCTCGGCGGCCTGGTCCGTGACGCCGACCAGGACGCGGGCCGGGCCCGGCTGCCGTTCTCCTGGGGTGGGGTCCGGCTGCACGCCGCAGGCGCCTCGGCGCTGCGGGTGCGGTTGGCACCGGCGGGGTCGGACAGCGTGTCGCTGGAGCTGGCGGACGAGACGGGCCGTGCGGTGGCCTCAGTGGATTCGCTGGTGCTGCGCGCAGTGTCGGCCGGTCAACTGCGGTCGGCCCAGGGCGCGTTCCACGAGTCGCTGTTCCGGCCGGAGTGGGTTGCGCTGCCCGCCGGTGCGGCGTCCGAGGGTGGGCGCTGGGCGCTGCTGGGCGCCGACGCCGAGGTGCTGGGTGATCTCGGACGGAACGTCGAGGCGTACCCGGACCTGGCGGCGCTCGCGGCGAGCGAGGACGTCCCGGATGTGGTCCTGGTACCCCGTCTCGCGTCGGCTGCCCAGGGTACGGACACCGCCGCTGCCGCCCGGACCGCTACCCGAGAGGCCCTGGAGCTCGTCCGGTCCTGGCTGGCCGAGGACCGGTTCGCCGACGCGCAGCTGGTGGTGCTCACCCGTGGCGCGGTGGCGACCGCCGCCGACGCGGACGTCACCGACCTGGTGCACGCACCGGTCTGGGGCCTGCTGCGCTCGGCCCAGGGCGAGAACCCCGGCCGGATCGTGCTGGTCGACCTGGACGACGACGGCGGCTCGGCCCGGGCGCTCCCGGCGGCACTGGCCTCCGGTGAGCCGCAACTGGCCGTCCGGCAGGGCACCTCGCACGCCTTCCGGCTGGCCCGGGTCCCGGCCCGGCCGGAAGGGGCTTCGGAGGTCGAAGAGGCCGCCGAGGTCGAGGGTCCGGTGTTCGGTCCGTCCGGTACGGTCCTGGTCACCGGTGGTACGGGTGCGCTGGGTGCGCTGGTGGCCCGGCACCTGGTGGCCGAGTACGGGGTCCGGCACCTGTTGCTGACCAGTCGTCGTGGTGCGGATGCGCCCGGTGCGGCCGAACTGCGGGCCGAGCTGGCGGAGTCGGGTGCCGAGGTCACGCTGGCCGCCTGCGACGCGGCCGACCGGGAGGCGCTCGCCGCCGTCCTCGCCTCGGTCCCGGCCGAACACCCGCTGACGGCGGTCGTCCACACCGCAGGTGTGATCGACGACGGGGTGGTCTCCGGGATGACTCCGGAGCGGCTGGACGGTGTGCTGCGTCCGAAGGTGGACGCGGCCTGGTACCTGCACGAGCTGACGAAGGATCAGGACCTCTCGGCGTTCGTCCTGTTCTCCTCCGCCGCCGGTGTCTTCGGCGGTCAGGGACAGGCGAACTACGCCGCCGGGAACACCTTCCTGGACGCACTGGCGCAGCACCGCAAGTCGCATGGCCTCGCGGCGAGTTCGCTGGCGTGGGGCCTGTGGGCGCAGGCCGGTGGCATGGCCGGCGGCCTGGACGAGGCCGACGTGACCCGGATGGCGAGGGCCGGTCTGGCGCCGCTGTCCCCGGCCGAGGGGCTGGCGCTGTTCGACACGGCGACCGGAGGCGGCCTGGACGACGCGGTGCTGGCGCCGATGCGGCTGGACGTGGCCGCGCTGCGGGCCCAGGGCGATCCCGATCTGGTGCCGCACCTGCTGCGTGGTCTGGTCAGGGTCCCCTCCCGGCGGTCGGCCACGGCGGGTCCGGGCACCAACGGCGGCGCACCGGCGGCCGAACAGCGCTCGCTGGTGGAGCAGTTGGCCGGTCTGCCCGACGCCGAGCGCGACCGCGTGCTGCTGGCGGCGGTGCGGACCCAGGTCGCCGCGGTGCTCGGCTACGGAGGTCCCGAGGCGATCGAACCGGGGCGCGGCTTCGTCGAGCTCGGCTTCGACTCGCTGACCGCGGTGGACCTGCGCAACCGTCTGGGGGCGCTGGCCGGGGTGCGGCTGCCGGTCACGCTGATCTTCGACTACCCGACCCCGGCCGCCCTGGCCGCCTACCTGCGGGAGGAGACCCGCCGGGACGAGGCACCGGCCGCCGCGGTGCTCCCGATCGGCGCGGAACTCGACCGACTGGAGTCGATCCTGTCCGCTCTCGCTCCCGGTGACGAGGAGCGCCGGCGGGTCACCGCCCGCCTGCGGACGCTGCTCTCGATGTGGACCGAGGCCCAGGGGCCGGCCGCCGACCAGGCGGCCGAGCCGGCAACCGACGCCGGGCTGGAGTCGGCGACGGCGGACGAGATCTTCAGCCTGCTGGACGAGGAGCTGGGCCTGTCCTGACCGCACCCCGGTGGGGCCCGGCGACCGAGCGGTTGCCGGGCCCCGCCGGACTCGACCCCCGCCGCCCCCCCCCCGGCACGGGCCCCCAAACCCCCCCCCGCCCCCCCGGCGCGTCAGCACCGCCCGCGTTTGTGGCGA
>NZ_JBHJVK010000095.1:0-25913 GCF_042264695.1 Kitasatospora sp. NPDC056138 | reverse complement strand
CCACCCCACCGCGTCCCTGACCGGACCGCCGCACCTGCTGGCCGCGACCCTGCTCGGCGACCTCGATCTGAGCGCCGCGGTACAGCAAGGCCTGCGGCTCAGCGGCGAACACGAGGCAGTACTGCGCATCCTGCCCCGCTGAACCACCGGTCGCTCGCGAGACTGCGACCTCAAGCTCTATTTGTCCTGTTCAGCGGCCTGTTTTTGAGTCTATGGGGCTGACGGTCTGTCATGTTGGCTGCGGTTCGTGACTCACTCGATCGGGGCGCGTTGGACCGGGCGTGGAGACGGATGTCGAGCCCGGGGTCTGGGCTGTGGAACTGGAGTCGTTGCCCTCCCGGTAGCCGCGCGGTGCCGCCGAGATCTGCCCGCCTGAATTCTGCTGTACGCCTCGTGGCGGTCCAGGCATGATGCAGCGGTGAGCAACATCGTGGAGTTCTTCATCGCAACTGACAGCCGGTCCGCCAACAGCGTGCTGGACTGCGGACCGGAGCACGCTCTCGAATCGATGGTCTGCGAAAACCTCACCGTGGAAGACGTCAGAGACTGGGAATGCCTTCTTTCCGGGGAAGACACTGACGATCCCTTCGTCGACGACAATGACCATCGCAACGTGGTCTTCGGCATGCCGCAGAGTCTCCACCTGGCACTGAGGTATGCCATGCCGTCTCGCCTCGCTGAAGTAGCCGAGCTGTGGGTGCAGGAGAGAGCCGAGGAGGGGGATCACTTCGAGGCTGGTCCCATAGCCGAGATCCTGGGCGGTCTGGCCGCGCTGGCCCGTTCCGCTGCCGGACGCGGCCAGTGGGTCTACTACCGACTGGTGTAACCACCTGCCCCTCCGGGGTCCGTGCCCCCGGAGTGTGGGCCGGTGATCGGGCCGGCCCACACCGGACATCAGCTGTTGCGTGCGGCCTCTGCCAGCCGGTGGACGTTCATGCAGGAACGCCGCGCGGGCTGTGATCCAACACTCCGGGCCGGCCACAGGTGAGCGGTCGGTGACCGGGCCGCCTCACCGGCGTGCGCTCGCGCCCCGCGCTTTGGCCCCAGACTCGCCCCGAACGACCATCGCCACCGCTGACGCGGCCACCAGCCCCGCCCCACCGCCAGCCGCGCAGTACGGTCGCAGCGTGAACGATCAGCATCTGCAGCTCCTCCACCACCCGGCTGGCTCCCTGGCACCGGACGCCATGACCCAGCTGCCAGTCGAGGACCTGGTCTACGAGGTCGCCGACGCCACCGTACGCACCGGCGAACCAGAGCACGGGCAGCTGCTGCTGGCCGAGCTGGAACGCCGAGGCGACCACGCACTGTGGGAAGCCGCCTTGGTGTGCCTGGGACCGCTGTCCTCCCGCCCCGTCTACGGCCTTTCCGAGGAGGCCGGCGTTGACCGCCTGCGGCAGATCGCCCGAAGCACGCCCGACGCGGTCACGGCCCTGGTCCTCGAACTCCAGGCCCGACACCGCAGCATCGGCAGGCAGGCCGCGCACCTGGTCTGGCAAGAGGCACCCGCCGACGTCCGGCACACCGCCATGCTCCAGCTGCTCATCATGCTGTGCTGGTCGGTCGGTTCCGAGCACGGCCATCTGACCCCCGCGCAGACAGCGTCACTGATCAAAGGCCTCGTGCTCACCCCCGACGCGTCGCAGTGAGCGAGGTCGCCTGCCCGGCCCGGGCGAGCCGCTGGGCGACCGCCAACCGATAGTCCGACTTCCGCCCCACCCGGCGGGTCGCGGACACCCTGATCGCGCCGGGGAGGTCACCTCGACGGTCCGGTGGTGTATAGGACCTGGTCCTGGCCGTACTCGGCGAAGCGTTCGCTGGCGAGGAGGCCGAGTCTGTCCAGCAGTCGCCGGGACCGAGTGTTCGCAGCCTGCGTGACCGCGATCAGCTGATGGTCCGGGACCGCCTGAGCGCCCCAGTCGAGCACGGCGCCGACTGCCTCGGCCGCAAACCCGCGCCCTGCGTACGCAGGGAGGAACTCGTAGGAGACTTCGGCCCGGCCCGCGGCGCGTTGGTCCCGGTCCAGGGTTACCCGGCCTGCCCCTCGGCCGTCCTGGACGAGGACGACGGTGAAGTGGCCTCGCTGGCTCGCGGCGTCAGTAAGACGCTGTGCAAGGCGGTCGGTAGGGACGGGGCCGCCCAGAAAGCGCCGCACCTCCGGGTCGGTCCACAAGGTGCGAAGGAGCTCGGAGTCCCTAGTCTCCACGGGACGCAGCAGCAACCGAGAGGTGGAGAGCTCGGTCGGCCAGTGCGGATGAAGCCAGTTCGGGCCGGTGGTCATGCTGCTCCCAGGTGCCGGAGTCGACGCGGGTTCTGGCGATGCGGGTGATCGAGGCCAGCGCAATTGGAGAGCTGCCGTGACGTCGCGGCGCACCGCAGTGCTTCCGGGCGCGAACCGGGTGGTGGCGGTGGTGGTCATGGCGCTCCCGGCTGTCGGGTCGGCAAGGGGCTCTGCCCGGCGCTGGAGGCTTGGTCAAAAGGTGGTGCGGAGCAGCAGCAGGTCGAGGACCGGGCCGTCGGGGCTCGCGGTGTACGGTCCGGCGTACCTGTATCCGAGTCGGTGGTAGAGCCGCTGGGCGGGCTGGTCGCCGGGCATGGCGAGTAGTGACGCCCATTCGGTGTGCAGAGCGTCCAGCAGCGCGGTGTGCAGGCGGGTGCCGATTCCGTGGCGTTGCCGGTTGGGGCGGATGGCGAGTTCGCAGATGCCGGCGAGGGAGTCGGTGTCGCGGGCGTCGGGGGTGATGGTGGGCAGGAGCTGTTCGCCGTACCAGTAGGCGGGGGTGCAGAAGCCGACGGCGTGGTTGGCGATGGACGCGACGATGAGGGTGAAGTTGTCGTGGCGGGTGTGCGCGGTGATCTGGCGGCGCAGGGTCTCGGGGGTGAAGCCGGCCCGGGCGACGTCGGCGTGGCCGGTGTGGGCCTGCGTCCAGATGTCGGCGAGGGTGTCGAGCAGGGCGGCGGTGTCGGCCTCGCCGTGGCGCTGCAAGGACAAGGGGGCGGCGGGGGAGGTCATGGGGGTCCTTCAGGCGGCGGGGACGGCGGTTCGGTAGGCGTCGAGGTACTCGGCCACGCAGGGGACTTTCCGGTGGGCCTCCAGCGCCTCGGCGATGCTGTGCAGGGGAAGGACCAGCCTCCTGGAGCGCACGTCCTGGAGGTGGGCGAGGGTCTGGTGGCTGGCGTCGGCGGCCGCGTGGAGGTCGGGCCGCCCCCTGCGGGCCTGGTGGAGCGCGATGTCGACGGTGTACAGCGCACGGTTGCGGCCGTGGCCCTCGGCGAAGAGCCTCACCGCCTGCTCGGCGCCCGCGGACGCGCGGTCGAACTGGCCGAGGTCCGCCCGGCACAACGACTCCAGCCCGGCCAACTCGCCGGGGACGAAGAACTCCAACCAGTCGGGGTCGGCCTCCCTCGGCCCTTTCGCGTACAGGTCGAACGCCCGCACCAGCGCCTGCTCGGTCAGCGCACGGTCGCCCTGAAGCGCCCACCCGCGCGCCTCACGCATCGCCAGGAGCGCCAGCCAGCGCGGCGAGCCGAGCCCGGCGGCCGCGCGCTGCGCCACCTGGGCGGTGCCGACGGCCTCGCGCGGGTGGTCGGTGGCGTGGGCGAGCAGGGACAGGCACGCGAACGCGTGGGCCTCCAGACCGGGGTCGTCGGCCTGTCGGGCACTGGCGAGGGCCTCGGTATACAGGGAGCGGGCGTCCCGGGTGCGCCCGGCGTCGAATGCGAGCCATCCGGCGGCGACGGACAGCATGCCGGTCGCGGTGTGGAGCTCCCGGCCGAGGCCGTCGTCGTAGCGGCCGTGCGCCAGCCAGGCGCGGGCGGTGTCCAGCGCGGTCGCGGCCTGCTCGGCGAGGTCGGCGGAGCCGTGGTCGCGATCCTGGGCGTACAGGGCCTGCTCGGCCTCCTGGAGTGCCTGGACGTGGTGGGGGTCCAGGGCCGGGCTGGCGCCCGCGATCTGCGGGACCGCGGCGGTCAGTACCGCGGCTCCGACACCCAGGAGCACGCTGCGTCGGCGCACCTCCTCATCACCGCCTTTCTCCGGCCGGCCTTCCTGGGCGCGGTCGCCCGGCCCCGGTACGTCGGCTCTGTGAAGCCCAGTTCGGTGGCGGTCCGGCCGGTCACCGTGTGCAGGAGCCGGCGGTACTTGGCCCGCGGCCAGGCGGTTTTGCCGTCCTCCCAGTTCGCGATCGTGCGGGGTACCAGGTAGACCGGCTCGCCTGCTTCGATCGACTCCTTCACCAGGAACGTCGCGGCCTCGACTCCCATTCGACCTCGCGGACGTGCCGGATCGTGTTGTTCGGCCTGCCCATGAGGTCCCCGGGGTGCGTCACTGCCGCTCCTGCCCTTCAGACGGTAGCGAAGCGGACACGCTCGGCGACAGTGCCGGGGTGGTGGAAATTCCGGTGCCGGACCCGTCTTTCATCGCAATTTCGCCGCCTTCTGACAGGAGGTCTCCGCGAGGCCTGCAGCAGGGGCCTGGTCGCTGTGGGCCGCAACAGTCGCTGATCCCCCGTCACCGAGAGGAGCCTGCCTGGACGAGCGGGTGCCCCCGGCCCGCGCGCACACCCTGCGGCTGATGTCGACCTGGTGCTGGAGTGGACGGAGTACAAGGCCGCGAACTCGGTGAACCCGCAGTCCCTGGTCAAGGGCGTGTGCAAGGCGCTGACCGAGCACGGCCCCTCGCACTGGCCGTGGAAGCGCCCGAAGGACTGAACCAGCCTCTACCCGGCGCTCGTCCTCGGAGCCAGCCGCAACGGGCCCGGCCCTCAGTCCAGCGCCGCTAGTGCGTCGACCAGTAGCCGCCCCTGGCCGGCTCCCCGGCGGAGCAGGACGGAGGCCACGGTGTGCAGTTCGCCCCAGGCGTGCGGCCGGCCGACCTCGGAGGCGTCCGCGAGGACGCCGAGCGCGGTGGTCAGCGCCTGTTCGGCTTCGCCGGAGCCGGCGTAGGCGTGTGCGAGGCAGGCCCCGTACCAGGCGCGGTCGCGGCGGTAGGCGGCGTCGAAGCCGTCGAGTCCGGTGCGCAGGTTGTCCACCGCGCTCGCCCACCGGCCCAGGTGCAGCTCGGCCATGCCGCGCTGGGCGGCGAACCAGGACTCGCCGTAGAAGTACAGCCACGGCGGGGCGTCAGTGGTGGCGGTGATGATCCGCTGGGCTTCGTCCAGGCGCCGGTAGGCACCGGCCGCATCCCCGTCCAGGGCATGCCCGCGCCCGGCCATCTGCAGCGCCATCGCCCGGGTCGCGTTGCTGGCGCCCGGCGTGGCCGCCGCGGCCTCCCCGAGCCGGGTGCAGCGCCGACCGTTGCCCTGCGACCACGCGAGGTGGGCCTTCATGCTCATGGTGGTGGCGGCCATATCGCCGTAGCCGGACTCCAGCGCCCAGTCGTGGGAGCGGTCGAACCAGCCGAGCGCCGCCGGGGCGTTGTCCTGGTCCTGCGCGAGCCAGGCCAGGAACTGCGCGTACTCCGCCAGCACCTTCACCAGCCGGTCCGCCAGCGGTCCGCGCGCCTGGTCGTAGAGCCCCATCACCTCGGCGAACTGCGCGGTGACCACACCGTTCATCACCCGCGACCCGAGGGTGTCCTCGGCTCGGCGGTGCTCGGCGAGCAGGCGTTCCACCGCGTCCAGCGACGCGGCGTCCAGCCGCATCCCGCCGCGCACCCTGATCAGCCGGTCCGCCTCGGGGTCGGCGACGACACCCAACAGCACCAGCGAGGGCAACGGCAGCTCCTCCACCGGCCCGGTCAGCAACTCCATCGGCACCCGCAGCCCGGCGATGATCCGCTGGCGGACCTCGACCGAGGTCACCTCCCGGTGCCGGTTCTCGATCGCGGACACGTCCGGCTGCGCGAGCCCGACCAGCGCGCCGAGCGCGCTCTGACTGCTGCGGGTCAGTACCCGCCACCGCTTGAGCACCGCCGGCCAGTCCCCGGCCGCCACCGCGGCCCGCAGGTCCGGGTGCGTCCACACGTCCAACTCCTGGTCCACCCACGAAATATAGGGCTGCCCTATAGGACGGCGGGGCTGGTTCGGCGACACACCACCCCCCAAAGTGGACCCACCGCCCGGCGCGCAGGACCAAACCGATCCCCCTCGGCGTTCCGTGGAACGCGCCGGGCGGCACCACGACTTCGAGGAGCCCCGCGATGACCAGCGCGCCCGCGACCACCGAGCCGGACGGAGCGCTGACCGGCCGGCACTCCTGGGGGATCTGGGTCGGGGACCTGGACGGCAACGAGGTCTTCGTGGAGAACCAGCAGCGGGCCGCCCGGCGCCGCTCGGTCCTGGCCCAGATCGCCGCGGCCAGGCGACGACGCCGACTCGCAGGGCGGCGCTGACCGGCACCACCTCGCACGAGGAGACGGAGGAGCACCGATGCACAGCCTGATCGCCAGTCCGTTCCTGGAAGACCACCTGATCGTGCGGCCCGGCGCCCGGGGCGGCCTCATGCTCCCGCCCGAGCGGTACGAGGACCTGCGCGCCCACGACGACGCCGCCCCGGCCCCGGACTGGCTCACCGAGGCGGTGGCCGGCCAGTGGCCCGACCTGGACACCGCCGGACCGCTCGGCGCCTTCCTGACGGTCCGCCAGCCCTCCACCTGGGGCTACTCGCGGGCCTCGTGGGAGATCAACCTGGGCTGCAACTACAAGTGCAAGCACTGCTACCTCGGTCTCAAGGTCAACTCCGGGATGCCGCTGGCGGACAAGCTCCAGTGCCTGCGGACCATGGCGGAGGCGGGTGTGCTGTGGCTGCAGATCACCGGCGGCGAGCCGACCGTGGACAAGGACTTCATCGCCTCCTACCGGGCCGCCTACGTGCTCGGCATGATGATCACCGTCTCCACCAACGCCTCCCTGCTGTGGCGCCAGAACCTGCTCGACCTGTTCCACGAGTGCCCGCCCTACCGGGTCACGGTGTCGATGTACGGCGCGACCAAGGCCAGCTACGACGAGCTGACCCAACGCCAGGGCGCCTGGGACCTGTTCGTCCAGGGCATGAACGCCGCCCGCCGCGCGAAACTGCCGCTGCGGATGAGCATCATCATCACCGAGGACAACGCCCACGAAGAGCAGGCGATGATCGCGCTGTGCGAGGGCTGGGGGCTGGAGTACAACGTCTTCACCAACATGACCCCCACCATCTACGGCGGCGGCGAGGTGCTGACTGCCCAGTCCAAGGAGCACCTGCGGATGCGCAAGCCGTTCGGCGGCTGCAACGCCGGCCACACCTTCTTCCACACCGACCCGCACGGGCTGGTGTCCATCTGCAAGATCGGCCGCGACGACCAGATCAGCCTCCCCGCCGAGGGGATCGACGGCCTCGCCCGGCTCGGCGCCATCGCCGACCGCCTCATGCTTCGCACCGGTGGCTGCTCCGGCTGCCAGCTGTCCGGCACGTGCACCGTGTGCCGACCGCTGGCCAAGCACTACCAGGAGGCGAAGGCACCACTCGGTTCCTACTGTCAGCACGGCTTCCAGAAAGCAAGGTGATCATGACCGCTGTCGCTGTCGAACTCAGTTCCCGCCGTCCCCTCCCGGACGACGGACTGCCCTACCTGACCCGGCCGATCCCGGCCCCCAGCACGCCCGTCACCTCGATCGTCCCGGTCACCGACCTGGACGACGTGATGGACAGCGTGAAGTGCTCGTGCAACGCGGGCGACGACAACCCCTTCTGACCGCACCCGGTCACTTCCGCTCAGGCCCCGGCGTACCTTCGCGCCGGGGCCTGAGCCCTGCCGGGCGGCGAGTAGGGTGCGGGTATGGAGCTGTCCTGGGACCTGCTGCACCCCGTGATGTCCGTGCCGTACCTGCCGACACTCGGTCCCCTGCACCCCGACGCGCTCAGCGCCGACCTGCTCGACGCTATCGCCCAGGTTGCCGCCACCGGCGGGTTCCTCTCCCACGACAAAGACCGCCGCTGGTCCGACCGCAAGGACGAACGCCTCCTCGTCGGCGACGTCCACCAGGAACGCCCCCGCACCCTGCTGCCCACCCTCACCGGCCGCGGCGTCCTACGCGTCCACCTGTACGGCGCCCCCGAGCACCGCCCCGAGGCCATGGAGACCGCGGCCAAGCTCGCCGCCGTCCACGACGCCGCCTCGGCCCGGGTGATCTCGTTCCAGGCCGCCCCGGACCCGGTCGCCGCCTCCACCCGCGTCCAGCTCCGCACCTTCGACCTTCCGGCCCTGCCGGTCGCCGGGATCGAGCACCTGGACACCCTGCCCGAACCCGTACGCGCCACCTTCGGCGCCTTCGCCGAGAAGCTGGCCGGCGAGGGCTTCGCCTTCCTGCACTCCCGGATCGACAGCGTCGGCCCGGTCCTGACCGCCATCCGCGACGACCGGGTGGTGGGCGCCATCGGCCCCATGGAGACCATGCCGGACCCGATCGGCCGAGCCCGGCTGCTGCCGCAGTACTTCGGCGTCCTGCCTGAGTACCGCGGCCTCGGGCTCGGCCGCCAGCTGTGGCGGGCGGCCATGCACTGGGGCCACGGCAACGGCGCCGACTACCAACTCCTGCAGACCACCGCCGGCGGCGCCTCCGACCGGCTCTGCCAGGCCGAAGGACTGACCGACCTCGGCTTCGTCTGCACCACCACGGTGTGACCCCCACCGCCCCTGGTTGGTGTGCCAGCTCAGCGAGCGCCACCTAAACGACCGGCTCCGGACGCTCGCCCAAGCTCTTGACCCGGCTGCCATCCCACCAAGATCATCCAGTGGCGGCTTTTGGGCTCACCTTGGAAGCGGCCGCACTTTCATCTGATGCAGGACTGCGTTCAACCCGCATATCGCAGCGGTTCTGACGCTATCGCAGGTCGGCGAGCCTGCGCGTACGGATCTTTCTGCTGCGGCCGGACGAGCAAACTCGGATCACCCGATCACAGACTCATACCAGTACTGAACCCCTCGAGCCCCGCGAGTTCGCGGAAACTGAAGGTCCTTCAACGCGAACCCACGGGGCTATCGGTGTGCGTCAGACCGATGCATCCGTGGGTTCGGTCAAACCCGAGGATGCTGAGCGAACCTCATGTCGGCCTGGACGTCCTCGGGTCATGATGGACGCCCGCCGAACTGCCAGTTGTGCACCTCGATGGTGGCGTACCGGTCCTGGGTCAGGATGGCGCGTGCTGTGTCCGGGTCCGGCGCCCGGAGTAGCGCCGCCGTGCCCAGCCAGGTGGTGCCGTCGTCGGACAGCAGGGGCCCGTAGGCGATCAGCTCGTCCTGGTCGGTCGGCACGGCGAGGTCGGCGGCCTGTCCTGTGCCGAGGCCGAGCACGAGGTACCGGTTGCCACCGGTCCGGCCACCGGGGAAGTCCCACATGGTACGTCCCAGCGTGTTGCTCCACCGCCGCAGCAGCACGTCCCGGTAGACGCCGGCCTGGTAGCCCGGTTCCTCGAAGGCGAACGTGCGGGCGGCGACGGGATCGGGCAGGTCGACGATGTGCATGCTGCCGGTAGGAGCGTCGCCGTCGCCGGTGAGGGTCGGGCCTCGGGCGATCATCTCCTTCACGTAGCGGTCCATGTAGGACCAATGCTCTTCCAGCAGTTCGTCGCGCAGTGCTAGTGAGCCGGGCCGGTCGCGGTGGTAGCAGAAGAACTCCATGCCCGTAGGGCTCTGCAAGGAGGTCAGCAGGTCGAGCGGATTTCTGTCAACGATCAGGTAATTCGGCTCTGGCGAAGATCTTGTGATCGGGCCCGCGACACCGGGCTTTCCTGGCACGATGTCAGGCGTGTAGTTCGCGGAGTCTTGAGGCGTTTCTTCCTCATATAGCTGGTGTCGTAGTCGAGTTCGTTCAGCATTCGGCGGCCCAGATCGTGCTGCACGCCCACGCACGAGCAGCCAAGGCAAGGTGTCCGCACTGTTCCAGGACGTCGGGGCGGGTGCACGGCCGGTACGTCCGACGCCTGGCGGACGCGGCGATCGGGGGCAGGGCTGTGGTTGTCGAGCTGCTCGTGCGCCGCTTTCGCTGTCTCAACGGCGCCTGCACAGCGGTGACGTTCGCGGAGCAGATCGAGGGGCTGACGACGCCTCACGCACGCAAGACCCCGTTGCTGCGGTCGGTACTGCTGTCCATAGCCTGCACGCTCGCTGGTCGGCCCGGTGCCCGCCTTGCCAGGCTGCTGGGCATCCGAGTCGCCAAGGACACCCTGCTGCACCTGCTTCGCACCATGCCCGACCGGCGTGAGGGCCCGGTGCGGGTGCTGGGCGGACGAGCGCCCGGCCGCGCCCCGCCCCGCCGCGCTGTCTGGCCGTGCCGGGACGGCGGGTTTCCTGTCACGCGGATACGCGGCCGGTGGCTTGGTGGCCGCTGGCCGGGCCGTGCTGCGGCGCGTCCGGGACCGTCTGCGTACGCCGACGGCCGGCCGGGCCGAAGAGGCTGGCCGTCGGGGCTCGCACCGGTTGCGGCGGGGTCGGAGGGGCCGCGGGTGTGGGGAAGGCCTGCGGGGGCCAGGGCCGGTGGGCCAGGTCGTGGAGGAGGGCGTCGAGTCTGGCCAGGCAGGCGTCGATGGTGGCGATGGCGGCGGTGCTCTGTTCGCGGATCCGGCGTTCGATGGCGGCGAGCCGGTCTTCGATGTGCTGCCAGCGTTCCTCGGCGGTGGTGTCAGGTGCGTTGTTGGTCGCTGTCATGGCGGAGGCGTTCGGTGCGGCGGTCAAGGTCGTCGAGGCGGGTGGCGAGGTCGGGGTGGGCGGCGCCGAGGTGGGGTCGCATGGCGGTGAGGGGCGCTATCAGGTCGGCCGGGTCGGGGGCGCCGAGGGCGGTGGTGAGCGCGGTCAGCGCGGGACGGGCCCGGGGGGTGAGGCCGGGCGCGGCGGTGACCTGGGCGGCCAGCACGCGCAGGTCAGCGGCGTTGTCCCGGGCCCAGGAAGTGACCGCGCGTTCGGCGGCCCGCCGGTCGCGGACCGCTTTGACCCGCTCCGCTCCGGTCTCCGCGTCGGTGGAGGTGCTGTCGGTGGGGCGCAGGCGCAGGTAGCGGTTCTCGGCGGCCTGGCGGCTGGCGACGCCCATGGGCTGGGCGAGTTCGGCCCAGGTGGCGCCTCCGGCGCGGGCGGCATCGACCAGGCCGGCTTCCCAGCTGGCGAGTTCGGTGCGCAGTTCGCGCAGCAGCACCAGCGCGGCCAGGGCCGGCTCCGGTCCTTCGTCCGGTGCATCCGGTGCGCCGGCGCCAGTCCGGGTGGCCGGGCTGGTGTTCTGGGCGGTGCGGACGGCGTCGTCGATGGCGGCGAGCGCGGCGGCGGCGGCGAGGAAGGACGCCGGTCCCGTGGGTGGGCTGCCGCCGGTGGCGGGCGGGTCGGGCCGCTTTCCCATAGGTGTCACTCCTTTGGCGACTTGGGGGTTTGTCATCGGATGGATGACATGTTAGAACGGTTTCAGGTGAAGCGCACTGGCACCCATAGATCAGTGGAGGTGTTTCGCGATGCTGCTGCGCACTGACCCGTTCCGCGAGCTGGACCGGCTGACCCAGCAGTTCCTGGGTACGAACGGCACCTGGTCGCGGCCGGCCCCGATGCCGCTGGACGCCTACCGCGCCGGCGACGAGTACGTGATCTGCTTCGACCTGCCGGGGGTGGCTCCGGAGGCGATCGATATCGATGTCGAGCGGAACATGGTGACCGTCAAGGCAGAGCGCCGTCCGCGCCAGGAGGGCGAGGGCGTGAAGTGGGAGCTGTCCGAGCGCCCGCTCGGCGTGTTCTCCCGCCAGGTCATGCTGTCCGACACCCTCGACCCGGAGGGGATCAGCGCCGACTACGACGCCGGCGTGCTGACCTTGAAGATCCCGGTCGCCGAGAAGGCCAAGCCCCGCAAGATTGCGATCAGCCACAGCGGCGACCGCAAGCAGATCCAGGCCTGACCCCGTCCCCAGACTGTTCCGCGCCGCTCCTGATCCCCCCGAGGAGCGGCGCGGAACACCCCCAGCTGTAGGCCGCCCGCCTCCGAGGCCAGTCCCGCCGCCGGGCCGCCCGAGACCAAGAGGCCGGGCGGGCGGCGCGTGTCGTGCTGGCCCTGCTGGGCGCCCACCTGGTCGGCGACGTGCGCGCCGAACTGGCCGCCCGCTTGCCGGAGACCCTCGCCCTGATCCTGCTCAACCCGCTGCAGGCCGCCGAGCCGCTCAGCCCGCAGCGGTTCGTGCGCGCGACCGCGGCCTGGATCGAGGGCGCCACCGAGACCACGGCCCTGTGGGACATCGGCGCCGTCCTGTCCACGGTGGCCGACGCGGCCGGAGACGACCTCACCGAGCGCGTCCTGCTCCAACCGCCGCCCGGCTACGACCTCCTGTTCGGCCGGCCCCAGCCTGGCCACCGGCCCTGACCCCTACCTTCGCGCCGCCGCACCGCCAGCGGCGGCCCACTCCCGGAAGGCCACAAAACCGTCATGACCCGCCACCGCCGCCTTCTCCGGCAGGTCTGCACCCTCGGCCGGTACACCACCGACGAGGAAGCCGAACACGCCCTCCACGCGGTCCTGTCCGTCCTCGGCTCCCAGCTCACCGGCGAGGAACGCTGCGACCTCGCCGCCACCCTCCCCGACCGGGCCCGCGCCGTCTTCGCCGCCCAGATCCCGCTGCCCCAGCCGGTCGCAGCCCCCGCCTTCGTCGAAGCCGTCGCCCGCAACCTGGGCACCAGCCTCAGCGCCGCCCGCTGGGACGCCTCCTCCGTCCTGGCCGCCCTCGCCGACCTGGCCGGCGACCGGCTCACCGACCGCATCCTCGCCCACCTGCCCCGCGGCTACGCCCTGCTGTTCGGCCGCGCTGACCTCACCACCGCGGCTTGACCCGGGACCAGGTACGGGCCGACACCGGCACGTGCCGGATCTCACCCACCGGGCGGGCATCCGCCCCGTTGCCCCGGCCGGCCAGGGCGAGCGCGCACCCGCAGCGGCCACGACGTCAGGCGCAGGATCGGCCTGAACGCCTGGTCGGGCAGGTTCGCGAGCCCGGTCGGCAAGGGTCAGCTCTGCCCGCGGTTGCCGGATGGGCGGGCGGTGTCGAGGGCGTCGCGCAGGGCGTACAGGTCGGCGATGGTGGCCAGTTCGGCGAAGCGGACCAGCAGCCGGCGGATGGTGCGGTCGTCGCCGTCGCGGACGGCCTCGGTGATCGCTTCGATCAGGTCCGCCTGTCCGTCCCGGGCCGTCTGCGGTGCTGCGGGCACCAGGTGTTCCACTGCCGCCGCCTCCCTGCGCGGTGCCGCTCGCTGCTTCGGGCGCGCGGCGGCGGCTCGGGGGTTGCCGCCGCCGCGCAGCGGGAGACTATCTCACTCGCGGGCGCCGCAAAATCTATGCGCCCAGCAGGGCCGCTCCGGAGGCGTCGGCGCGGTCCATCAGCCGCTCGAAAACCTCGTCCACCAACTTGTCCCCGACCGGCTCGACGGCCGGGTTCACATTGCCAGCAGCCATGTCCGTCCGTTCCGGCCGAGACCCGAGACCAGGCCTCGGCCAGCCTGTCACATCACGGACTTACACGATCTTTCGGACACGCTCCGCGCCGGCGGGCGGGTGTTGGAGTCATCGCTGTGGTGATCTTTGATGCCTGCGGTAACGAGGACGGCCGAGTCCGGCAGAGGGATTCACATGTTGTCGACCCGCCGGGGGCAGGTCGACAGGCCGGATGGCTTCTGTGAGCGGGTACACCGGCGCACTCATTGTCACAGAAGCGAGTGAGGGCCGCGCTGCCTCTCGCAGATGCTTGTGAAGCGTCTGGTACGTGGAGCTGGGTGCATGGGACGAGGTGCTTCGGCACGGTAGAAGCGACAGGAGGTGTCCAGCCAGTTGGGCGGCGTGTGATCCGGCGGCCGGCCGACGTTCGCGAGGAAAAGTGCTACCCGGTCGGCCGATCGCTTCGGAGGCAGTGCGGGTGGCCCTTGCTTTCAGGTCTGGTTCTTTCTGCTTGGTGAAGCTGCCGGTCCAAGCGCAGCTCCGTGGTTGGAGCGAGGGCGTAGGGCTGGGAGGAGTGGCGAGCGGCGGCCACACGCGGTCTCTGAGGAAGGCATCAGCACTGGCGCTTCCTGCGAACGGCTGTTCCGGCTCCCCGACCTCAACAGCCCCCCGGACCAGCGGCGAGGTGCTGCCGATTCCCGCGACCATCGCAGCGTAAGCCGCGCTGAAATCCGGGCTGATCGCTTGGGCAGCTGTCCCCCCTGCTGATCCGGGTATCAGCACTGGTAGCGGCGGTCGCTGCGCCAGGAGGGCCTCGCGCAGCGCGAGGAGGGCCTCGATTCGCACGTCGATGTGGGAGGGCGGAGTCTGCCAGCGGGGCTCGGGCTCGGTGGGAAGGGCCGGGGCTGCCAGCGGCCGGGGCCGCGGTTTGCGGCTGCTGGCCAGGAACTTGAATGGATAATGCACCACCCGGATCCCCTTCGCCGCGAAGTACTCGTGGATCGAGATGGGCCGGGGCAGAGGGGCAGGGAACTCGGTGGGCCGCTCGGCGTAGACGCGGTGATAATAGTTCGTCGGCCGGACCTTCCGTTCTGCGGCTTGGGGATCGGGCGCGGCAGGTGGGGGTGGGACCTTCCTGCGCTGCCGGTAGGCGGCCTGCCGGCAGCGGGAGCTGCAGTACAGCCGGGGGTGCCCTACCGCTTTCTGCACGAACGGCGGCGCGGTACAGCCCGCGAGCGCGCATCGATGGACGGGGACGTCGTTGACGGCCAGCCACACGTCTCGTGAGTACCGGGGACTGACGCTCTCCAGCTCCATCCGCAGCAGCGGTGCCTGGGCGCAAGTGCGCAGACGGTCCAGCAAGTGACCGATCAGCCTTCTTAGCTGCTCCACGGACACTCCGTGACACCGGGCGATCTGCTCGGGCGGCGCCTCGCCGAGGTAGTCGAGAAGGATCTTTCGTTCGGCGGGCTTGAGGACCTGCCGCATGGTCCGTCCGAGCGTGTCCTCGCCTACATGCCGTCCCACCCGGTCGTGGTCCGGCCCGCAACGCCTGCGCCTCACCACCGGTTCCCCTCCGGTCCCCGCTCTGCCACGCCGTCACCCGAGGTCTCCTGCACACCATCCAACTGCGCTGCGTCATCGCCATCGTCCGGCAGTACGGTGGCGGATCGGCGCTGCCCGGGCTGCTGCTCCCGCGACCGCGCCACACGGAGCACGGAGACCATCATCGAGGAGGTGGTCTTCAGGATCTCCGGCAGGTCCTCCCTACGGGCCCGGCGCACGATCTGACTCGTGATGCGCCCGTGGACCACAAGGGCGACAACCACAACAGCCGCTGGTACCAGCGGCAGGATCAGCACTGCGAAGTACGACATTGGTGTTGTGTCCTTCCGTCCCAGAAAGCCGAAGAGGCCCCCGACGCGGTGCGTCGGGGGCCTCAGGCGGAGAAAGCAAAAAGCCCGCCATGAGAGGCGGGCTGACGGTCAGACATGCAGGTGTCCGAACCGAGGGTGAAGTTAGTGATTCCCCAGCTCAGACGCAAATGGGCGGCCTCTGTCCGGTATAACCGCAGGTCGGAGGCGTCGGGCGGGCCGGTGACATCCAGAGGTTTCGTAACACGGCCGTCTCGGGCCGTCTGGCGGGCCAGATCTCGCTGCCGAAGACCCGCCCCGCCCCGCGCCGTAGAAGCCGGGCCGGCCGCGCTGCGCCCGCTACGCTGCTGTCTGCGCCCGCCGGACCCGAGACGCACACGCCGGGCCATCACCGGCGGGCGCCGTGCCGCCACCACCTCGGCGGGCTCCCAGCGTTGGGCCCGGGCCGTGGCCAGGACGTCCGGGGCGGCGGAGGTAGGGGAAGCGCATCCGCTTGAGCACGCTCTCCAGCTCGGCGGGGATCGGCGGCGCGGTGGGGGCCGGCGGCAGCGGGGTGGACAGCACGACCGGCTCGGTGAGGGGCGCTGTGGTCATCTGATCTGGCCTTTCCATGAGGAGTTGGGGCCGCCGGGCTGCGGCGCGATACTGGGGGTGCGGGAGTCCGCGTGCCGGAAGCACCAGCGCGGACCCCCGCGGTTCTTCGTGACCACCCTGTTGAACAGGATGTTGAACAGCCTGGTCAGGAGGGGGGTCACGGGGAGTTTCGGCCGAAGTCGGCCCAGGCGGACGTGCCCACCCTTGGACCGGACTCGTTGACCGGCCGTGAGTACCTGTTCTCAAGGCTCGGGGCAGCGTTAGCCCAGATCATGAATCGAACAAACCGCGTCATCCGGGGCATAGGAAGGCCCGGGCCCGGCCTTTGGGCCGTGACCCTGGGACGTCGCGGTGACCGTCCTTAGGGGCGGGGACGTCGCTGACGCTCGTTTGGCGCTGCCTGGCGCGCGGCGGGCTTTGATGCGTATCTCACTGGGATGAGTCCAGCCGAGATTTGGAGACAGCATGATCGTCAGGCGCTTTCGCGGGGCCGCAACCGGCCTGCTCACCGCAGCACTCGTCGTTCTCCCGGTTTCCCAGGCCACGGCGCTTCCTGCCCAGACCCCGCGCTCGGCCCTTGTCACTATCGACTGCGGCGGCCTCGTCATCAAGATCGCCTTCCCCACGGACTGCAACGCGGTGTGCCAGGCCAAGTTCATCGCCGAAATCAAGAGCAAAATCCAGATGTTGTGCTCCCGCCCCTGACTCCGAAGTCCGGCTAGCCCGGTCAGGAATCTGACCGGGCTGGGCTCATCAGAGGCCGTCGGTGAGCCGGATCCGCGTGGCGAGGAGGAACAGGCGGCCAGCCGCGGCGGCGGGCTGGAAGTCGAAGGCGCTGGTGAATGGGCCGGTGATCAGCAGCAGAGTGCGGGCGTCACGGATCCGGTGGCGCCACTCGCGGGTGGCGGCGATCTCGCCGTCGAACCAGGTCAGGCCGCCTGGGCGGCGGATGGTCAGCCGGGAGTCGGTCAGGACGGCGGACCAGTCGGGCTGCGGGCCGACTGCGAGCGCGGGGGCGGTGTCACGGTCAGCCCAGCCGTCTTCGAGAAGCAGCGGGCGGGCGGGGGCGGCGGGGACGACCAGGACCGGGCGGCGGTCGGGCAGCAGCTCAGGCCAGGGGCGGCCGTGCAAGCCGGTGCGGTCGAGCGTCTCCATGCGCGGTTCCCTTCCCCCGGCCCGGCCCGTTCATTCGGTTGCCTGACCGATCACATCATCGGTCAGGTGTCGGCGGCGGCGCGGGGTGAATCCGCTGACGGGTGGGCAGGGGGCGTGGGAGGGTGGGGCCCTGAGCCGCCGCTGCGGACCGGTCCGGGGTCTCCCGGCCCTGCGGCTCTCGCAGGAGGAACTCGCGGAAATCGCCGTACTGCTTCTCATCGCCGGACACGAGACCACGGTCAACCTGATCAGCCACCGGTCAGTGATCAAGAACGACAGCTGCCCTGATGAGAGATGTCTTGCGTAACAGCGCATTTGCGGTCGTCGGCAGACGGGGCGAGCATTTTGGTAGGGCGGAACGGCCGGGGCGAACCTTGATGCCGACGCCATCGGCTGGTGCCGTGGCGTCCGGACGTAGTGCTCACCGACGGTAGGCGTCGCCGCGCAGGTACCGCCGTGTCGGAGAAGCCCGAAACATACGGGTGCTCAGCCGGTGGCGTCGGCGGGGGCGGCGGGTGGGTTTTCCAGCTGGGCGGCAGGTCGGAAGGAGTCTGCCCATGCGGATCGCCGTGGACTTGAATCGTTGCCAGGGATACGCGCAATGCGTGTATTTGGCGCACGAGGTCTTCAGATTGACTGGCCAGGAGGCGCTCACCTACGAGCCGAACCCCGATGACGAGCGGCGCCTGCAGGTTGAGCGGGCCGCTGCGGCGTGTCCGGTGCAGGCGATCGTGATTGACCATTTGGACGGCGCAGAGGGGAGCGCGACGTCATGACCGTGTCGGCGACGGTCGCGGAGCTGGTGCGGGAGTTCAGGGCCAGCGGCCGGATCGTCATCGTCGGTGCGTCTCTGGCCGGACTGCGGGCCGCGGAAACCCTGCGTGAGGAGGGCTTCAGCGGTTCTTTGACCATCATCGGGGACGAGCCGTACGAGCCCTATGACCGTCCTCCGCTGTCCAAGCAGGTACTCAAGGGCTGGGTGTCGGCCGACCACACCGAGTTGCCCCGTCTGCGAGAGGTGAATGCGCAGTGGCGGCTCGGGGTGGCCGCCACCGGGTTGGACCGGGCCGCCAAGCAGGTGCGTCTGGCCGACGGCGAGCAGATCCCGTACGACCGGTTGCTGATCGCCACGGGAACCCGCGCGCGGCAGTGGCCGAACCCGACCGAGGCCGCACTGCACGGGGTCTACACGCTGCGCTCGCGTGATGATGCCGCACAGCTGCAGAAGGCGCTGGCCGCGCAGCCGTCGCGGGTGATGGTCATCGGCGCCGGGTTCATCGGCTCGGAGGTGGCCTCCGCCTGCCGGGAACTCGATCTGCCGGTGACCGTCGTCGAGCGGGGCTCGGCGCCGCTGGTCGGCGCGCTCGGCGGGGTGATCGGTGAGATCGCCGCTCAGATGCAGCGCGACCACGGCGTGGACCTGCGCTGCGGGCTGGGCGTGTCGTCACTGGAGGGCGACTTGTGCGGCCACGTGCGGCGTGCTCATCTCTCGGACGGAACCACCGTCGACGCCGACGTGGTGGTGGCCTCGCTGGGGTCGATCCGCAACGTGGAATGGCTGGAGGGCGCCGGGCTGGCGTCCGGTTTCTGGGGCGTCGGTTGCGACGCCGGCGGTCGCGCCTTCGACGTCAACGGCGTGATCACCGACAGCATCTACGTGGCAGGGGACGTGGCGCGTGCGCCCCACGTCCTGTACGAGTACCAGTTCCTCGCGATGGAGCACTGGGACAATGCCGTGCTCGGCGCCCAGGTCGCGGCCCACAACATGGTGAACCTCGAGCCCCACTATCGCCCGCATCTGTTGCTGCCCGGCTTCTGGTCCGGTCAGTTCGGCGTCAACATCAAGTCCGTCGGCGTGCCGCCTTTCGGCGACGAGATCGTCTTCACGCAGGGGTCCGCCAAGGAGCGCCACTTCGCCGCCGTCTACGGTCGCCGGGGCCGAACCGTCGCCGCCGTCACCTTCGATCACGGCAAGTGGCTGGAGTACTACGGGAAGCTGATCGAGCAATCGGGGCCGTTCCCGCCTCCGCCGTCGGGCTGGGACCAGCCCGACGATATGAAGCCGATCCCGGCCGAGTTCCCGCAACCCGGCGTCCCGACGGCGATCCCCGACGTCGTCCTGACCGGCCACGACCCGAGCGAGCGGAAGGCCGAGTTCCGGTCTCGCCCTCGTTGACGCGCCCGCCGGATGGGCGTGCAAGCGGACAGCATCGACAGGAAGAAGGAGGGGAGGCTCGTGGTCGAGGAAACCCCCTGGCAGCAGGCCCTCCGCTACGCCAACCGCGCCAATCCGTACCCGTTCTACGAGGAACTGCGCAGGACACCGGTGGCGCGGCAGCCGGACGGCACCTACGTCGTCAGTACGTACCAAGAGATCGTCGCGCTGCTGCACGACCCCCGGGTCAGTTCGGATATCAGGAAGCTCCCCGTCCCGGTCGCGACCCCGGCCGAGGGCTCGGCGGAGGCCGAGCCGATCACGGAGGCGGTCATCTCTTTGGAGCCGAACATCATCACCCAGGATCCACCCGAGCACGATCGAGATCGCCGGATGATGACACCGCATTTCGTGGGCCCGGCCCATTCCCCTCACCTGATCTCCGACCTGGAACCCGAGATCCGCCGCATCGTGGAGGGCCTTCTGGACAACATGCAGGGTAAGACCCGGTTCGATGCCGTCGACGAGTTCGCCTACCCCCTGCCGGTGACCGTGATCTGCAAGGTCCTGGGCGTGCCACTGGAAGACGAGCCACGCTTCCACAGCTGGATCGAAACGGCCCTGGACGCTTTGGATTTCGGCCCCGAGGCTGCCTCCGAGGAGATGCAGAGCCGACTGGCCGGGGGTCGCCGGGCCGTGAAGGAGTTCGGGCAGTTCGCAGCTGAGCTGCTCGACCGGTACGCCCAGCAGCCCGGCCCTGGCATGCTCTCGGCGATGGTGAACGAGGACGGCCCGGAGGCAGGGATGTCCAAGGGCGTGCTCGTGAGCAATGCCTTGCTCCTGATCTTCGCCGGGCATGAAACCACGGTCAATCTCATCGCCCACAGCGTGCTCACCTTGCTGCGGCACCCCGACGCGCTCGAGAAGCTGCGCCGTCGGCCCGAGCTGATCGTGCCCGGGGTCGAGGAGTTGCTGCGCTTCGAGTCGTCGGTCCAGTTCTGGCACACCCGCTCCGCCGTGGAAGACATCGACATCGCAGGCACCACCATCCCGAAGGGCGCGCCGATCTTCCTGGCATACGGCTCGGCGAACCGCGACCCGAAGCGGTTCGCCAACCCCGACGAGCTGGACCTCGAACGCCGGGACAACCAGCACCTCGGCTTCAGCCAGGGCATCCACTTCTGCTTCGGCGCTCCGCTCGCACGGCTCGAGGTCCAGGTCGCGGTCGGCGAGTTCGTCCGCCGGGTGGAAAACCCCCGGCTCGTACAGGACCCACCGCCGTACCGCCACAACCAGATCTTCCGCGGCCCGCGCCACGTCCTGGTCGACATCGACGGGATCCGCGACTGAACTGAGTGCCGGTCCACGACGAGGTGAACCTTGCGGTCGAAGTGCCCGCCGCCCCGGCGGCCGCTGCTACCCCTGCCACCAGAAGCGTGAGGAACGCCTGGAGAAGGCCGCCGCCAAGGCTCTCAAGCGCCTGGAGAAGGCCAGGGAGGCCAACGCCGTGCTGTGCCCGTGCTGGACGTGCCGGGGCTCCATCGGCGGGAAGGCGGGCTCACCGCTGGAACTCGACGAGAAGGCCGGCCTCGACCGGTTGGAGTGCCCGAGGTGCATGCAGGCCCGCGCCGCGAAGGACTTGGGCCCGCTGGTGCTGCCCGCCCCGACCAAGCGCGAGCAGCTGGCCGCGCTGGTCTCCGCCCCGGACGATCCGTTGTGGGAGGTGCGGGTGCTGCGCGCCAAGCTCTACCCGCGCTCTTTGACGATCCGGCGGACCTCCGGAGCCAGCCGGGGCCAGGACGGCGGGGCGGGACGCGGGGTGTAGTCGTCGATGTAGCGGGAGATGACGGACCGCCACTGGTAGAAGCCGGGAGGAAGGTTGCTAACGGGCTCGCACGCTAGCGGATCAGCGCCCTGAGGACCGGCCGATCACCGGCCGGCCGCGCCGGCTCACCGAACTTGAGAGGTCCCGGATCATCGCCCTGGTCAAGCAGGTGCCGCCCGGACGGCCAGCCCGGCAGGCGGACGGAGAGCTGGCTTCTGCCGACGGGACCGGCCCGCCAGAATGGACACTGGACGCTCTGGCCGCCGAGGCCCGGCGTCTGGGGATCGAGGTCGGCCGCTCGCAGGTGCGCAGGATCCTCCTTGCCGAGGGTGCCAGGAGGCGCCACACCCGGTCGTGGACTCGCTCGAAGGACCGGGACTTCGAGGGAAAAGAACGCGGATCATCGGCCTGTACACCAGCCCGCCGGACGGCGCCACGGTTGTGTGCGCCGACGAGCTCGGACCGGTGATCCCGCGCACTTTCCCGCCGACGCCGGGCTGGTCGCCGGACGGGCACCGCGTCAAGATATTCGACGGCGCACTCACGCCGCACGGCCGGACGCCCCTCAGTGCCGGAGAGAGCGTCACCCTCATCAGCTTCGGCTTCCGCGCGCGTGATCAGGCTCCGCGCACGGTCACGAACCTCCCACCGGTCCCTCGGTAGTGATCGACGATCAGCGGGCGGACCAGACCGGACAGGCGATCTCGTGCCGGGTCAGCACCAGAACGTCCCCTCCGTCCAAGATCTGACGGGTGCGGGTGACCACGCAGCAAGCCGCACGCGGCCCCGGAAGCGTCTGCCCGGCCCCGCCGTCGTTGCCCGCCACCGGCGCCGCCGTACGCGCCCGTGCAGGTCCCGGCACCGACCCCGCCGGGCCCGTCCTGCTCCCGGCCTCGGGGCCGGCCTGGCGGCCGATCCGGTCGACGGACAGAATCCGGGCGCGGGTACGGCTGCGACGGCGGCTACGGCGTTCCGACATGACGCACACCCTGCCCCCTCACACCACGCCAAGCAGCGACGGCGCCCCCGACACGCCGTCGACCAGGACGCCGCCCCACACCGCTACCACCACCGCCGTCTGGACGGACCGCCCGCCCCAACGCCGGAAGGCCGCCACCCCGCGGGGTGGCGGCCTCCAGCGCTTTCTCAGGGCGACAGCAGCGTAGTGCGTACGACGGACAACGGCCCCGGCCGATACGGCCGGTCAGACCGCAGACACGAAGAGGACCGCGCTGACCGCCGGGATTGCCGTCGTCGCCGCTGGCCCGGGCGCAAGCGGCGCCCCCGGCGGGGAGGGCTGCCTGGTTCCGGTAGTACTGGTGCAGGGCGTCGCGCTCGGCTTCCAGCTGGGCCAGCAGTTCGCCGCCGCCGGCGGGCAGGCCGCGCCCGAGCCGGCGGGCGACGTCGCGGTGGCACTGGAGCGCGCTGGTGCCGCCCTCCACCGCGAGAAGCACCGACAGCAGGAGTTCATGCTCCTTCGTGCCGTCGTCCACCGCGGCGAGGACCAGGGTGGAGACGGGTGGAGAGGGACGAAAGCGCTGTGATCCACTGTGCGGTCACGACGTCTGTCGCGCTGGTGGGCTCGCCGTTCAGGAGGTGAGGGTGGGGTAGTCGGTGTAGCCGCGGTGGTCGCCGCCGTAGTAGGTGGCCGCGTCCGGCGTGTTGTAGGGGCCCTGGGCCGCGAGGCGGCGTGGCAGGTCGGGGTTGGCCAGGAACAGCGCGCCGAAGGCGATCACGTCCGCGGTGCCGTCCTCGACCAGGCCGAGAGCCTCATGACCGGTGGGCTCCGGGTGCGTGAACGGGTTGAGGACGAACACGCCGGGCCACATCTTGCGCAGGCGGCCGGTCAGCTCGCGGTCGGGGCCTTCGAGCAGGTGCAGGTAGGCCAGGCCCAGCGGGGCCAGACCCGCCAGCAGCGCGCCGTAGGTCTCCTCCACATCCGCCGCGTCCGTCTCGGCGATGTCGTTGAAGGGGGCGCCGGGCGAGATGCGGAAGCTGGTCCGGTGACCGCCGATCGCCTCCGCGACCGCGGTCGCGACCTCGATGCCGAAGCGCGCCCTGCCAGCCGCGTCGCCGCCCCAGCCGTCGGCGCGCAGGTTGGCGTTGGGGGCCAGGAACTGGTGGATCAGGTAGCCGTTCGCCCCGTGGAGCTCCACCCCGTCGAAGCCGGCGGCGATCGCGTTGCGGGCCGCCTCGACGAAGTCGGCGACCGTGCGTGCGATCTCGTCCTGGTCGAGCGCCCTGGGCGTGACGAAGTCCTGGGGGCCCTGGTGGGTGAACACCTGGCCCTTCGCCGCGACGGCCGAGGGGCCCACTGGGGCCAGGCCGTCGGGCAGCAGGCTGGGGTGGCCGATACGGCCGGTGTGCATCAGCTGCGCGAAGATCACCCCGCCCTCGCGGTGCACGGCGTCGGTCACCCGCCGCCACGCGGCGACCTGCTCCGCGGAGTGCAGCCCCGGGGTGTCGGGGTAGCCCTGCCCGACCACCGACGGCTGGACGCCCTCGGTGACGATCAGCCCGGCACCGGCCCGCTGCGCGTAGTACGTCGCCATCAGCTCCGTCGGCTCCGCGCCCGGCCCGAAGGCGCGGCTGCGGGTCATCGGCGCCATCGCGATGCGGTTGGCCAGGCGCTTGCCGCCCAGCTCGATCGGCTCGAACGCGGTCGTCATGATCATTCCCTAGGTTCAGGTGGGGAGGCCGCCGGGTCCGCGGCTGTCCATCGGTGTGCGGTGCCCGACTGCACCGAAGTTACCTGTTCGAACAACTAAAACGCGCGAACCCTTCCCATATCGCCATGTGACCTACGTCACATGCGGACTTCTGACCTAGATGGTAGCGACTGTTCGCATCGAGTGCCCTATGACGAAGGGGGCGGCTATCCTGATTGCTGTCCGGCCAGTGTTCGGCCGGGAAAGGGACGGTACTGATGAGCCGGGCGACACACCGGGACACGCAAAACCAGCCGCTCGAAGCGGCGCCACCCACCTCCACCGTGACGGTGCCGGCCTCCGCCCAGGCGGGGCCCGTCAGCCACGCGATCTTCCGCGTGGCCCGCCTGCACCGCATGATCGCCGGACAGCTCCTGCGCCGGGTCGGCCTCCACATCGGCCAGGAACTGATCATGATGCACCTGTGGGAACTCGGCCCTCAGCGGCAGACGGACCTCGTGCGTCTGCTCGACTCCGACGCCGCCACCATGACCCGCAGCATCAAACGCCTCGAGAACGCCGGCTTCGTCCGCCGCCGCCCCGACCCGGGTGACAAACGCGCCGTCATCATCGAACCCACCGCCGCGAGCCAGGCACTGCGGCATGAGGTCGAACGCATCTGGGCCGAACTCGAAGACGCCACGACCGGCGACCTCGCCCCCGATCAGCAGGCCGAGGCCCTGCACATCCTGCGCCGCGTCGAGGACAGCCTCGCCCGCACCGCCGCACACACTTGCAGGGTGGGGGCATGAGCGAATCCGGCCGCGTGGAGGCCTTCAGTGACGGCATCTTCGCCATCGCGATCACCTTGCTCGTCCTGGACATCAAGGTCCCGAAGGTCGGCGAAGACGGAAGTCTGTGGGAGGCGTTGGGCCAGCAGTGGCCCTCGTACGCCGCCTACGTGGTGAGCTTCCTGGTCATCGGGATCATGTGGGTCAACCACCACCAGGTGTTCAGCTATGTCGCCCGTGTCGACCGCCCCCTGATGTTCCTCAACCTGCTGATGCTGATGGTGGTCGCCGTGGTGCCGTGGCCCACGGCGATGCTCGCCGAGTACCTGCGTGAGGACCGGGCCTCGCATGCCGCCGCCGCCGTCTACAGCCTGGTCATGACGGCGATCGCGTTCGCCTTCCAGGGGCTGTGGTGGCACCTCACCCGCACCGGCCACCTCTTCGACGAACGCGTCGACGTCGACGCGGCCCGCAGGACCCGAAACCGTTTCGCGCTCGGCTCACTCGCCTACCCGGTCACGGTCGGCCTGGCCTTCATCTCGGCCCCGCTCACCCTGGCCGCCCACGGCCTGCTCGCCCTGTACTACGCCTTCAACCAGGTGCCGGTCCCTACCCGCGAACACCCGGCCGCCTGATCGCCTGGCAGGCCGTCGCCTCGGGCAGCCGACCGGGGGCCTGTGCAGCAGCCGTGCGCCTGCCGACCGGGTCCTGGGCCGCCCGGTCCAGGCGAGCGTCCATCATGGCCGCGAGGCCCTGGCGGCCGTGGCGAGCAGTGCGGCCCACGCCCGCAGGCTCGTCCACTCCTTGGTGCCGGTGAACGGGGTGACCTGCCCGAACGCGAAGTCCTCCTGCATGATCAGGTCCGAGTACGACGAAACGGTGCGCAGCGCGCTGGCGTCGCGCAGCAGCAGGGCGGAGACGCCGTAGGGGACGTTGAGGACCTTGTGCGGGTCGACGGTCACGGAGTCGAACAGCTCGATGCCGTCGAGTTTGTCGGCCAGGCGCGGGGTGAGGGCGCACATCAGCCCCCAGCACCTCTGAAATGGTCCGGAGCACGGCGCAGCCCGGCCGACCTGGTGCGTGGTCGCACTCGCTCACGCGCTGCTGGAGGCAGTTGTGTTCCACCGGGCGTGCCCACCGCTACCGCACCAACTGGTGTGGTCTCCGGGCCCCGGGGCTGCGGCAGCGGGGATAGCTCCCCGGCCGCAGCGAGCTGGCCGGAAACGCCGCGAAGACTGGAGATGCAGCCCGGCCTTGCCCGACCGGGCCAGAGCGCGGGGCAGCAGCATGTACGAGCTCCCTGAGGGCGAGTGGGGCGCGACAGGCGGCTGTTAGGCGGGTGTTAGCCGCTCTCGGAATGCTGCTGTCACCGAGCAGGCGGCCGGCGCATTCACGCACCGGGTCAAAAGGGGAGAAACCGCGTTGAAGAAGCGTGCAATCGCGAAGTTGGGTGTACTGGCGGCGGTGCCGATGATGGTGTTGGCGGGTACCGCTCCGGCTCACG
>NZ_JBHJVK010000094.1:0-26200 GCF_042264695.1 Kitasatospora sp. NPDC056138 | reverse complement strand
CCACCCAGATCAAGTGGGCCTACACCTACATGAACGAGCGCTACGGCAGCCCCAACGCCGCCTGGTCGTTCTGGGCCGCCCACCACTGGTACTAAACCAACCCACACCCCCCACAGCACCACAGCGAAAAGGGGCCCCGTGCACACGCACCGGGCCCCTTCGCCACACCCACACACCCCCACCAACACCCCCACCCCACCCCACCCCACCCCACCAGCACAACCCCCGCACAGCCCCCGCACAGCCCCGGATCAGCGGCGAACGGACCGGACCAGCAGCAGCGCGATGTCATCGGTGCGGTGTCTGGACCGCTCCGCGTGGTCGATGAGAGTATCCGCCACCTGTTCCAGCGGCTCACCGCCGCAGCGGGCGAAGGTGGAGCCGAGACCGTCCAACACGTGGTCGAGGTCGACACCGGGCTCCTCGACCAGACCGTCGGTGTAGAGGGCCATGGTGCTGCCGATCGGCAGCTCGATCCGGGTCACGGGATAGCAGGCGGTGGGTTCCACGTTCAGCACCATGCCGTTGTGCGGTCTCAGCACGTGCACCCGGCCGTCGGTGCACAGCAGTGGAGGGGGGTGTCCGGCATTGGCCAGCCGGACCACCCGTTGTGACAGGTCGATCCGCAGGTAGGCGCAGCTGGCCAGCAGGGTGGTGCCCAGCTCGAAGAGCAGACGGTTGGTACGGCCCAGCACGGTGCTGGGATCGGCGTCGGCCGTCGCGAAGGCGTGCACGGCGGTGCGGATCTGGCCCATCAGCGCGGCGGCGTGGACGTTGTGGCCCTCGACGTCGCCGATGACGATGGCGGCGGTGTCGTCGTCGATGCGGATCAGGTCGTAGAAGTCGCCGCCGATGTCCATGCCGTCCGTGCACGGGAGGTAGCGCACGGTGGTCTCCAGGCCCGGGACGACGGGCAGGGCGTGCGGCAGCAGGCTCTCCTGGAGCCCGTGGGCGAGGCTGAGTTTGGTGTCGTACAGCCGGGCCCGGTCCAGGGCCTGGGCGATCAGGCCACCGAGGGCGGTGAGCACCGCGCGTTCGTCCACGGTGAAGCGGTGCGGTTCGGCGAACGCCAGTACGCAGGTGCCGATCAGCCGGCCCGAGACGACCAGCGGCAGGTAGGCCCAGGCGGCCATGCCGTCCTGTGTCTCACGGCGGCCCGGATAGAGCCGCTCCAGTTCGGCGCGGGTCTCGAAGAAGGCGGGTACCGGGTTGGTCAGCGCCTGGACGCCCGGGGTCGCAGCGGTGAGCGGGGTACTGTCGTACTGGTCGACCAGGCCCGGCGGGTAGCCTCGGTGTCCGACGATCCGCAGTCGGCCGCTCTCGGCCAGCAGCACCGCGACCGCCTGGCCCCCGAAGGCGGGCACGATCTGGTCGGAGATCATGCTCACCACGTCCTGCACACTGACCGCCTCGGTCAGCGCACCGGCCAGGTGCAGGATGTGGTACAGCACCCCGGCCCGGGTGGGTATGTCGGGACTGGCGGCCGTTTCGAAAGCCTCCAGTTCGTGCTCGGCGACCTCGGCGTCGCTGATCCGCAGGGTGAGTCCGGAGACGTCGGGAAAGAGCCGGAAGGACAGCCACCGGTCCGGGGGCCGCAGCGCCACGAACGACGTGGGCTGCCCGCTGATCACCGCCGCCCGGTACCGGTCCTCGTAGACCGGATCGCGGAGCCAGGGCAGCGCCACCCAGGGCCGGGCGCCGATCAGCCGGTCGGCGGGCTCCCCCAGCAGGTCGGCCGCCCGCTCGGTGACGACGGTCAGCAGGCCGCGCTGGTCGATGGCGCAGAACCCCTCGGGCAGCCGGGCCGTCATGGCGCTCAGCGCGCTGGCCCGCTCGGTGCTGACCCCCAGGGGCTTGGGGCCCGGCCGGGCGGGCCGCCCGGCGCGCTCCGCCCGTTCCAGTTCGCCGGTCAGCCCGCGGGCGAGCTCCATGAGCAGGTCGAGCTCCTGCTTCGACAGTTCGGCGGGGTGGGCGGCGGGCCAGAACAGGAACACCGCACCGTACGGACGCTGCCGGGTGGCGAGCGGGATCGCCGCGAGGCAGAAGGCGTAGGGCATGGCCACCGCGACCCGCGGATACCGCCGTGCCAGCTCGGCTGCGCCGCCCACCCACACCAGGCGGCCCTCGCGCACCGCGTCCGCCACCGGGATCGGTGCGGCCAGGCCGACGCGTTCCCAGGGCCGGGTGAACTGCCGCCCTGCCCCGAGCGTCATCGTCAGGTGGAGCACGGGAGGGTCGCCCGCCAGCAGGTACAGCCCGCCGAGGTGCGCGCCGAGTCGGCCGGACGCCGATCGCAGGATCCGGGCCAGCGCGCCGAGGTCGCCCTCGGCGGCCGGCTTGGTCCCGCTGGGCCCGAGCCGGGAGAGTGCGGGCTGTGACGTGCTCACCGCAACCACCTTGCCTACAGCCGACGGGGGTGCCCGCGACGGCCTTGTTCCCATAGTCGCCCGGACGGCACCGAATGTCCCGCACGGCGGATCCGCCGCCGGTACCGCCGGCCTCGGACGACGGACACCGGACGCGGCAGCGAACGCGGAGACCAACACGGACGCGGAGACTGAGACCGACACGAGCGCGGCGGGCCTCGGAGTGTGCGCCGCCGTGGTCACGGGGGCAGCATGAGAAGCATGGATGCCCGGCCCGGACCGCACGGAGCGCGTGGCACGGGGGCCTACGCCGCGCAGACGGGCGGCCGACAGCGCCGGGGCAGCCGACCAGGCCGCCCCGACGGTCGAGTTGCGCGCGATCACGGCACGCACGATCAGGACACGCACGATCGCGAGACGCACGATCGGGACACCGCGTCCGGGTCGGGCCCGAGGCTCCTCGGTGACCCCGCCGAGTCCGCCGCTCCGCTCGCGCCCGGTCCTGGCGCGGGTGAGAAGGGGCTCAAGACCGGTGCCCTGGGGCCACTCTCCTCGGTGGTCATCGGTCTCGCCTCCACCGGTCCGGCATACAGCCTGGCGGCAACGCTCGGGCTGATCGTGGCGGGGGTCGGCCTCCAGGCCCCGATCATCACGATGCTGGCCTTCATCCCGATGCTGCTGATCGCCTACGCCTACAAGGAGCTCAACGCGAGCGATGCCGACTGCGGGACCACCTTCACCTGGGCGACCCGGGCCTTCGGCCCCCGTACCGGCTGGATGGGCGGCTGGGGCATCATCGTCGCCGACATCATCGTCATGGCGAACCTGGCGGAGATCGCCGGCATCTACAGCTTCCGCCTGCTGGGGTTCGCCTCACTCGCGGACAGCAGGCTGTGGACCACCGTCGCGGGAGTCGTCTGGATCGCCGTGATGACTGCGGTCTGCTACGTCGGCATCGAGGTCTCGGCCGCCGTCCAGCGCCGGCTCCTGTGCATCGAGGTGGCGGTGCTCGTCCTGTTCGCCGTCATGGCGCTGGTCAAGGTCTACACCGGCGGCACCGGGACGGCGATCCACGTCTCCGCCTCCTGGTTCGACCCGTTCCAGGTGTCCTCGGCCAAGGCACTGACCGCGGGCATCCTCTCCGCCGTCTTCCTCTACTGGGGCTGGGACACCGCCGTCGCGATCAACGAGGAGACCGCCGACAGCAGCCACACCCCCGGGCGTACGGCGGTCCTCTCGACCGTGCTGCTGCTGGTCATCTACGGCCTGGTCTCCACCTCGGCCCAGGCGTTCGCGGGGGTCGGCACCGCGGGCATCGGGCTGGGCAACACCAACAACTCCGGAGACGTGCTGTCCGGCCTGGGCAACGCGGTCTTCGGCAGCCAGGGCCTGGGCTGGTTCTTCGCCAAACTGCTGATCCTCATGGTGCTGACCTCGGCGGTGTCCTCCACCCAGACCACGATCCTGCCGATGGCCAGGACCGTCTTCTCGATGGCCGCGCACAAGGCGATCCCGTCCCGCTTCGCCCGGGTGCACCGCCGGTACCTCACCCCGACCTGGTCGACCGTGGGCATGGGTCTCGCCTCGATCGGCTTCCTGGTACTGCTGACGACGGTCAGCCACAACGTCCTGACCGACTCCATCGACTCGGTCGGCCTCGCGATCGCGTTCTACTACGGCCTCACGGGGTTCGCCTGTGCCTGGTACTACCGCAAGGTGCTCACCCGCAGCGGCCGGGACTTCCTGTGCAAGGGCGTGCTCCCCGCCCTGGGCGGGCTGATGATGCTCTACTTCTTCTGCTACGCCGCCTTCGACGTCTACGCCGACCCCGACTACGGCGCGACCTCGTTCGACCTGCCCGTCATCGGACGGACCGGCGGGGTGGCCGTCGTGGGCCTCGGCGCCCTGCTGATCGGCGCCGTCCTGATGCCCTTCGTCACCCGTGAGCACACGGCGGCCCTCAGGCTGCAACGGAGCCTGCTGCCCCAGCACCTGCCGCCGCAGACGGCGGTCGAGTCGGCGAGCCGCTACGTGCCCGCTGACAGCCGGTCCGGGGTGGGCGGCGACTGGTTCGACGTCATCCCGCTGTCGGGCACCCGGGTCGGCCTGGTCGTCGGCGACGTGCTCGGCCACGGACTGCACGCCGCCGCCACCATGGGCCGCCTGCGCACCAGCGTGCGCGTCCTCGCCCGGCTGGACCTCGCCCCGGACGAGCTCCTCTCCCGGCTGGACGACGTGGTCGAACAGGCCGCCATGGAGGAGGACAACCTCCCCGGCCGCTCCGGCTCGAAGCCCCCGGACGACGAAGCCCACGGCGTGACCTGCCTGTACGCGGTGTACGACCCGCTGACCGGGCAGTGCAGCATGGCGCGCGCCGGACACTCGCCGCCCGCCATCGCCCGGCCGGACGGCGGCGGCGTCGGCTGTCCGGAACTCCCGCCGGGCCCCCCGCTGGGCCTGGGCGGCCTGCCGTTCCGGAGCACGGACCTGCCGCTGCCCAGCGGCAGTCTCATCGCGCTCTTCACCGACGGACTGGTCCAGACCGCCGACCACGACGCCGAGACGGGACTGCGCCTGCTCACCGGCATCCTCGCCCAGCACGGGCGGCCCCTGGAGGAGCTCTGCGACCGCGCGATGGCGGCCCTGCTGCCGGGGCCGGTGGACGACGACGCGGCGCTGCTCCTCATCCGCACCCGGAGGCTCGACGAGCACCAGGTGGCCGTGTGGGAGCTGGACGCCGACCCGGCCGCGGTGGCCGGCGCACGCACCGCGACCACCCGGCAACTGCACGCCTGGGGGCTGGAGGACCTGTCCTTCACCACCGAGCTGATCGTCAGCGAACTGGTCACCAACGCCATCCGCTACGCCGGCGGCCCGATCCACGTCCGGCTCATCCGCGACCGGAGCCTCATCTGCGAGGTCTCCGACACCGGGCACACCACACCCCACCTGCGCCACGCCGAGAGCGACGACGAGGGCGGCCGCGGCCTGTTCATCATCGCCCAGATGACCCAGCAGTGGGGCACGCGCTACACCCCCACCGGCAAGACCATCTGGGCCGAACAGGACCTCTCGGCCGGGGAGGCCGGCTGAACCGGACCGTCCGGTCGGCATCCGGCTGGTCGGCGGGCGCCCGGCGGGCCGGGGGAACAACCGGCAGGGGGACACGGCCGCGGCGCCGGTCGCGCTCGTGCGGGCCGGGCGGCCGCGGTCCGGCCGTGTCCGGTGCCGTGGCTACCTCTCCCAGATCTTCCGGTACGCCTCCCGGTAGCCCGGCGGGTCCCAGGAGGTCGCTCCGTTGCTGTTGGCGGCCGTGGCGATGTGCACCGGCGCGACGTAGCCGCTGGCGGGGCTGCCGGAGAAGGCGCGGTTGAACTCGTCGATGATCTGCCAGCCCTGCTGCGTGAGCGGCTCGGGGACGGTGGCGGCCTGGAACTGCCTGCTGTCGATGCGCTGGAAGGCCGAGGGGTCGCCGTCGCCCGCGCCGATGTTGTACGGGGCGCCGTCGCCCGGCTTGCCGGCCGCCCGCAGGGACGGTGCGGCGTCGGCGAAGTACAGGTCGTTGATGGCGACGGAGTACGTCCACCGGCCCTGGAAACGGGCGAGGAGGGAGGAGACCTCCTGCGGGGTGCGGCTGCTGGAGTCCGGGATCGGGATGTTCTCGGAGGCCAGGAGCTTCACGCTCGGGCAGGTGGCGAGCTGGTTCTTGATCAGGTCGGACTTGTTCCTGGCGAACGGGATCGAGTCGTCGGTGAAGAGGACGGTTCCGGCGTTCCCGTTGGACTCCGCGATGATCCAGTCCGCGCTGGTCCTCGCGACGTCGCCGACGCTGGTGGTGATGTTGCTGAAGAGCGGTGGGTTGCTGCTCGGGCCGGGGGCGGCGACCGCGTGCCAGCCGACGAGCGGGATGCGTGCCGCCTCGGCCTGCGCCAACTGCTGCGCGGTCAGCCCCGGATCGAAGCCGCCGATGACGACGCCCGAGGGCTTGAGGTCGATCGCCTGGCTGAGGGCCGCCTGGACGCCGACCGGCGTGCCCTGTCCGTCGATCACCCGGACGTTCCACCCGACGACCTTCGCGGCTTCGATGACGCCCCTCGCGACTCCCGCGACGCCGGGGTTGGTCATGGTCTGCGCGACGTAGGCGATGGTCCGGCCGGAGACCGCCGCTGGGCCGCTGGTGGGGCCGGTCCAGGAGACGTCGATGCGCTCCGCCTGCCGGACGTCCGCCTCTGCCCGGGCCACGGCCACCGGGCAGCCGGCCGTCGACGGCCCCACGGGGGAGGACCCGGCTCCGGTCGACGAGCCGCGCTCACAGCCGACGACGGTGGCGGCCGCTGTCAGCAGGGCTGCGACCGCGAGGGCGGTGCGGCGGTTCGGGTGCACGGGCGCTCCTTGCGGAGGGGGATCGACGGCGCGGGGATGCCCTAGGGGTCACGGCGGGGGCACCGGACGGTTCACGGCGCCTCCTGCGAAGCGGGGCCGTCGGCCGGCTGCGCCGTCGAACGGCCGGTGCCGGTGGCGCGCAGCCGGCGGCGCGCGGAGTAGCCGGCCAGGCCGACGGCAATGAGCAGCGCCGTGCCGTTGAACAGCGGAATCGCCCAGAATTCGGCGCCGAGCTGGCCGATCCCGGCCAGCCCGATGGCGAGGACGGCGACGGCGGCGACGGTTCCCAGGGCGTTGACCCGTCCGGGCTTGATCGCGGTGGAGCCGAGCAGCGCGCCGACGAAGGCGGGCAGCAGGTAGTCGAGGCCGACGCTCGGGCTGCCGATCTGCTGCTGCGCGGCGAGCAGGACGCCGGCGAAGCCGACGACCAGACCGGATCCGGCGAAGGCGTAGACGCTGTACCGGCGGGTGGGGATGCCGACCAGTTCGGCGGCACGGGGGTTGGAACCGATGACGTACATGTACCGGCCGAGCGGCAGCCGTTCCAGCAGCAGCCACAGCGCGACGGCGAGGACGAACACGTAGGAGGCGGAGACCGGGAGGCCGAGGAACTTGGAGTCGTAGAGGTCGGTGAAGCCGGCGGGCAGGCCGCTCCCGCCGGGGACGATCCGGGCGCCGCCGGTGATCCAGCCGGTGAAGGCGTACAGGATGCTGCCGGTGCCGAGCGTGGCGATGAAGGAGTCGATCTGTCCGAACTCGACGATGACACCGTTGAGGGTCCCGAAGACCGCTCCGCCGAGGATCACCACGAGGCAGGCGAGCGGCCAGGGCCAGCCGCCGTCGACGAGCAGGTGCAGCGTCATGACGTGGGCGAGGCCGAGTCCGTAGCCGATGGACAGGTCGAACCGGCCGGTGACGATGGGGATCGTCGCGCCGAGCGCGAGGATCGCGGGGATCGACTGGTTGGAGAGGATCGAGGAGATGTTGTCGAGGGTGGGAAAGGTGTCCGGCAGCACCACGGAGAAGACCAGGAACAGCAGGGCGGCGAGGGCCGGCAGGCCGTAGGTGCCGACGTGGTGCCCGCGCAGACGGTCCAGCGGGGACCGGCGGGAGGGGGACGCGCTCATCGGTCCGTCGCCGTACCGGTGACGGCGGGCATGGCCGAGGCGGTACGGGTGAGTTCGGTGACGGTCAGGGCATCGCCGGTCAGCTCGGTGGTCACGCTCCCCCGGACGAACACCAGGGCGCGGTGACACACGGTCGCGACCTCCTCGAAGTCGGTGGAGATGAGCAGGACCGCCTGGCCGGCCGCCAGCGCCCGGTCGAGCAGGCGGTAGACCTCGGCCTTGGCGCCGACGTCCACGCTGGCGGTCGGCTCCTCCAGGATCAGCAGCCGTCGGCGCACCCGCAGCCACCGTCCGACCATGACCTTCTGCTGGTTGCCACCGGACAGGGTGGCGATCGGCGCCTCGCTGTCGCGGGGCCGTACCGAGAACCGTTCGATCAGGGCGGCGGCCTCGGCGCGCTCGCGCCGGGGGCTGATCCGGTGCAGTGCGCGCAGGCCGTCCACCCGCGGGTTCACCAGGAAGTTCTCCCGCACCGTCAGTTCCGCCGCACAGCCTTCCTCCTGGCGGTTTCCGGTCACCAGGCCGATGCCGGCGCCGACCGCCGCGGCGACCGTGCGCGGGGAGTACGGCCGCCCGTCGAGCAGGACCCGTCCGGCGAGGACCGGCCGGGCACCGGCCAGGGCGCGGCCCAGGGCGAGCTGGCCGGCGCCGGTGAGGCCCACCATGCCGAGGACTTCGCCGGCGTGCAGCTCCAGGCTCACCGGTCCGGTGTCCACGGTCCGCACGCCGTCGAGCCTCAGCACGACCGGCCCCCCGGCAGGGGCGGCGGGCCGGTAGCCGGCCGGTTCGCGACCCACGATGTCGCGCACCAGGCGCGTGGGACCGTGGCCGGCGAGCGGGCCGGTGCTGACGAGGCGGCCGTCCCGCAGGACGGCGTAGGTGTCGGCGACCCGGTACACCTCGTCGAGCCGGTGGGTGACGTAGACGATGGCGTGCCCCCGGTCGCGCAGGGTGTGCAGGACGTCGAAGAGCCGGGCGCAGTCCGCGGCGGGGAGACTGGCGGTCGGCTCGTCCAGGACGATGAGCTCCGCCCGCGTCGCCAGCGCGCGGGCGATGGCCACCAGTGAGCGTTCGGCGGGGGCGAGGTCGGCGATCCGGGTGTCGGGGTCCAGGTGCCCGGCGACGACCGCGAGCGCCTCGGCGCAGCGCTCCCGGGTCCGCCGCCAGGAGACCAGGCCGTGCCGGCGCGGGTAGCCGGCGACCAGGGCGATGTTCTCGGCGACCGTCATCCAGTCCACCAGGCCGAGGTCCTGGTGGATGAAGGACATGCTCCGGGAGGCGGCGTCGGTGCCGAGCGGGTGCCCGGCCACCGTCACCTCGCCCTCGTCGGCGTGGTGGACGCCGGCGAGGATCTTGATGAGGGTGGACTTGCCGGCGCCGTTCGGGCCGAGCAGCGCCAGGATGCTGCCCCGGTGGATGTCGAGGCCGACCCCGACGAGTGCGAGGGTGCCGCCGAACCGCTTGCCGAGTCCGCGGATCCGGACGAGCGGGCCGCCGCCCGCGGGCGGGGCCGGTGGGGTGTCGGGAGTGTCAGGCATGGACCTCTCCAGGGCTCGTCCTCTGAGTCCTTCCCGACTGCGCCGGGTGCCCGGCCGGGCGCCCGGCGGTGCGATGTCCCCGCACGACGGCTTCTCGCGGTGCACCTTCCTACCATCCGGTCCCGGCCCCCGCGTTCCTGACACGCCAGGCCCCTCGGTCTTGCGGAAGGCGGGTCATCCGGCACCGGGAGTCTCCTCCGGACAGTCCGCGAGTACGCCGGGGAGGTGTACGGGCCCCTCCAGGGCGCACTCGGCCCAGATGACCTTGCCACCGGCGGTGTAGCGCGTTCCCCAGGACTGGGCGAGCTGGGCGACCAGGAACAGGCCGCGGCCGCCCTCGTCGGTGCTGGCCGCGCGGCGCAGGTGCGGCACGGTGCTGCTGGCGTCGTGGACCTCGCAGATGAGGGTGCGGTCGTGGATCAGGCGGACCCTGATCGGTTCGGCGCCGTAGCGGATGGCGTTGGTGACCAGCTCGCTGAGCAGCAGCTCGACGGCGAAGGAGACCTCCTCCAGCCCCCACTCGCCGAGCTTGCGGATCGCGGCGGCCCGCACCTCGCAGACGCGGGCCGGGTCGGCGGGCAGGTCCCAGCCGGCGATCCGCCCGGGGTGCAGGGCGCGGGTGCGGGCGACCAGCAGCGTGACGTCGTCGACGAGGTGTCCGGGCACCACGGTGGCCAGGACCGCGTCGCAGGTGGCCTCGGGCGAGCGGTCCGGGTGGGCCAGGGCGCCGCGCAGCTGGTCGAGGGCCGTGTCGACGTCGCGGTGGCGGTCCTCGATGAGCCCGTCGGAGTAGAGGACCAGCCGGCTGTCGTCGGGCAGGTGGAGCTCGGCCGTCTCGAAGGGGAGGCCGCCCAGCCCGAGCGGGGGCCCGGCGGGCAGTTCGGGGAACGTCACGGTGCCGTCCGGGTGGACCACCGCGGGCGGGGGGTGGCCGGCCCGGGCGACGCTACAGCGCTGCGTGGTCGGATCGTAGACGGCGTAGACGCAGGTGGCGCCGATGATGCCGGTGGCGGAGGCGGGGCCCTCGCCGTCCTCCTCACGGTCGAGGCGGCCCACCAGGTTGTCCAGGTGGGTGAGGACCTCGTCGGGGGCCAGGTCCAGTTCGGAGAAGTTGTGCACGGCGGTGCGCAGGCGGCCCATGGTGGCGGCGGCATGCAGTCCGTGGCCGACGACGTCGCCGACGACCAGTGCGACGCGGGTGCCGGAGAGCGGAATGACGTCGAACCAGTCCCCGCCCACCCCGGACTCGGCGGGCAGGTAGCGGTGGGCGACCTCGACGGCGCTCAGCTCGGGCAGGCCGCGCGGGAGCAGGCTGCGCTGGAGCGCCAGGACCATGGCGTGCTCGCGGGTGTACCGGCGGGCGTTGTCGATGCAGATGGCGGCGCGGGTGGCGAGCTCCTGGGCCAGTGAGCGGTCGTCGTCCCCGAAGGGGGCGGGGTCCTGCGAGCGGTAGAAGCTGGCGATGCCCAGCACCACGCCACGGGCCAGCAGCGGGGCGGTGATCAGGGAGTGGACGTTGTGCGCGAGGAGGCGGCCGGTGCGTTCGGGGTCCTGGGAACGCCAGCCGGCGGCCGCCCGCAGATCGGGTTCCAGGACCGCCTGCCCACTGGCCAGACACCGGAGCTGGGGCGTGGTGGAGCGGAGGTCGAGCCGCTCGCCGACCGGGTAGAAGGGGTAGTCGTCGTGGATGCCGTGGACCACCGTGCGGTACAGGTCGCTGCCGGGGTCGTCGGGCTCGTCCCCGCGCAGTACGGCCTCGGACAGGTCGATGGTGACGAAGTCGGCCAGTCGCGGGACGGCCATCTCGGCGAGTTCCCGGGCCGTACGACTCACGTCCAGGGTGGTGCCGATCCGGGTGCTGGCCTCGGACAGCAGTTCCAGGCGGCCGCGTGCCGCGACGGCGTACCGCCCCACCCCCGGCTCGCCGACGAGCAGCAGCCCGGGGGCCGGGTCACCGAGGGTGCCGCCGGGGGTTCCGGGCGTGCCGGGCGTGCCGGGCCTGGTGGCGGACGGGCCGGTGCCGGGCAGGTGTCCGAGCGGCGGCGCGGTCGCGGGGGCGGTGTGCGCCGTGGTGTGCACTGCGCTGTGCGTCGCGAGGCCGGGTGCCTCGTCGACCCGACCGGCGGCGACGAGCTGCTGCGGGCCGTTGTGGAGGACCGCCTCGATGACGATGCCCTCCACCCCGGACGCGCTGGTCACCGGACGGCTCAACAGGGTGATCCGCCGGCCGCGGGAGAGGACCACCTCGACGGCGGCCCACTGGGCCGAGGAGATCAGGTCGGTGGCCTTCTCCGTGAGCATCATCTGGTCGCTCTGGTCCAGTCCGCTCCGGGACAGCTCGTCGACTCCCATCAGGCGCCCGTTGCCGGCCACCGCACCGGTGCGCGACCGGCGGCCGGAGTCGAGGTAAGCCCGCAGCAGCGAGCGCTCGCGCGCCGAGCTCTGCTCCAGCATCCGCCGTTCGATGGCGGCGGCCGCCCGGCAGATCACGGCGTCCAGCGCCGGGTCCGCGTCGGTGCGCGGAAAGCCGAAGCAGAGGACGCCCTCGATCCGTCCGCTGAGCAGGTCGCGGACGGGTATCGCCACGCAGGCGCTCGCCTGCGAGCGCTCGGCGAAGTGCTCGGCCCCGTAGACGTGGCAGAGCCGCCTCTCCGCGAGGGCGAGGCCGATGCCGTTGGTCCCCCCGAACTGCTCGGCGAACACGAAGCCCGGCACGGTCTGGATCGCCGGGAGGCTGCTGGCCATGGACACCTTGCCGAAACGGCGTTGCAGCACCGTTCCTTCGGCGTCGGCGAGCGCCACGTTCATCCGGCTGCCCGCGAACCGGTGCTCCAGCCGGTCCAGCACGGGTTCGGCCGCGCGGACCAGGCGGCCGTCCGGCTCGAAGTCGTGCCGGAACGGGAGCTCGGCCTGGTCGGGCGAGAGCCCCAGCAGCTGACAGCGCTGCCACGAGCTCAGGATCGTGCTCCGCACGCCTCCCTCGACCGATCCGCCATGCAGGAACCGCTCACGGACCCACGCGGGGACTGCGCCCGCCTCACCGGAACCTGTCATGATCGCCACAGCACTCACACTCCGAGGAGCTGCACCCTTTGAGGCAATATTAGGACTTTGTCCGTATCGCGGTGCTGAACACACTGCCCCGCTCTTGCTCCTGCCCCACCACGGTGGCGGCAACCCGGGGGCGACCGCATCATCGGCTGTGCAGGGGGAATCGGGACCGAGGAGCACCATGAGTGGTTCTGCCTTCCCGCCCGGTCGGGCTGCCGGACACCACGCCTCGGCTGCCAACGGGCCGGCGATGACCCGCGACGAGTTCGACGCGCTCTTCGACCGGCTGCGCCGCGACCGGCCGCCCGGCCCGGCCGGAGCGGCTCGGCGAGTGGCCGCGGCGGGACTCGTGCGCACCGGTGAGGTGGTCGCCCTGGGACGGCCGTGGGACACCGCCCCCGGCCCCGACAACCGCAGGCCCGCGCTGCACCACATGACCGAGCTGGCGGACACCACCGCCCCGGAGCCGACCGCGTACAAGGACTTCATCGCCTCCGACTACCACGGAAAGGCGCAGACGCACCTGGACGCCCTCTGCCACATCGCGTACCGGGGACTGCTCTTCGGGGACGTGCGGGCGCAGCGGGTCGTCTCCTCGCAGGGGTCCGCGTACGGCGCGGTGACCGATCTGCTGCCCGGGGTGGTGGGGCGGGGCGTCCTGCTGGATGTGGCGGGTCTGCGCGGCCGTGCCTGGCTGGAACCGGGCGAGGCGGTCGGCGGCCCGGAGCTGATCGCCTGTGCCGACCGGCAGGGCAGCCCGCTCGACCACGGCGACGTCCTCCTCGTCCGCACCGGCCACCTCGCCCGGCGGCGGGAGCTGGGCGCGTGGGACCCGGACGAGCTCAGTGCCGGGCTCCACCCCACCGCGATGCACGTCCCGTACGAGTCGCGGGCCTCGGCCCTGGGCGGCGACGGCGACAGCGACGTGCGGCCGAGCCCGGTGGACGGGGTCCACTCGCCGGTGCACGTGCTGGCCGTCACCGCGATGGGACTGCCCCTGATCGACAACATGGACCTGGAGGACCTGGCACGGGCGTGCGCGCGCAACGCCCGGTGGGAGTTCCTCTTCGTCGCCGCGCCCCTGCACATCCCCGGGGGCACCGGCTCCCCGGTCAATCCGCTCGCGGTCTTCTGAGCGGGACCGGGGCCGGGCCTGCCGACGGCGGAAGCCGCAGCGGACGAGGACGCGGACGGAGCGGGACGGGACGGGCGGTGGCGGGAGCTGCAGCCAACACGAAGGCGGGGCAGGCCGGGCAGGCGTTCCGGCATCCCGCCGGCCGGTGGCGGGATGCCGGGATCGGGGTCCGGTGGCGACGCCGCCTCAGTAGGCGCCGAGGAACCGGTCCAGGACGCGGACGCCGAAGTCGAGTCCGGCCACCGGGACGCGTTCGTCGACGCCGTGGAACATCCGCTGGTAGTGCAGGGCGGGATCGAGGCGCAGCGGAGCGAAGCCGTAGCAGTCGATCCCCAGCCGGCCGAAGGTCTTGGCGTCCGTCCCGCCGGCCATCAGGTACGGGACGGGGTGCCCGGCGGGGTCCTCGGCCCGCAGGGCGGCGGCCATCGCCGTGAAGGCCGGACCGGAGTGGTCGCCCGTGACGGCCTCCTCCAGGTTGATGAACTCCCTTGTCACACCGGGGCCGAGCAGTTCAGCCACGGTGGCCAGGTACTCCTCCCGGGTGCCGGGCAGGAAGCGGCCGTCCACCTGTGCCCGGGCGGCGCCCGGCACGACGTTGACCTTGTGGCCGGCCTGCAGCACGGTGGGGTTGGCGGAGTTGCGCACGGTGGCGGCGAAGAGTTCGCCGGCCCGGCCGAGGCGGACGGCCTCCGCCTCCAGCCGGTTGCGGTCGATGGTGGTGCCCAGGATGCGTTCGAGCTCCCCGAGCAGGGCCTCGACCGGCGGGATCAGCCGGGTGGGCCAGGAGTGGGCGGCCAGCCTGGACAGGGCGTGGACCAGGGTGCTGACGGCGTTGTCGGCACTCCCCCGGGAGCCGTGCCCGGCGGTGCCGGTGGCACCCAGCCGCATCCAGGCGGTGCCGCGCTCCCCCAACGCGACCGGGTAGAGCCGTACTTCGGGACCACCGGGGTCGCCGGGGCCACCGGTCCGGTCCGGGCCCGGCTGCGGGTGGACCGGGACCGAGAAGCCCCCGGACTCCCCGATCGCCTCGGCGCAGTCGGCGAAGTACTCCCGGTGCCGGGAGGCGACGAAGCGGGCGCCGTGGTCGCCGGTGGACTCCTCGTCGGCGAGGAAGGCGAGCACGATGTCCCGGCCCGGACGGCGCCCGGTCCTGGCCCAGGAGCGCACCAGGGCGATCGTCGTCGCGACGGCGCCCTTCATGTCCACCGCCCCCCGGCCCCACAGGCAGCCGTCGTGCAGCTCTCCGGAGAGCGGGTGCCGGGACCAGTCGGCGGCGTCGAAGGGCACGGTGTCCAGATGCCCGTGGACGAGCAGCGGTGCACGGAGCGGATCGGTGCCGGTGATGCGCGCCAGCACGCTGGCCCGGCGCGGTGCCGACTCGACGACCAGCGGTTCGATCCCGGCCTCGGCCAGCTGTGCCGCCACGTACTCGGCGGCGGCGCGCTCACCCGGTCCGGTGCCGTCGCCCGGGTTGGTGGTGTCGATCCGCAGCAGTTCCTGGCAGATCCGGACCGCCTCGGTCACGGCGTGCCGGTCGCCGGGGGGCGGGGCTGCACCGACTGCCGGGGGTGGCGGGGTGAGGGTCATCGGTCGGTCCTTCCGGTTGCGGGCGAAGCCGCCGAGGAGGCTCGGCGGCAGCGGGGAGCGGTTGCGGCGGGCGCGCCGGGGCCGTCTCGACAGCGACGGCGCCGGCGCCTTACCGCAGCTTCGGGTCGTAGGCGTCGCGGACCGCGTCGCCGAGCAGGATGAAGCTCAGCACGGTGGCGGACAGGAACAGCGCCGGGAAGAGCAGCAGGTGCGGGAAGTCGAGGAAGTAGCTCTGCGCGGCGTTGAGTTGCAGCCCCCAGGAGAGGGCCGGGTACTGGAGTCCGACGCCGAGGAAGTCCAGGGTGGCCTCACCCGAGATGACGTTCCCGATGTTCAGCATGGCGACCACCACCACCGGAGTCACGGCGTTGGGCAGCACATGGCGGACCATCAGGCGCAGCGGGCCCGCCCCCGTCGAGCGCGCGGCGTGCACGTAGTCGGCGTCCTTGAGCCCGATCACCTGGGCGCGCATCACCCGGGTCATGGTGGTCCAGCCGAGAGCCACCAGGACGAGCGTCATGGCACCCAGCCCGTGGGAGGGGAAGGCGACCAGGACGACGGTGGCGCCGAGGATGAACGGCAGACCGAAGAAGACGTCGGTGACCCGCGAGAGCAGCCCGTCGAGCCAGCCGCCGTAGAAGCCGGCGAGCAGGCCCAGCAGGACGGACAGCAGCAACGCGCCGGCGGTCACCGCAAGGCCGATGACCAGCGAAGGACGGCTCCCCCGGACCACCTGGGCCAGGTAGTCGCAGCCCTGCAGGTCGAACCCGAACGGGTGGTCGAGGCTGGGGCCGACCCGGGAGTCGATGAGTTCGCAGCGCCCGCTGTCGTGCGTCAGCAGGGCGATGAACGGGTCCGGAACGGCGGCCATCAGGACGATCAGCAGCACCACGCCCGCACAGAGGCCGACCAGCGGACGGGCGCGCAGTTCGCGCCAGGCGTCGGAGGCCAGCGAGCCGGACGGCTTCCTGTCCTTGGTCCTGGGCCTGGGCCTGGGCGGGGCGGTGGGGGGCAGCAGCAGGTCTTCGGTGCGCGGGAGCGGTTGGGGGATGTCGTCAGCCATGGGCGGTCCCGGGGCGCGAAGAGGTGTGGGCGGGGTGCTCGGCCCGGCAGGCGGGAGTCCGAAGACGGGCCCTAGTCATGGCGGATCCTCGGGTCGAGCACCCCGTACAGGATGTCGACCAGCAGGTTGGCCAGGCAGAAGACCAGGACCAGCAGTGTGGTGATGCCCACCACCGTCGGCCCTTCGCGGAGCTGGATGGACTGGAAGACCTGCTGGCCGATGCCGGGGAGGTTGAAGATGTACTCGGTGACGACGGCACCGGCCATCAGCGAGCCCAGTTCGACGCCGAGGAAGGTCACCACGGGGATCAGCGAGTTGCGCAGGGTGTGCAGCACCACCACCCGGCGGCGGCTCAGCCCCTTGGCCTCGGCGGTGCGTACGTAGTCGGCGCGCAGGTTCTCCAGCAGGGAGGCGCGGGTGAGCCGGGCGACGTACGCGACGCCGAACGAGGCCAGGACCAGTCCGGGCAGCACGTAGGCGGCGGGCCAGCCGTCCTGGTCACCGGAGACCGGGAACCAGCCCAGCCGGACGCCGAGCACCAACTGGGCCAGGTAGCCGACGATGTAGACGGGGACCGCGATCACCAGCGTGGTCCCGGCGAGGACGAGGTTGTCGACCCACCTGCCCCGGCGCAGCCCCGCCCAGACGCCGAGCGCGACGCCGAGGACGGTCTCCAGGAACCAGGCGGTGAGCCCGAGTCTGAGGGTGACCTGCCAGCGTCCGGCGATGACGTCGGCGACCGGCTCGCCGGTGAAGGTCCGGCCGAGGTCTCCGGTGAGCAGGCCGCCGAGATACTCGGCGTACTGGACGGCCAGCGGGTCGTCCAGGTGGTAGCGGCGGTGCAGTTCGGCGAGGACGGCGGGCGGGACGGGCCGGTCACCGGCCAGGCCCTGGATCGGGTCGCCCGGCAGGACGAAGACGAGCGCGTGGATCAGGAAGGTGGTGGCCAGCAGTACGGGTACGGCGTACAGCAGGCGGCGGGCGATGAACCGGCCCATCGGATCCTTTCGTTCTCGTGTCTGCGTTTCTCGTGTCTGCGTTTCTCGTGGCTGCGTTTCCTGTGGCTGCGTTTCCTGTGGCTGCGTTTCCTGTGGCTGCGTTTCCTGTGGCTGCGTTTCCTGTGCACCGGTCCGTCAGTGGCGCACGGTCACCCGGTCCAGGTGCAGTCCGGCCACGTACGGGTCGATCAGGATGTTGCCGACCCGGCTGCTCCAGGCGGACTGGTCCTGCCAGTTCCAGAGCGGGATCAGCGGCATCTCGGCGAGGGCGATGTCCTCGGCCCGCTGGTAGTACCCGATGCTCTCCCGCTCGGTCGGGGCGGCGTCGCCCCGGGCGAGCAGGTCGTCGAACTGCGGGTTCTGCCAGCCCATCCGGTTGTCGTGGTTGTAGAGGCCGGCCAGGTAGTTCTGCATGCTGGGGTAGTCGATGACCCAGTTCTGCCGGTACGGGCCGGTGGTCCTGCGGCTGTTGAGGATCGGGCCGAGGTCGGCGGCGGCCATCTTCCGGAAGGTGATGTCCCGGATGCCGAGGTTCTGCCGGAGTTCGTTGGCGACGGCGGTCATCCACTGTTCGTAGGTGGGGTCGGCGTTGGTGAAGTAGAGCACCATCGGCCCGGTGAACCCACCGGCGTGGTCGAGCAGTTCCTTCGCCTTCGCGGGCTGGTAGGTGCAGGTCTCGCCGCAGGCGCCGGCCCGGTGGCCGGGGATCATGGCGGCGACGAGCGAGTCGGCCGGTGTGTGCACCTCGTTGTAGATGGCCCGGGTGATGCCCTTGCGGTCGATGGCCATCGAGAGGGCGCGGCGCAGCTCGGGGTTGGCGTACCGGTGGTCCCACAGCGGCAGGCCGAGGTAGTCCATGGTGCCGCTCGGGCGGACCGAGTAGTGCTTCCCGAAGGTGCGTTTCGCCTCGTACGCCCGCGCGGCCGGCACGGTGCTCATGAAGTCGAGGTGTCCGGCGCGGAGTTCGGTGAACGCGGTGTCCTTGCTGGTGAAGATCCTGAAGTGCACCGCGTCGGCCGTCGCCGGTCGGCTGCCGGTGTAGGAGACGGCCCGTACCAGGTCGATCCGCTGGTTGTGCTGCCAGTCGCCACCCATCGCGAACGGGCCGTTGCCGATCGGGTGCCGGTCGAAGCCGTCCGGGTCGGTGAAGGCGGCGGTGGGCAGCGGCGCGAAGGCCGGAAAGGCGAGCAGCATCGGGAACTGGCTGAACGGGGCACTGAGGGTGACCTGGAGGGTTTCGGCGTCCAGCACCCGCAGTCCGGAGAGGTGGTCGGCCCTGGGCTGCTGCCCCTGGGTGGGGTTGAGGTCGGCGTAGCCGTCGATCTGGGCGAAGTAGGAGTTGGTCTCCCAGCCGTTGGGCCCGTAGGCGGCGGCGTTCCAGGCGGCGGCGAGGCTCTGCGCGGTGACCGGCTCCCCGTTGTGGAAGACCGCGCCATGACGGAGCGTCACCTTCCAGACCCGCTGGTCGGCCGACTCCACCGCGCGGGCGGCCAGCGGGACCACGTGGCCGTCGCCCGGGTCGAGGGTGACGGGGGTGTCGAAGAGGCCCTGGAGGACCTGGAGCGCGTAACTGCTGGTGGTCCGCCCCGGCGTGAGGTGGTCGGGCTCGGTGAGCCCGACCGTGAACGAGCCGCCCGGGACCTGCGGGATCGCGCTGTCGTCCTGGTCGGCGGGACGGGTGCACGCGGGCGCCGCGAGCAGCAGGAGTGCCAGGGCGGCCGACAGGGCCGCCGCAGGGACGGACCGGGAGTGCCGCGTCGTCTTCATGGGGCTCCGTTTCATGGGGCTCCGTCCCCGGTGACAGCAACCGTGCGGCGGCCGGCGGTCCGAGCACCTGCGTGACGAACCCGGCTGCTCCGCAAGGGAGTTCTCATAGGACAACCATGCAGTCCGCACCGGGGTGCGGGGAACCGCGCGTGGACCCGGCCACGCCGTGGCGGGGTCGCTCGCGTGGCCGCCCCTGCCCCTGCCGCGCCCGTCAGCAGCGGGAACTCACGGAACAGGCGTTCTCCCAGTCGTGCGGGCTGCGGCTGCGGGTGCGGTGGCCGTCGGCGGCGGCTCCGGCTCCGGCTCCGGCTCCGGCTCCGGTGGTTCCGGTTCCAGCGGTTCCAGCTCCAGCGGCGGTGGCGGTGTCGCCGAGGAGCCGGAGCACGAAGGCGTCGATGACCGGGCGGGGACTGCTCCCGGCGAAGTTGTTGAGCAGCACCGTGAAGGCGAGCGTGTGTCCGTCGGGGCGGTCGAGGTAGCCGGCCAGGGCGTCCACCCCGGTCATCGAACCGGTCTTGGCGTGCACCCGGCCCTCGGCGGGTGTGCCGGTCAGCCGGTTGCTGAGGCTGCCGCCGACCATCCGGCGCGGGTCGCCGGCCACCGGGAGCGCGTCGTACCAGGTGGCGAACCAGGGCTGAGTGCGGGCGAACTCCAGGAGTTTCAGCAGCCGTTGGGCGGTCATCAGATTGTGCCGGGAGAGCCCCGAACCGTCCGCCTGCCGGCCGGCGGTGACGTCCAGCCCGTTGCGGTGGACGAAGTCGGTGATCCGGTCGAGTCCGGCGGACCAGCTGCCCGCTCCACCGCGCACCCGGCCGATCTCCTTGACCAGGTGCTCGGCGATGCCGTTGTTGCTGAGCTTGAGGAACGGCACCATCAGCGCGGAGAGCGGCGCCGAGTCGTGGTGCGCCAGGGCGGTGGCGTCCGCCGGGGCGCGGCCCGCCCCCACCTGGCCGTGGACGGCCACGCCGTGGCGGGCGAGGTCGGCGGCGAAGACCGTGGCGGCCAGCCGGGCCGGGTCGTCCACGGCGACCCACTCCTCGCTGGTGCCGCCGTCCGCCGGGACGCTGCCGGTGAGCACGAGCTCGTTGGTCGCGGGCTGCCTGCTCACGTCCACGGTCCGGTCGCTGCCCGCCTCGCCGGTGGCGATCCGGCCGGTCAGCCGCACCGGGGCGTCGGACGGCGTGACCCGCACGGTCGCGGGCTGTCCGGGTGCCCGGCCCGGGGTCAGGGTGAGCCGGACGGTACCCGGGTCGTAGTCGGTGTCGGTGGCCAGGGTGAGCGCGGAGATCTGCGGGCTGTAGTACGCCGCCTGGTCGTCCCAGGCCCAGTTGGGGCCCAGCGGCACGCCGTCGTAGCGGGAGGTGTCGGCCAGCACCCCGCCGGAGACCGTGCTGACGCCGGAGTCGGCGACCTGCCGGGCGAGCGCGTCGAGGTCGGCGGGCAGCAGGCTGGGGTCGCCGCCGCCGCGCAGGACCAGGTCCCCGTCCAGGGTGGCGCCGTCGCGGCGGCCCGCCGCCAGGACGTCGGTGCCGAAGCGGTGGCCGGCCCCGAGCAGGTCGAGCGCGGCGGCCGCCGTGACGGTCTTGAGCGTGGAGGCGGGCAGCATCAGCGCACCGGGCGCGTGCCGGTAGAGCACCTCTCCGGTCGCCGCGTCGGCCACCACGGCGGAGACCTGGGCCCCGGTCAGGCGCGGGTCCTCGAACAGCCGGTCCAGATCGGCGGGGAGCGATCCCGCCGCGGCTGCCCGGGTCCTTCCTGCGGACGGCGGGGCCGAGCCGGTGAGGACGAGGGCGACGAGGACGGCGGCGAGCGGCACGCACAGCCGCCGGACCGGATGGCTACGCACGGGACCTCCAGGGGGCGGACGGGCGACCACCACCTTGGCGCCGACGAGCTGCCCCCGCCGCCGGTGACACGCCCGCGACCGAGATTCCCCCGCACGGAGCACACCGCACCGGCGGGGGCACGGGGGTGGTCGTTCCGACCGGCCCGCCGTCGAGTCGCTAAGGTACGTCAGCACTCTTACGATCAGTCACTGCTTCGGGGGACCACCGTGAGCACTCCACCTCCCAATCCGTTCGGGGGGCCGCCGCAGGGCGAGCCGCCGAATCCGTACGCCACTCCGTCCGCGCCCGGCTTCCCGGCCGCTGCGCCGTACGGGCAGCCACAGCCGTACGGGCAGCAGCCGTACGGGCAGCAGCCGCCCGGACCGCAGTCCTACGGGCAGCCGCAGCCGGCCCCCGGGGCGCCAGCCTTCCCGCCACCGCCGGGGCCGGCCGTGCCGACGGAGAAGCCGCGCAGGCGGCGGTCGCTCTGGACGCTCTTCGGGATACTCGGGCTGCTGGGCGTCGGAGTCGGCTTCACCATCCTCGACAACACCCCGGAGCGGGCGCACGTCGGCGACTGCGCGGGCTACCCCTCGGGCAGGTTCTCCAAGGTCAACTGCGCCGCCTCCGACGCACAGTGGGTCGTGACCGCGCGGTACAGCGGCACCTCGACCATGCCCTGCCTGTTGCAGTGGAAGTCCTCCCGCGACTACAAGGGCACCAGCCGCCGGCTCGGCAGGACGCAGCACTACGTGCTCTGCCTCGGCCGCCACACGCCCGGCGATCCGACCCCGACGGTCGCCAAGGCACCGAACGCCTGACCTCGCGCCCACCCGCTCACAGCTCTCTCACCATCACCACCCAACGGGAACGAAACCTTGACCTCGCCGTACCCCCCGTCCAACCCCTACGCCTCCCCGCCGCCGCAGCCCGCCCCCGGCTACCCGCCGACCCCGCCGCCGCCTCCCGGTGGGTACGGCTACCCCGCCGCGCCGCCGCCCGCCGCCTACCCGCAGCAGCCCGGCCCGTACGGGGCACCTCCGCAGCAGCCGGGTCCGTACGGTGCACCTCCGCAGCAGCCGATGGCCTACGGGGCACCCGGCTACCCGCCGCCGCCCGGTGCGGTCACCTGCCGCTTCTGCGGCGGGTTCCCGGCCGTGCAGGTCACCGTCCGGGGCCACCAGGGCATGATCGTCATCATGCGGTTCCTGAAGCAGTACGGCCCGTTCTGCCGCACCTGCGGAACCGCGATGGTCCGCGACATGTCGGCCCGCACCCTGGTGCAGGGGTGGTGGGGCTACCTCTCGTCCGTGTTCACCCCCATCACGCTGCTGCGGAACCTGAGCGCCTACAACAAGATCAAGCAGCTGCCGCCGGCCGCGCCCGGACCGCTCGGGCCGCAGCTCGACCCGGGCGTTCCGCTGACCAAGCGTCCGGCGATGCTGATGCTGCTGCTGCCAGTGCTGTCACTCGTGCTGCTCGTCGGCCTGCTGGTGGTCGGCGCGGCCGCCGGTGACACCACCACCACGGGCTCCTCGTTCGGCGGCTACGGGACCTCGCCGACGCAGAACCCGACGGGCAACTCCTTCGGCGGCTTCGGCAGTTCACCGGCGCCCGGCAGCTCACCGGTGCCGGGCGCGCCCAAGGCCGCCGTACGGACCGGCGACTGCGTGCACAACGCCGGCACCGAGACCAGCCCGGTCGTCCGGGTGCTCCCCTGCTCCGACCCGACCGCCGAATTCAAGGTGGAGGCGCGGGTCGACGGCACGACCGACGACCGCACCGCCTGCTCCCCGTACCCGGACTACGACAGCTCGTTCATCCACGAGCAGGTCGGCGCGGACTACGTCCTCTGTCTGAAGGCCAACAAGCCGTCCGGCAGTTCCTGACGGACACCGGCCCTGTGGGGCGGCGCCACCGGCCCGGCCGGTGGCGCCGCCGTTCCTCCGCAGGGTCAGGACAGACCCTGGGTGAGGGCGACGGAGTCCGGCACGGAGACCACCTCGGGGACCGGGAGCGGCATGATGCCGAGGATCTGCTGGGCGACGTAGTGGGCCGACATCATGGCGCCCTCCTGCCAGCCGGGCAGCGGGGAGATCCGGTCGCCCGTGACGTAGAAGACATCGCCGCCCTCGGGCTGGAGCAGCTGCCGGTAGGCCTCCTTGTGGCCCTTCCGGTCCGGCTTCCAGTCCGCCCAACCGCCCTCCTGGTAGGGCACCTTGTGCCAGGCGATGGTGACGGCCCCTTCGTCGGGGACGACGGATCTGTCCGTGGACTCCGGGTGGAGCTGGGCGGCGCCCGCCGACCCGACGCCGCGTCCCGGCATCCCGCCACCGGCCCGACCGTCGAGCACCGCGCCACGGTGGACCCGGCCTCGAACGGCAGGGGCCGGTCGGTGCTACACCCCGGCGAGGGCTCCGGCGGTGCTGATCCGAGCGACCGAGCGCCTGAGCCGCACCGCCGCGACCAGCGGGAGGCAGAACGCCACCGCACACGCGGCGAGCACCACGGTAGGGGTCAGGCCGGAGGCCGCCAGGGAGAGGACCACGGCGGTGACCGGGGCGACCACCACGGGCGAGAGCAGCAGCAGCGTCGCCTGCATCTTCTCCTTCCGGACCCACTGGGCCGACCTCCACACCCGCACCACGGCGGTGACCGTGGCGGCCAGTGCCAGAACGGGTCCGACGGCCGGGATCAGCTCCAGCGGCAGGGACAGGACGATCAGGGCGAGGGTGACGGTGGTGCTGCCGGGGCTCTCCGCTTCCAGGGGCGCGCAGCCCTCCTCCGCCAGCGCGGCGTCGGCCACCGTCCGCGGCTGCCCGAGCCGCTCCAGGATCTGCCGCACCGTCTCCTGATCCGCACGGTCGCTCTGCGCCAGGGCGACGTCGATGTGCTCGCGCAGGTTCGCGAGCAGTTCGCGACGGGCGGCGTCCGGAAGCGCGGCAGCGCGCTGGGTGACCTCGGCGAGGTAGGCGTGGACCAGCGGCTGGTCATGACGATCGTTCACAGTGACTCTCCAGGGTTGAGAAAGTGGTCGACGGCGGTACGGAAGGCGGGCCAGAGCGCCGTGAACTCCTCCAGGGCGCGGCGGCCGTCGTCGGTGAGCGTGTAGTACCTGCGCGGGGGCCCACTGGCCGATTCCCGCAGGTAGGTCTCAGCGAGGCCGGCCCGGCGAAGACGGGACAGCAAGGGATAGATCGTGCCCTGGCTGGTCGCCATCACCTGGACCTGGGAGAGCTCCTGCAGCAGCTCCACCCCGTAGCGCGGGCCGTCGCGCAGCAGCGCGAGGACGCAGTACTCCAACACCCCTCTGCGCAGCTGGCTTGCCACGGGGCCGTCCGCACTGTCATGGCTTGCTTCGCCAGGTACCATGCAACACAAGATACCGGTGGAAACCTGACTGTCAAACAGATCCGACGGTCCGTCCGGTCCCGGACGGCGACCCACCACCCCCTCCGGAACGGCCCGGGCCCGGCCGGCGGCACGCCCTTCGTACCCGACCCCACGACAGCCCGGATCCACGCCTGGAGGATTTCCGTCGGCAGACCTGTCCCCAATCCCCGTCGGCAGCCCTGTCGGCAATCCCCGAACCTCAGACCTTGCTCAAGGTTCCTCCTGAGGCGCGGATCATCCGGACAATGGGCGGCAGGTCCCGGACCGTGCCGTGGAGGGAAATGTGAAACCGGCATTCGACAGCGCATCCGGGTGGTTGGAAGCGGGCACCGTGACACCGTGGATCGCCGTCGTCCTGCGATTCGGTGCCGCAACGGCGGTCCTGGTCGTCGCCGCCGAGGCCGCCCGCTGGGCCGCCATCCGCTGCTGGAGCACGGCCAGTACCCGGGTGGAGCGCCGGAGCTGGATCGACCGGCCGATCAAGTCCGCCCGGAAGCTCGGCGCGGACATCAGGATTCCCGGGTGGCGGGAGCGCATGCCGCGTTCCCCGTTGGCCGTTCCCGTCGGCAATCCCGCCCGGCTGGTCCACATCATCAGGGCCAGGCGGCTCACGCGTTCCGTCCCGGCCGGCGGATTCGCGAGAATGGCGGCCCGGAGGAATTCGGTCGACGTCCTCTCCGAATACCCGATGCGCATCATCAGGGCGGTGGCCAACCGGGTCACGGTCCTCGCCGCCGCGGCCCTGGTCACCTACGGGCACGACCACCCGGGCAGTCTCCCGGCCGACCTGCGAAGGCTCGGCGGCCTGCTGTCGGAGGCGGCCGAGCAGAAGACCTGGGTCCCCGTCCTGGTCATCGCCGCCGGGGTCTTCGCCGCGCCCCGGTCCAGCCCCGTGATCGACCGGGTCAGGGCCAGGGACGAGGCGGCGAAGGACGCCAACCGGATGCTGACCGAACTCCTCGCCCGCCTGTCCGAGCTCCAGATCGCGCTCTCGCTCTGCCACGAGAGGCTTCCGTCGTGCCGTCCCTCCTACTTCGACCGTCTCTGCCGCACCGACCAGACCGGCCTCACCTGGTCACCGCTCGACGGATTCCGGCAGGACCTGCACCGGGGATTCCCCGTCGTCGAACCCCTGGAGAAGGAACTGCTCGGACCGGAGTTCCAGCGGGCGCGTGAGGCACTCGAAGCCGCCCACGACCACCTGGGCGCGATACGGGACAAGGGGCTCGCCCCCGTCGTCTTCAGGATGCTCGCCCCCGTCGTCTTCAGGATGCTCGCCCCCGTGTCCAGCGCACTGCACGACTGCGGATTCGACCGGCACCTTCGCTTTCCGGTGTTCTCGGCACCGGCGACCGACGACTCCCCCCTGAGTTTCGACTGGTTGGTCCGGCGAGCCGAGAACATGGAGCGTCAGGTGAGCCGGGTCTCCACCCGTCAAGGCGCCTGCCGGGCCGACGCCATGCTCACCGAGGAGTCGTACCGACTGGACGACCTCATCCTCGCCAGCAGGCTGAACGAACTGCGGCTCCAGCGGATCCGGACCTTCCTCCGCAAGCGCATCCACGGCACGACCCTCACCCGGCTCCTGGGCAGCGTGGCCAAATAGCCCCCTCCCCCGGCTGCACGACCTGCACGACCGCCGCCGGATCGAGGGACAGGCGGAGCGGCGGACGGGGCCGGGTTCCCGCACCACGGACCGGGTCGCGGACCCGGGGGCGCGCCGGGCTGTCGCCGTGCCGGACGGGAGGCGCCGGTGACGGTGTACGCGGCCACCGACGGCCCCGAGCACACCGAGGGCCGCCGCCTGCCCGCCGGGGTGGTGCGCCGCCTGCCCGTTCGCCCGGTGCGGACGGCCGCGGGCCGGCGGAGGGCGGCGGCGGGCCGACGGCGGAGGCCCCGGACGCTACCGGGTGCTCAGAGCAGACCGTCCCAGTGCTGCTCGACCACCACCGCCCACCAGTTCTCC
>NZ_JBHJVK010000093.1:0-26590 GCF_042264695.1 Kitasatospora sp. NPDC056138 | reverse complement strand
CCAGCACGGTCCGACGGGTCTGCCGGTGGTTCGGCAGCGCCATCAATATATCGGATGCTCATCCTTTTAAATACAGGCCAGTCGCCGCCGACGCCTTGCAAGTCGCCTTGCAGGGTGCGGAATGGGGAGCAATCGGACAATTGCCGGACGGATGGCCGCAGATCGACTACCTTGCGGCAACGCGGAGGACACGCGGGCGTAACGATCGCAGGATCTTGCAGAAACTTGCTGCAAGGCCTTTCCGTAGCGATTGCGCGCCTGTTACGTTCCTGCCCAAGCCCGACGGCCGCAACGGCGCAGTCGGCACGGGACAGCCATTATGCGCGGTCCCCACACCATCTCGGGCACCCCCACCTTCTAGGAGTTCTCATGCGGCGTGGCATCGCGGCCTCCGCCCTCGTTGCGGCCCTCGCGGTCTCGACTGCAGCCTGTGGCAGCAGCGGCGGCTCAGGTTCGGACGGCAAGGCCGACGGCCCTGTCACGATCACCTACTGGGACACCTCCAACGCCACCAACGAGGCGCCGAACTACCAGGAACTGGTCAAGAAGTTCGAGGCCGCGAACCCGAACATCAAGGTCAACTTCGTCAACGTGCCCTTCGACCAGGCACAGAACAAGCTGCAGACCGCGATGGGTGCCAAGGGCGCGCCGGACGTCTTCCGCTCCGAGGTCGGCTGGACCGCCGCCTTCGCCAAGGCCGGGTTCCTGGAGCCGCTGGACGGCACGGACGCCGCCAAGGACACCTCCGCCTTCCAGCCCAGCCTGATCAAGCAGGCCACCTTCGAGGGCAAGCTGTACGGCGTGCCGCTGGTCACCGACACCCTCGGCCTGCTCTACAACAAGGACCTGTTCGCCAAGGCCGGGATCGCCAAGGCGCCCGCCACCTGGGACGAGCTGAAGGCCGACGCCGCGCAGATCAAGGACAAGACCGGTGCGGACGGTCTGTTCATGCGCGCCGGTGACGGCTACTACCTGATGCCGTTCCTCTACGGCGAGGGCACCAACATGGTGGACGCCGCCGGCAAGAAGATCACCATCAACTCGCCCGAGGCCGTCAAGGCCGTCGACACCTACAAGTCGATGTTCACCTCGCCCGGCACCGTCAAGGCCGACGTGACCACCGACGCGTACGCGCACATGATGGACGCCTTCAACAACGGCAAGGCCGCGATGATCATCCAGGGTCCCTGGGAGATCACCAACATCTACAAGGGCGCCGCCTTCGCGGACAAGAACAACCTCGGCATCGCCGCCGTCCCGGCCGGCTCCACCGGCAAGGCCGGCGCCCCGACCGGCGGCCACAACGTCTCGGTCTACGCCGGTTCCGACGCCGCCCACAAGGCCGCGGGCGAGAAGCTGGCCGCCTTCCTGACCTCCGCCGAGAGCCAGACCTTCCTCGCACAGAAGAACTCCACCCTGCCGACCCGCGCCGACGCGTACACCGCCGAGGTCAAGAAGGACCCGGGCATCACCGGCTTCCAGGCGATCCTCCCGGTCGCCCAGCCGCGCCCCGAACTGCCGGAGTACAGCTCGCTGTTCACCCCGCTCGGCACCGACCTGGTGAAGATCGCCCAGGACCAGGCCAGCACCCAGTCCGGCCTGGACTCCGCCGCCACCGACTTCGCCAAGCTGCTCCCCGGCTTCGGCAAGTAAGTCCCCAGCCGCCCGGCCCGCCGCCCCACCGGCGGGCCGGGCGGCCTCCCGTATGCACAGCAGTCGCCGCAGCGAGGCGGCGGACCTCCCGAGAAGGTGTCAAAGATGGCAGTCGCCGTGCAGGGCGCTCCCAGCCAAGGCAGTCGCGACCGCGAACCGCGGCCCGGCCTCGTCCAGCGCCTCAAGCTCTCGTACAGCAGGCACTGGTACGCCTACGCGATGGTCGCGCCGGTGGTCGTCGTGCTCGGCGTGCTCGTCGGCTACCCGCTGGGCCGGGGCATCTACCTGACCCTCACCAACGCCAACAGCCTCAACGTGGCACGCCAGATCGGCGTCAACCACATCCCCGACAGCTTCGACTTCGTCGGCCTGCACAACTACGCCGACGTGCTGTGGGGACCCGGCTCCTACGACCGCTTCTGGTCGCACCTGATCTGGACGGTCCTGTGGACGGTCCTCTGCGTCAGCCTGCACTACTCCCTGGGCCTGGGCCTCGCCCTGCTGCTGAACCAGAAGCTGCGCGGCCGCACCACCTACCGGATGCTGCTGATCCTGCCCTGGGCCGTGCCCACCTTCGTCACCGTCTTCTCCTGGCGGCTGATGCTCTCCGACAGCGGAGTGGTCAACACCGCGCTCGGCTTCCTGCACCTGCCGCAGCCGTCCTGGCTCAGCGACCCGCTCGCCTCCAAGGCCGCCGCCGTCCTCGTCAACACCTGGTGCGGCGTGCCGTTCATGATGGTCTCGCTGCTCGGCGGCCTGCAGTCCATCCCGGCCGAGCTCTACGAGGCGGCCGAGATGGACGGCGCCACGCCCTGGCAGCGCTTCCGCTACGTCACCCTGCCCGGGCTGCGCACCGTCAGCAGCACCGTCGTCCTGCTCGGCGTGATCTGGACGTTCAACCAGTTCGCCATCATCTTCCTGCTGCTGGGCAACGGCTCTCCGGACGCCCAGATCCTGGTCACCTGGGCCTACCGCCTCGGCTTCGGCCAACAGCCCCGCGCCTACGCCGAATCGGCCACCTACGGGGTGCTGCTGCTCTCCATCCTGGTCGTCTTCACCAGCTTCTACCGTCGCTGGCAGGTCCGCAACGAGGAGAACGCCTGATGGCGCGGACCGGCGCAGTCACCCCACCGACCACGACGAGGCAGGCCAGCGAATGAGCGTCAGCACCGAACTCCCCACCCCCGTCCCGCAGGCCCGGCCGGCCGCGGTCCCCCGCCGGAAGGCGCGCGGCGAGCGCGGCGGGGTCCTGACGGCGCTCCTGCACGGACTGCTCACCGTGGCCTCGCTGGTCGCGCTCTTCCCGGTGCTGTGGATCGCCTGGATCTCGCTCGGCCCGGACAAGACCGACTACCTGCACCCGGGCCAGATCTTCGACAAGATGAGCCTCGGCAACTACGGCTTCGTGCTGCAGCACACCGACTTCCTCACCTGGTTCGGCAACTCCATGCTGGTCGCGATCGGCACCACGGTCTTCGCCGTCCTGGTCGCCGCCACCACCGGCTACGCGGTCTCGCGGATGCGCTTCCCCGGCCACCGCCAGCTGATGTGGACGCTGCTGCTCACCCAGATGTTCCCGATCGCCGTGGTGATCGTGCCGATGTACACCATCCTGTCCAGCCTCGACCTGCTGGACAGCTACCTCGGCCTGATCCTCACCTACTCGGGCACCATCGTCCCGTACTGCGCCTGGCTGATGAAGGGCTACTTCGACACCATCCCGGTGGAGATCGACGAGGCCGGTCGGGTGGACGGGCTGACCCCGTTCGGCACCTTCTGGCGGCTGATCATGCCGCTGGCCCGGCCGGGACTGGCGGTCGCCGCGTTCTACTCCTTCCTCACCGCCTGGGCCGAGGTGCCGTTCGCCTCGACCTTCATGCTCAGCTCCGACAAGTACACGCTGGCGGTGGGCCTGCAGAGCTACATCAGCGAGCACGACGCGCAGTGGCACCTGATGGCCGCCACCTCGGTGCTGATCGCGCTGCCCGCCGCGCTGTTCTTCTACCTGGTCCAGAAGCACCTGGTCACCGGCCTGACCGCCGGTGCCGCGAAGTCCTGACCAGCAACCGTTCCCCGAAGCAACCGTTTCCTCAAAGGATGACTTGTCCGATGACCCAGAACCTGGCCGACACCTCCCGGCCCGCCGCAGCGCCGATCGCCGCGAACGCCGGTGCGACCAGAGACTGGTGGCGCGATGCGGTCATCTACCAGGTGTACCCGCGCAGTTTCGCCGACGCCAACGGTGACGGCATGGGCGACCTGCCCGGTGTCCGCAGCCGCCTGCCGTACCTGCGCGACCTCGGGGTGGACGCCGTCTGGCTCTCGCCGTTCTACGCCTCGCCGCAGGCCGACGCCGGGTACGACGTGGCCGACTACCGTGCGGTGGACCCGATGTTCGGCAGCCTGCTGGACGCCGACGCGCTGATCCGCGACGCCCACCAGCTGGGCCTGCGGATCATCGTGGACCTGGTCCCCAACCACTCCTCCGACCAGCACGAGTGGTTCCAGCGCGCGCTGCGCGACGGCCCCGCCTCCCCGCTGCGCGACCGCTACCACTTCCGCCCCGGCAAGGGCGAGAACGGTGAACTGCCGCCCAACGACTGGGAGTCCATCTTCGGCGGCCCGGCCTGGACCCGCAGCACCGACCCCGACGGCACCCCCGGCGACTGGTACCTGCACCTCTTCGCCCCCGAGCAGCCCGACTTCAACTGGGAGAACGCGGCCGTCGCCGACGAGTTCCGCTCCATCCTGCGGTTCTGGCTGGACATGGGCGTGGACGGCTTCCGGATCGACGTCGCGCACGGCCTGGTCAAGGCCCAGGGCCTGCCCGACATAGGCGGCAGCGACCAGCTCAAGCTGCTCGGCAACGACGTGATGCCGTTCTTCGACCAGGACGGCGTGCACGAGATCTACCGCTCCTGGCGCCGGATCCTCGACGAGTACCCGGGCCAGCGGATCGGCGTCGCCGAGGCCTGGACCCCGACCGTCCAGCGCACCGCCAACTACGTCCGCCCCGACGAGCTGCACCAGGCCTTCAACTTCCAGTACCTGGGCACCCACTGGGACGCCGCCGCCCTGCGCGAGGTCATCGACGTCTCGCTGGACTCGATGCGCCCGGTCGACGCCCCCACCACCTGGGTGCTCTCCAACCACGACGTCACCCGGCACGCCACCCGCTTCGGCAACCCGCCCGGCGGCACCCAGATCCGCACCGCCGGCGACCGCGAGCTCGGCCTGCGCCGCGCCCGCGCCGCCACCCTGCTGATGCTCGCCCTGCCCGGTTCCGCCTACCTCTACCAGGGCGAGGAGCTCGGCCTGCCGGACGTCACCGACCTGCCCGACGAGGTCCGCCAGGACCCCTCGTTCTTCCGCCAGGCCGGCCAGGACGGTTTCCGGGACGGCTGCCGGGTGCCGATCCCGTGGTCCGGCACCGAGGCCCCGTACGGCTTCGGCCCCACCGCGGGCGGCCCCAGCTGGCTGCCGCAGCCCGCCGAGTGGGCCGGGCTGAGCGTCGAGGCGCAGACCGGCGACCCGACGTCCACCCTGGAGCTCTACCGCTCCGCCCTCGCCGTCCGCCGGGCGACGCCCGCCCTCGGCGCGGGCAGCGAGGTGACCTGGCTGGACGGGCCCGAGGGCACGCTGACCTTCCGCCGGGACAGCGCCGAGGGCTCCTTCGTCTGCACCGTGAACACCACGGGCGAGAAGGTCCTGGTCGGCGCACCCGGCCGGGTGCTGCTCTGCTCCACCGGGAGCGTCGAAGTGAACGCCGGAGAAGCGGTGCTGGAGGCGGACAGCACCGTGTGGTGGGCGGTCTGAGATGGTTGCAATAGGCTCTGGGGTCGTGACTACGGCGCGACTCTCGGACATCGCGGCGCAGGCGGGGGTCAGCGAAGCCACCGTCAGCCGCGTCCTCAACGGCAAGGCGGGCGTCTCCGCCACCACACGGCAGACCGTGCTGGCGGCGCTCGACGTGCTCGGCTACGAGCGGCCGACCCGGCTGCGCCAGCGCAGTGCGGGCCTGATCGGCCTGATCACCCCCGAGTTGAGCAACCCGATCTTCCCCGCGCTGGCCCAGGTGATCGAGCAGGTGCTCAGCCGCCACGGGTTCACCCCGGTGCTGTGCACCCAGACGCCCGGCGGGTCCACCGAGGACGAACTGGTCGAGATGCTGGTCGACCGGGGTGTCGCGGGCATCGTCTTCGTCTCCGGACTGCACGCCGACACCACCGCCGACCATGACCGGTACGCCAAGCTGACGGGCCGTCAGGTCCCGTTCGTGCTGATCAACGGCTACAGCGAGAAGATCGCCGCGCCGTTCATCTCGCCGGACGACCGGGCTGCGATGTGGATGGCCGTGCAGCACCTGGTCGAGCTCGGCCACGAGAAGATCGGCCTGGCCGTCGGGCAGCGCCGGTACGTCCCGGTGCTGCGCAAGATCGAGGGCTTCACGGCGGCCGTCCGGGAACTGCTCGGCCGGACCCCCGAGGAGGCCGAGGCCCTGGTCCACCACACGCTGTTCAGCGTGGAGGGCGGGCACGCGGCCGCGGGCGCCCTGCTCGACCAGGGCTGCACCGCGATCGTCTGCGGCAGCGACATGATGGCGCTCGGCGCGATCCGTGCGGTCCGCCAGCGCGGCCTGTCGGTGCCGCAGGACATCTCGGTGGTCGGCTTCGACGACTCGCCGCTGATCGCCTTCACCGAGCCGCCGCTGACCACCATCCGCCAGCCCGTCGAGGCGATGGCCACGGCCGCGGTGGACGCCCTGCTGGAGGAGGTCGGCGGAAACCCCGGGCAGCGCGCCGAGTTCATGTTCCAGCCGGAACTGGTGATGCGCGGCTCCACCGGGGCTCGGGCGCACTGAGTCCGCCGCCGGGCGCAGCCCCGTAGTCCGTGTCGGCCCGCCGGGATACGCCCGGCGGGCCGACGCGTTGTCGCTCCGAGGTCCGCAGCCCGCGTCCGCACCCGTCGTCCGCAGTCGTCGTTCGCAGCCCGCAGTCAGCGTCTGCCCCGGTCGTCCGCAGCCCGTACCCCGCGCCCGCCCCCGTCGTCCGCAGTCCGCAGCTCGCACCCCGTCGCCCGCTCCCCGCACCCCCGTCGTCCGTCGCCCGGATGGAGCAGCACCGGCCCGGGAGCGTCCGGCCGGTCCCCGGGGCGGCCCGCCGTCCCGCAGGCGGCGTGCACCCCCGTCCCGCGCTGCGTGCGGGGTCGCTTGTTGCCAGCATCGAGCCATGAGAGCTGGTCGGGCGGATCGAGTGGATCGGACGGGGGAGCCGGAGGCGTGGCCGGTCTGGCGCAGACGGCTGCTGCTCGGCGGGGGACTGCTGGTGCTCGGCGTGATCGCCTACTTCGTCTGGGCCGCGACGATCCCGCGCTGGTGGTCGCAGCGGGTGGGTGCCATGGTGGACGGGCACCTGAGCACGGGACTGCTGCTGGGACTCGTCTTCGGGATCTGCTTCACGCTGCTCCCGCTGCTGGCGGCCTGGGCCGGGCTGCACCGGCGGCGGCCGTGGAAGGTGGCGGTCGCCTGGCTGCTCCTGGCGGTGGTGCTCGCGCTGCCGAACCTCTGGACGCTGAGCGTTGTTGTGGGGAGCGGCAGCGGCGCACACGCCGGGCAGCGCGTCATGGACGTCAGGGCGCCCTGGTTCCGCGGCGCGACCCTGATCGGTGCGATCGTCGCGGCGGTGATCTTCGCGGGGCTCCTGGTCTTCACCCGTGCCCGCTGGCCGCGCCGGGACAGGAAATCCGGCGATGAGCACGGTGAGACCCCCGGCAAGGAGGAGTGACCGCTCCTCAGCCTTCTTCGGCGGTGGACGTGCGCGGCTCGGTCCGGTGGGCGTCGGCGGCGTCCGTCGTGCGGGCCTCGGTACGGCGGCCGGTGGCCAGGTAGTCGCGGACGATCAACTCCACCGCGTCCTGCGGGCTCCTGGTGCCGGACAGCAGCATGACCTCGATGGCCAGATCGCTGTCCAGGCTGATGGTGACCTTGGCCATGGCGGTTCCCCTCCCGGTGGGTACTCCCGTGGACTCTAGGGGCACGGCAGCCGCCTGACCAGCCCCGCTGCTCGGGCGGACCGCGCAGGTCCACGGGCGCGCGGCCCGACCGGGAACGGCCCCGCGGAGCGCGTTCCGGAACGGGTGAGGCCGCTGCCCCCGGCGCCGACCAGAGCACCGGGGGCAGCGGCCTCACCGCAGGGACCGTCAGACGCGGCCGGCGAAGTCCGGGGCGTAGTTGGCGATGGTCTCGATCTTCACGCCCGCCTTCGGGTTGGCGGCCTCGACGTACTTGCCGTCGCCGATGTAGATGGCGACGTGGTAGACACCCGAGTTGCTGCCGTTGTTGGACCAGAACAGCAGGTCGCCCGGCTGCAGGCTGTCCAGCGAGACGCGGCTGGCGACGTCGGCCTGGTCGGCGGCGACGCGCGGCAGCGAGATGCCGGCCTGGCGGAACGCGGCCTGGGTCAGGCCGGAGCAGTCCCAGCCACCGTCGCTGCTGCCACCGTAGACGTACGCCTGGCCGACCTTGGAGAGCGCGAAGTTGATCGCGGCGGCCTTGCTGCCGGTCGCGGCCGGAGTGGCGGCCGGGGCGGCGGGCTTGGCGGCGGGGGCCGGGGCGGCCGGCTTCGGCGCGGCGGGGGCCGGGGCGGCGGGGGCGGTGCCGCCCAGGGCCAGCTGCTGGCCCGGGTAGATGACGTCAGGACCGCTGGTCAGCAGCGACTTGTTGAGGTCGTACAGCTTCTGCCAGCCGCCCTCGACGCTGTTCTTCTGGGCGATGGTCGACAGCCAGTCGCCCTCCACCACGGTGTACTGGGCGCTGTCCGCGGTCGGCGCGGCGGCCGGGGCCTGGGCGGCGGGCTTGGCAGCCGGCTTGGCGGCGGGGGCCGGGGTCGCGGGCTTCGGCGCGGCGGCCGGGGCGGCGGCGCTGGTGTCGACCTGGGCGGGGGTGCCGCCCTTGGTGAGGCCGGCCTTGACCGAGCAGACCGGCCAGGCGCCGGGGCCCTGCGAGGCGAGGACCTTCTCGGCGACGGCGATCTGCTGGTCCTTGGTCGCCTGGTTGGCCTGCGGGGCGTACTGGGTGCCACCGAAGGCGGCCCAGGTGGAGGAGGTGAACTGGAGGCCACCGTAGAAGCCGTTGCCGGTGTTGATGCTCCAGTTGCCGCTGCTCTCGCACTGGGCGACCTTGTCCCAGGTGGCGACCGTGGCCGCGGAGGCGCCGACGGCGGTGAGGGCGGGGATCGAGAGGCCGAGGCCGACCACACCGGTGGCGGCGATCAGACGGCGGGCACGCTTGTTGGCGTTGATGGGCAGCATGAAGGTGCGTTCCTCTCCCACGCCTGCGAGGTGAGCTGTCGGATTCGGGCTGGAGTTGCCCGGCCGCGCTGTGCACGGCTTCACCCCTAGCCCGGAGTCGGCCACTTCTGACCGGCTCCCGGGCGACTTACCTGGTTCCCCCGCCCCTGCCGTAGGTGCGTTCTGCGCTGCCAGCTGCTCCGGCGGCAGGACTCGGCGTTCCGGAAGAGCTGGGTCCGTGTGTCAACGAACGGGGAGCACGTTAAGCAGACTTAAGTTGAAACCGCAAACACCTGTGAGCTCCCTCACAGGTCATTTGCCAACCCCTCAAGATCGAATACGAATGGACATTTCCCGGGAAACCGATGGGCCCCTTTCAGGGCTCCCGTCCGGTTGGCGATCTGCCTGTCTTTCAGGTGACGCGGTGGCATTTTCGGCGAGTCGGTCCGCCGTTTGTGAAGTTTTTGAAAAGTCCCACTCGTCGGCGGAATCGAGGTCAACGCGGCCGGGTGGAACGGGTGGTGGGGGATGTCCGAATTGTTCGCCAATGAGGCAAACGCTCCCGATCTGCGCCGACTCGGGGCGGGGGCGGCAGGGGGCGCGCAACCCGCAGGGCTCCCGCGTCACCTGACCCGCCACTGGCCGCCGGCCACCTGACCCGCCCCTGGCCATCCGACCCGCCGCTGTCCACCTGACCCGCCCCTGGCCATCCGACCCGCCGCTGTCCACCTGACCCGCTGCTGGCCGCCCGGGTGCTGCGGCCAGCCGGGCGCGCCCGGGAGCCGCCCTGCGGTCCGCAGGGCCGGGTTCGGGCGTGCCGGGGGCGGCGGGAGGCCCGGAAACGCCGAGAGGCCCCTCGGAGGGGGCCTCTCGGGTGGATCCGGTGTGCGCTCAGCCGGCCGGCTGCTCCTCGACGGCGACCGGGGACTCGCCCGGTGCCGGGAGGTTGAGGGCGGCCAGGTAGGTCGAGGCGATCAGCTGACCGACGGTCGGGTAGGTGCCGAGCGGGGCGGCGCTCGGGCAGCCGGTCTCCTCGGCGGCCGCGGCCAGCAGCTCGGGGTCGGCCTCCGGGCCGATGACCAGCGGGGCCAGCGCGGGGCGCTGCGAGCCGGTGGCCTTCAGGTGCTCGACCGCGGCGGCCACCGAGCCGGGCACGTCCAGGGCGGCGGCCACCACCGGCACCGCGAGGCGGGCGGCCAGCAGTACGCCGGTGATCCCGGCCGCGGCGGCGGCCTCCTCACCGCCGACGGTGGTCAGCACCACGCCGTCGGCCGCCGTGGTGATGGCGAACAGCCGGGCCCGGTCGGCGCGGGCCAGACCGGCCTCGGAGAGCCGTACGTGCACCGCCTCGGCCAGCAGCGGGTGCGGGCCGAGCACGTCGGTGACGGCCGCCCCGGTCTCGCCGGCCAGCCGGTGCAGGTCCGTCAGGAACGCGTGCGGGCCGGACAGCAGTGGGATCACGACGGGCGTCGGCAGACCGGCCGCGGCGGCCTGGGCGAGTACCCCGGCCACGGTCGGGGCGGTCTGGTCGGCGTCTGCTGCGGCGTCCGGCTCGGCGCTGTCGCCGACCAGGTAGCCGACGGCGGTCTCGATGCCCGGCTGCTCGCCGCGCACGATGGACAGCAGCTCCTCGACGATCGGGCTCGCCTCCGGGCCGGCGGCGGCCGGGACGGCCAGCACCAGCGCCGGAGAGCCGGCCGGGACCTCGGGGCGCTCGGGACGGCGGTGGCGCCCCCGCGCACGGGAGCCTGGAGTACGGACGGGCAGTGGCGCGCCCGGGATGGCTGCGGTGCTCATGGCGGAGATCGTAGGACATTTGCCAGGCGGGGCTGTATCCGGATCCCGAGAGTTGCCACCAAACCTGCCAGTAATCCGGACAATTGCCACCAAATTACCCAATCCTTGCTGACGATCTGTCGCATCCTGCAACCAAAAGACCGTCAGTCACCGTCCTTGGTGACGTGCCTCACAGGCGCTTCCGGGGGGCGGATCGCGAGCCCGGCGCGGGGCTCACGAAGATCAACACGGTGGCGCGGGCCCGGTACGGGCAGTCATCGAACAGTCTCCGATTCGCCGGGCTATGTCCGCTTACGTTCCATCAAAGCCGGTTGGGCGGACCGGGGGTCGCACATTCCGACACGCTTGCCTTGCACGGGCAATGTCCCGTGCTGATGCACGTGCACTGGAGCTATCATCGCGTCAAGTGAGGCGTAAGCCTGGCAGGTCGGGAGAATTCGGTGCAGGAGATGCAGGAAACGTACAACGGCATGGCGGCTGCGGACCTCGAAGGCGTGGTCTGGCAGAAGAGCCGGCACAGCAATTCGCAGGGCAACTGCGTCGAGTTCGCCGCTCTGCCGGGCGGTGAGGTGGCGATGCGCAACTCGCGCTTTCCCGGGGGCCCGGCGCTGATTTACACCCGGGCGGAGATCACGGCGATGCTGCTCGGCGTGAAGGACGGGGAGTTCGACCATCTGACGGGTTGAGCCACCCTCAACCCTGCTGCACACAGGCCGTCGTGGGACTCTTGCCACGACGGCCTTCATCGTCCTTGCGGCCGTTCGTCGCGGTGGCCAGGGATCGGCGCACGCCGGGACGGGCACCCGTCGGGGTGGGCACCGTCAGGTCGCCGCTCGTACGGCTGTCGGGTCGCGCCCGTCGGATCACGGCTGTCGGCTCGACGGCCTCGGGTCGGCACCTGTCGGCCGGTGTGCCGGGGTGGGCGGGAACCCGGGGCCCGGACAGCGGCCCGGCCGTGGGCATCGGCCCGGCCAAGGGTGTCGGCCCGGCTGCTGGCGGCCGTCCGGCGGTGGACGCCTGGTCCCCGGTGGACGCCCGATCGGCTGTGGAGGGCTGCTCAGGCGGAGCGGCGGTGCCGCCCGACGGGGGCCTCCACCGGGCCGGGGCCGGCCTCGAACATGGCCCAGACCACCTTGCCCGCGCCCGCCAGCGGGTGCCAGCCCCAGGAGCGGCTGAAGGAGTCGACCAGGTGCAGCCCCCGGCCGGACTCGGCGACGAAGTCGGGCTCGCGGGCGACCGGTCCGGCACTGCTCGGGTCGCTGACCGCGCAGACCACCTGCGCCTCCCGGTGCACCAGGCTTATTCGGATCGGCAGGAACTCGTCCGAACCCTGCAGTGTGCCGGGCCGCCTCGGCGGATGGCCGGCAGTGGCGGGGGAGCACTCGTCCCGCCGGGCCCCGAGGGCGTGCCGCAGTGCGTTGGTCACCAACTCGGAGGCGACCAGGGCGACATCGTCGAACAGCTCGCCAAGGCCCCAGTCGTGCAGGGCCGATCTGGCGAACTCGCGAGCGGTTCTGACGGCGTCGAAGCGTGGCGCGAGCGTACAGGTGGCCACGTGGGGGTCGGCCAGGACAGCCGTACCGGTGCCCATGAAGAGCTCCTCCCATAAGGGGGCGGACACGGCTGGACCCGTGGGGGTCATGCCGGTCACCTCCGACTCGCTCGGCCGCGCGCCAGCCTCCTCGACGGCCCGCACGCGCGCACGCAAGCCCGGCCGTGCGATGGCGCGGCCAAGCGGGTGTGCGGTTTCGCGCGAGGGGTCGAACGCGGAGCCCGCGGGATTGCCAGGGATGTGCAGGTGCACGTGCACCATGGTCCTCTGCGCTCACTGCAGATGCAAGAGTCGATTCACGTGCAGTCGCACTATTGGCATATGCAAGCGCCGGATGCACGTGCATCATGGTGTTCCGATGCAGAACTGATAGATCGTTCTGCCAGTACCGGCACCCTGAGCGCTCAACTGATGGCAGACTGTGCCCTGTTTGCCCTAGGTGGAGGTTTCGACGGCATGACCGCAGTTCAGCCCAACGGTGGCTCGATGGTGCGCCGCATCCTCCTCGGCTCCCAGCTGCGCAGGCTGCGTGAGGGACACGGCATCACCCGCGAGGACGCCGGCTACCAGATCCGCGCCTCCGAGTCGAAGATCAGCCGCATGGAACTCGGCCGCGTCAGTTTCAAGGAGCGCGACGTGGCCGACCTGCTGACCCTCTACGGCGTGCACGACGGCACCGAGCGCGAGGCGCTGCTCGGCCTGGTCCGCGAGGCCAACAAGCCGGGCTGGTGGCACAGTTACAACGACGTGCTGCCCGGCTGGTTCCAGACCTACGTCGGCCTCGAGGAGGCCGCGGCGCTGATCCGCACCTACGAGGTGCAGTTCATCCCCGGCCTGCTCCAGTCCGAGGAGTACGCGCGCGCCGTCTTCGCCCAGACCCGGCCCGTCCTCAGCCACGAGGAGCTGGAGCGCCGGCTCAGCCTCCGGATGCGCCGCCAGAAGCTGCTGACCGAGGGCCAGAGCCCCCGCCTGTGGGCGGTCATCGACGAGGCCGCGCTGCGCCGTCCGGTCGGTGGCCCGGCCGTGATGCGCGCCCAGGTCCAGTACCTGATCGACGTGGCCGAGAGCTCCAACGTGGTGATCCAGGTGATGCCGTTCCGCTTCGGCGCCCATGCCGGCGAGAGCGGCGCGTTCAGCATCCTGCGCTTCCCTGAACAGGACCTGGCCGACGTGGTCTACCTGGAACAACTCACCAGCGCGCTCTACCTCGACAAGCGCGACGACGTCGACGCCTACGTCCAGGTCATGGAACGCCTCTGCGTCGACAGCCTGACGCCCGACCAGACCATCGACCTCTTCAAGTCGATCCTCACCGACCACTGAGCCGCGCCGGGCGGGCCCGTCGGGGCCAGGCGGAGCACCGCGGACGGGCCGGAGCACCCGCGCGGTCCCGCCGCCGCGTCCGTGCACCCCGGCCGCTCAGGCCCTGACCGACGGTTGCGGCCGGGGCGGGGCCTGCGGCTGCGGCGGTACGCCCAACTCCCAGGCCAGCCCGTAGCGGGCGAACAGATCGGCCCGGATCGGCGCCAGCGGCAGTGTCGCGTCCGGCAGCAGGACACCGATGCAGCCGCCCATCAGCGCGCTGCGCAGCACCGCGTGCTCCGCGACCGGGTCGACCGCACCCCAGTCCAGCAACAGCTCCCGCAGGATCGCCCCGAGTTGCTGCTGCTCCGGGTCCTGGACGAACGCGCCCACGTCCGGGTCGAGGATCAGCGCGAGATGCGAGCGCATCACCCGCGGGTGCTCCATCGCCACGCCGAGCACCGCATCGATCGCGCGCGCCAGCCTGGCCTCGGGGCCTGCGCCGGGCGGCAGTTGGGCGAGCGCCGCGGCGAGCTCCAGGTGCATCAGCCGGTGGGTGGCGGCCTGCATCAGCAGTCGTTTGCCGTCGAAGTAGTAGGACAGCAGCCCCCGTGCGAGTCCGGCCCGTGCGGCGATGTCGCCGAGCGTCGTTCCGGCGTATCCGTGCTGGTCCACGAGCTCGACGGTGGCTCGCATGATGCGCCGACGGGAACGCCGGCGCATCTCCTCGTTGACCGATTCTCCGCGAGGTGCCATCGTGACTGCTCCGTACGTTGACTGGCTCCCGGCCAATATACTGGTGGGGCCAGGTCCGCCGTGCCCGAATCCGGGGACATCCGCATCCGGTACGCCCTCGCTGTTCGGGGCCGGTCGGACCCGTACGGCGAGCCGACTCCACCAACACGGGGGTTTGGTGGAGTCGGCTCGTACCACTGCCGACGCCGGAGGATCGGGTCTCCCGGCTGTCGGCCTTCACCGGTGCGAGTCCCGCAGCCCCGACTCCCACAGCCCCGAGTCGCGCAGCGTCGAGCCGTGCCGCTCCGGTTCCGGCCGTTCCGGCCCTCACCGCTCGATGAGCACCTCGGTCACGGGCGAGCGGTCGTAGTCGTAGTCCGGCACCGGGACCGCTGCCGCGGCGGCCCGGTCGCGCCGACGGTCGAGCACCGTCCCGGTCAACGCCACCAGCAGGCCCGCCAGGGAGACGGCGGTGACCAGCAGCAGTGCGGGACGGTAGCCGTCGAGCTGCTCCCGCGGACTCTCGCCGCCGCCGCTTCCGGCGGTGATGACGGCGGTGACCACCGCGAGCACGACGGCGCTGCCCACCTGGACGGCGGTGTTCACCAGCCCCGAGGCGAGACCCTGTTCGTCGTCCGCAACGCCGTTGGTGGCGGCGATGTTCACCGAGGGGAAGGCGAGCGCGAAGCCCGCGCCGAGCAGCACCATGCTCGGCAGGACGAGCCCGGCGTAGCCGCTGTGCTCGTCGAGGCGGAGGAAGAGCGCGAATGCGGCGGTCAGCGCCAGCACGCCGAGCGGAAGCAGCCGGGTGGTGCCGAGGCGGTCGACGATGGCACCCATCCTGGGCGCGGAGAGCGCGACCAGCGCCCCGGCGGGGAGGAAGCCCAGTGCCATCTCCAGCGCGGACCAGTGCAGCAGTCGCTGCAGGTAGAGGGTGGCGATGAACTGGAAGCCCGCGTACGAGCCGATGGCCGTGAACGCGACGATGTTGGCACGGCTGACGCCGCCGTTGCGGAAGATCCCGAGCCGGACCAGCGGATGGTCGGTGCGCTGCTCGATCACCAGGAAGGCGGCCGCCAGCGCGGCGACCACCAGCAGCGACAGCAGCGTCCTGGCACTGGCCCAGCCCGCGCTCTGCGCCTCGGTGACGGTGAAGACGAGCAGCAGCAGTGCACCGGTGCCGGTGATCGCGCCGGCGATGTCGTAGCCGCCCGAGGCGCGCTCGGGGGAGTGCCGACGGGGGAGCAGCCGGACGGCGGCGACGAGCGCGGCCAGGGCGACCGGTACCGGCATCAGGAAGGTCCAGCGCCAGCCGGCCGAGGTGAGCAGGCCGCTGAGCACCAGGCCGAGTGAGAAGCCACTGGCTCCGCAGGTGGTGTAGATGCTCAGCGCCCGGTTGCGGGCGGAGCCCTCGGCGAAGGTGGTGGTGATGATCGAGAGTCCGGCCGGTGCCGTGAAGGCGGCCGCGATGCCCTTGAGGAAACGGGTGGCGATCAGCAGCCCGCCGTCGTCCACCAGTCCGCCGAGCAGCGAGGCGCCGGCGAAGACGGCGAGCGCGATCAAGAAGACCCGGCGGCGTCCCAGCAGGTCGGCTGCCCGGCCGCCGAGCAGCAGCAGGCCGCCGTAGCCGAGGACGTAACCGCTCACCACCCACTGCAGGGCGGAGGTGGACAGATGCAGGTCGGAGCCGATGGAGGGCAGGGCGACGCCGACCATCGAGACGTCGAGGGAGTCGAGGAACAGGGCTGCGCAGAGGACGATGAGGGTGCCCCACAGGCGTGGGCTCCACCGTGCGTCGCCGTGGACGGACCCGCCGTCGGACGTCTCGGCCGGGGCTGTGGTCGGGGACGGCTGGGCTTGGGCTGTGGTCATGGCAAGGAGAGTACATGCGCGTGCATTCAATGCAAGGGGATTTAATGTGCCTGCATTAATTGACCGGGCATGTGATAGCGTGGAGGGATGCCCGGACTCGATGCCGTCACCGCCGATGCCCCGGAGGCGAACCTGGTCGCCGGATGGCGTGACCTGCTGGCCCGCCATGCGGCGGTCTCCTCCGCGCTGGAGCGCGAACTGGGAGAACGGCACGGCCTGGGGATGAGCGACTTCGAGGTGCTGGAACGGCTCTTCGAGGACGAGCGGCAGGTCGACCACAAGCTGCGGGTCCAGGACCTCGCGCAGACCGTCCACCTGAGCCAGAGCGCTCTCTCCCGGCTGATCGGCCGGCTGGAGAAGGGCGGACTGGTCGAACGGGCGATGTGCGACGCCGACCGCCGGGGGATCTTCGTCAGCCTCACCGAGGCCGGGCGCACCCGCTACACCGAGGCCCGCCCCCTGCACCGCGAGATCCTCGCCCGCATGCTGGCGGACCCGCCCGCTGCGGCGGGCCGTGACGCCCGGGCGGGTTGCGACGCCTGAACCGGCTGTGACGCCCGGGCGGATTGCGACGCCTGAGTCGGCTGTGACGCCCGAGCTGGTTGCGACATCTGCGCGGGCTGTGGCGCCCGGGCGCATTCGCGCGGGCGCGGTCGTTTCAGAGCAGCGTGGACAGTCCCGGTGCGACCGCGAGCAGGATGGCGGCGGCCGGGGCCGCGAGGGCGGCGACGGTCAGCCGCAGCCGGTGGTGCACCGGCAGGCGCGGTTCACCGGCCAGCAGCCGGTCCACCCGGCGTGGCGACTGGGCCAGTTGCCGGGGCGGACAGGACCCGAACACCCCACGGCCTGAGTTGAGTTCGGCGAGGGCGAGGGCCGTGGTCACCCGGCCGTGACGGCGGGCCGCACGGTCGTCCGCCGCCAGTTCGACCAGCTCGCCGACCTGGTCGCGGAAGGCGCTGAAGACACCCACCCCGGGAAACCCGGTGGCCAGGGCCTCGGCGCACTGCGCCAACCAGTGGTGCCTGGCCCGGACATGACCGCGCTCGTGGCTCAGGACGGCGGCCAGCTCGTGGTCACTGAGCTGCTGCAGCGCCCCCGTGGTCACCACCAGCCGGGCGCCGGGACCCGGCAGGGACCACGCCTCGGCGCGCGCGTTCTCCAGCACCACCAGCCGCTCCCGGCCGCTGCGGACCCGGGGGCCGCTCAGTTCGGCAGGCAACTCGGGTGCCCGATGGCTGAGTTGGGCGTGCCGGTGGTCGCGCAGCGCGCGCGCCGACCGTACCTCGCGGGTGAACGAGACCGCCGTCCACACCCCGCCGAGCGCCAGCAGCCCGCCGCACAGCCGTCCCCAGCCCTCCGAGCCCGCCAGACCGTAGGCCGCCTCGACCTCCCTCGGCGCCCCGGCGAAGACCAGCTCGCGCAGTTCCGGCAGTGCGGCCGCAGCGGCCAGCAACAGGCCGAGCGCGCAGCACAGCAGGACGGCGACCACCAGGCACTGCCAGGCCCACAGGGCGAGCACCGGTTCTCGCTCGGCCCACTGGGCCCGGGCCAGTCGCCCAGGAGCCACGGTGGCCAGCATCGATCCGAGCAGCAGCAGGCTGAGCAGGGCCGTCATTCGAAGTGCTCCCCCAAGGACGCACGGGAGCGCGGCATCGCGCTGTCCCCAACCTATGCGCTGCCGGTCCCCCGGGGAACGCACTTGCAGTGCAGGTGACCAACACCACTGGGCACCGCAGCCCTGACCACTTGTCAGTGGCGGGAGGCAGAATCCCCACCATGAACGATGCCGACGCCCCCCGTCTGCCCGTCTCCCTCCTCACCGAGGACGGCGGCCAGCTCGACCACCCGACCGAGGTCGAACTGCGCGCCCTGCTGTCCCGGATCGGCGGCCCCGGCGACCACTACGTGGTGGCGGAGCGGATACCCGCCGAGCCGCAGGTCTTCCTGCAGACCTGGCGGGAGGCCGACGGCCCGTTCGAGGTCGAGTACCGCGACGGCTCCGAGGACCAGTACGGCGTGCGGGCCACCGACCCCGCCGCCCTGGCCGGGACCTTCCTCGCCTGGGCCGGCGGCGACCCCTCCTGGGCCGCCGCGCACGACTGGCGGCGGCTCGACCTGACGTCCACCCCCGGCCTCACCGAGGAGACCCGAGCCCAGGCCCGGGCGCATGCGCGCACCCTGCTGCGCGGCGGCTTCCTGGACTTCAGGGCGGTGGCCGTGGCGGTCTCGGAGATGTCCGAGCCGGGGGAGGGCTTCGTCACCGTCGAGCAGGCCGGACGGATCCTGGGCCCGCTCTGGGACGAGCGGCTCGCCGAACAGGAGTCCTGGCCCGAGGTCACCGACGCCGACCGGCTGGCGCGGGCGTTCGCGACCCTGGAGGAACGGGGCGTCGTGGCCCGGATGAACTTCGCCTGCTGCGGCCGGTGCGGACACGACGAGATGCAGGAGTTCGCCGACGGGCGGGCCCGCGGCTACGTGTTCTTCCACAGCCAGGACACCGATCGCGCCGCCGCGGGCCACGGCCTCTGGCTGGCGTACGGGGCGTACGGGCCGGAGCACCGGCAGAGCGGGCGGGACGCGGCGATCGGCGTCGAGGTGGTGGCCGCCCTGACGGAGGCGGGCCTGCCCGCGGTCTGGGACGGTTCGCCGGACTCCGCCGTCCGGGTCGCCCCGCTCGACTGGCGCAGGCGGCTGCCGCAGTAGCCGGCCACCGCCGAGCGCGGGAGCTGCCGTGCCCCGACCGCCGTCCCGTTCGCAGGCCCGGCACGTAGACCGCCGGACGGGCGGCGCACGCGAACCGCCGGACGGGTAGCACGCGGACCGCCGGCTCGGCGGACCGCCCGGAACCGCCGGAAGCCGGTCCCGCTCCGGACCGGTGGGCGCTGCCGCCTGGACGTCACATCGACAGCAGCATCGCGAACATCCCTACCCCCATCGCCAGTCGGCAGGCCCGTGAAACCCCGTCGGCTGCGGCTGTGGCCGTGCCCGTCGCCGTGGTCCCGCCCGGGACGGCCGCGCCAGGAACGGACAGCAGCCGACTGCCGCTCCAGAGTGCGTAACAGCCGAAGTAGAGCAGTAACGCACCCGTCAGCAGCGGCAGCCCGGAGGGCGTGCCGTGGTGCGCGTGCTCGTGCGCGGGCCCATCGGCCATGGCGAGCGCCATGTACGCCATGGCGAGCGCTCCGATCCCGTGGTGCAGTCGGTGGGCCCGCAGGGCCGGGCTGCCGGGGCGGAGTGCCGCGAGCACCTGGGCGGCGGCGAGCAGCGCGAACGGCCAGCCCCAGAGGGTGCCCGGCTGCAGGGCCATGCCCGCCATGCCGAGGCCCATCAACGCCTCGGCGACGTTCGGCTCGTGGGCGGCCCGGCCCCGCCCGGCCGCGGCGTGCGCGCCACAGGAGAGGCCGGGGCCGCGCAGGCGGGCCAGGCAGTACAGGCTGGAGCCGACGGCCAGGGCGGCCAGCAGCCAGGTGACGAGGGCGGGTCCGTGCATCGGTGCACCTCTCGGCCGGTCACGTGGCCCCCGGGTCCGGCCGGTGCCGGCTCCGAGGGCTGTTCACCGTCCACGATCACCGATCAGGGGTGGGCGCAGCAGGGCGCGCGCGGGGGCGCACGGAGGTGATCAGCCGGACGACTGCCCGCAGGTGCGGGCAGTCCGATCGTCCTGACGTCACCGGCTCCTCTTCCGCGCCGCCTGAACGCCGCCTGAACGCGGCCCGTGGCGCTGCGGGTCCCCGCGTGCCGAGGCGCTCCCGACCGTGCGGCGTCAGCCCGCGAGCCGTCCGGACATCTCCCCGGGCACCGGCGCTCCCGCCCGTGCGGCGTCAGCCCGCGAGCCGTCCGGCCGCCACGATCCGGCCGAGGAACTGCCGGGTGCGCTCCTGCTGCGGGTCGCCGAAGACCTGCTCGGGCGGGCCCTGTTCGAGCACCACGCCGCCGTCCAGGAAGCAGACCTGGTCGGCGACTTCGCGCGCGAAGCCCATCTCGTGGGTGGAGAGCACCATGGTCATGCCCTGTTCCTTGAGGCCCCGGACGACCGCCAGCACCTCGCCGACCAGTTCGGGGTCGAGCGCCGCGGTGATCTCGTCCAGCAGCAGCAGCCTGGGCCCGGTGGCGAGGGCCCGGACGATGGCGACCCGCTGCTGCTGTCCGCCGGAGAGCCGGTCGGGGTACTCCTTGGCCTTGGCGGCCAGCCCCAGCCGGTCCAGCAGCTCCCGCGCCCTGGCCTCGGCCTCCGCCTTGGCGACGCCGTGCACCCGGCGCGGGGCGAGGGTGATGTTGTCCAGCACGGTCATGTGCGGGAAGAGGTTGTACGCCTGGAAGACCACACCGATCCGGCGCCGGACGGCGTCCTGGTCGGCGCGCGGGTCGGTGATCTCCTCGCCGTCGAGGAAGATCGCACCGTCGTCGATCTCCTCCAGCAGGTTGGCGCAGCGCATCAGCGTCGACTTGCCGGAGCCCGAAGCGCCGATCAGTGCGGTCACCGAGTGGGCGGGCACGGCGAGTTCGATGTCGCGCAGCACCACGTGCTCGCCGAAGCCCTTGCGGACGGCCTCCAGCCGCAGCACCGCGTCGTCGGTCGTAGCGGTCGTACCGGTTGTATCGGTCATACGGTCCCTCCCTGGTGCTGACGGCGGTTCATCCGGGCCGTCGTCCAGTCGGTGAACCGGGTCATCGGGATGGTCAGCACGATGAAGACCAGTGCCGAGACCAGGTAGGGCGTGTAGTTGAAGGTCTGCGAAGTGATGATCTTTGCGGCGTACACCGCGTCGATCACGCCGCCGATGGAGACCAGGCCGGTGTCCTTCTGCAGCGAGACGAGGTTGTTCAGCAGCGGCGGTACCACCCGCCGGACGGCCTGCGGCAGCACCACGTGGCGCATCGCCTGCGCGTTGCTGAGCCCCAGCGAACGGGCGGCGGCACGCTGACTGGGGTGCACCGACTGGATCCCGGCGCGGAACACCTCGGAGACGTAGGCGGAGTAGGTGAGCACCAGGGCCGCGCCGCCGAGCAGCAGTGGGTCGGTGGTCACACCGGTCAGTCGCAGCGCGGGCACGCCGGTGATCATGACCAGCAGGCAGATGATCATCGGCAGGCCGAGGAAGAAGTCCACGTACGCGGTGGCCAGCAGCCGCACCGGCAGGAAGACCGGCCCCTGCAGGGTGCGCAGCAGCGCCAGCAGCAGGCCGAAGAGGAGGATCAACACCCCGCAGACGGCCATCAGTTCGAGGTTGATCCGCAGACCCCTGAGCACCTCGGGCAGTGCCTGCCAGGCGTAGTGCGCGTTGAAGAAGGTGTCCCGAGTGCGCTCCCAGCCGGGCGAGTTGACGACCACCAGGTAGAGCACCAGCGCGGTGCCGGCCGTGCTGAGGGCGGCGATCAGCGCCGAGCGTCTGGCCCGCTGCCTGCGGTACGCCTCGCGGGCCAGCCGACGGGCGGACGGGCGGTACGGCTCGGCCGCACCGCCCCCGGGCATCTCACCGTCGGCGGACCGCCCGCCCCCGGCGGGCCGCCCGCTCTGCGCCGTGCCGGCGGTCACTTGAGCACCGGTGCCGAGACGGCGTCGGACAGCCACTGCTTCTCCAGCCTGGCGAGCGTGCCGTCGGAGCGCAGCGCGTCGACCGCCTGGCTGACGCAGCCGGTCAGCGCGCTGCCCTTGTCCAGCACCAGGCCGAACTGCTCGGTGCCGCCTCCCTCCAACTGCCCGACCACCTTGGCGTCCGTCACCTCGGCGCCGGTGATGTAGAACGCGGTCGGCAGGTCGACCACCAGCGCGTCGATCTGACCGTTCTTCAGCGCGGCCTTCGCCAGGTCGTTGTCGTCGAAGACGGCCGGCTGGGTGGTGGGCCTGATCCGGTCGGTGATGCTCGCCAGGCTCGTGGTGCCGACCTGCGCGCCCAGCTTGGCGCCCTTGAGGTCGGCCAGGCTGCCGGCCGACGCGAGCCTGGAGCTCTTCAGCGCCACCACGGCCTGCCGCACGTCGTAGTAGCCCGAGGAGAAGTCGACCGACTTCCTGCGGTCGTCGTTGATCGACACCTGGTTGATGTCGAAGTCGAAGTCCTTGGCGCCCGGCGCGAACGCCTTGTTGAACGGGCTGACCACCCAGCTGACCCGGTCCTTCGGGTAGCCGAGCCGGTCCGCGACGGCGTACGCGACGGCGGACTCGAAGCCGTTCCCGTTCTCCGGCTTGTCGTCGGCGAACCAGGGTGCGTAGGCCGGCTTGTCGGTGCCGATGGTCAGCGTGCCCCCCTTCCTGGTCGCCAGCGCACCCTTCGCGCACCCGCCCGCGGCCTGCGCCGAACCGGTACCGGCGGCCGGGGAGGCAGACTCGCCGGTCCTGGCGTCCTGCGGCGCACAGGCGGTGAGCACCGAGGCTGCGACGAGCAGTGCGGCGAACGGCGCCAGGCGGGCGACGCGCGAGCCGGAGGCAGGGGTCATGGCAGGACTCCAGGGGAGGGCGAAGGAGGTGGGGTCGCGGACGGGCGCCCTCGGGACAACGTGCCCACCCCGCGCGGTGGACACACCGGAATCCCCCGGTGGCGGCGCTGCAGGGCACGAGGCATGGTCGGCGTACGGCACCGTCTCCGCGGTGCCTCCCGCGCCGGCGTCAGCGCCGACAGCTGCAGCGGTCGTGTGCGTGGCAACAGGAGCACACCCGGAGCAGGTCGCGGTGGCGCTGCGCCACAAGATCCGCCGGGAGCATGGCGGGAGGTTCGCATCCCACCAGCACGTCTGTCCACAACCATCCGTCAGGTGTCCAGATAGCGGACACCTGGCACTGTCGCGTCCGATCGCCGACCGCCCCCCCTTGAACAGGAGAACCTTTCGAATCTATGGTGTCCCTGTCGAAATAACTCCTGTCGAAGTGAGTCTCAGATGCAGAATCTTTCGCCAAGGCTCGCTGTGGCGGCCGACCTTCCCGTAGCGTCCCCGGCCTCCCAGCCCTCCGGCCACGCGGCACACCCCGCCTGGCTCCGGCTCAAGGACGCCGTCGAGGCCCTGCGGCCCCTGCAGTCCAAGGACGGCTCCATCGATCTCGCCGCCGTCCAGCGGCAGACCGTCGACCCCCTGGTCGACACCGTGCTCACCGCGGTCGCGGAGCTCGCCCCGCTCTTCCCGCACGACGCCGAGTACCTCACCGCCGTCCAGGCGGACCTGCGCAAGTGGGCCGACACCGGCTACCGCGAGCCCGACTTCCTCGACTCGCTGCTCGCCTTCCACCCCGCCGCGCAGCGCAGCGACGGGCTCGAGCACCTGGTGCTCTTCCCGATGTACACCCAGAACGGCAACCCGAACCGCAACCTCGAAGCCGTCCTGCTGCAGGTGGTCTGGCCCGAGTGGCTCGCCGAGCTGGAGCGCACCCGCTTCGACAACCCGATGTTCGTGCCGATCACCTTCACGGACTTCACCGCCGGTTACGACACCAACTCGGCCGTGCTCTTCCCGGAGACCGTCGCCGTCCGCAAGGCCCCCGAGCGCTTCACCTGGGGCGGCATCTTCTGCGACCGCGAGGCCGCCCGCTTCCGCGCCGTCTCCGCCAGCGCCGTCGCCCAGCTCGGCCTGGAGATCCCGGCCGACGCCGAGGAGCTGCTCACCGACCAGGAGCGCGCCCAGCAGACCTTCGTCCTGTGGGACCTGGTGCACGACCGCACCCACAGCCACGGCGACCTGCCGTTCGACCCGTTCATGATCAAGCAGCGCAGCCCGTTCTGGATGTACGGCCTCGAAGAGCTCCGCTGTGACCTGACCGCCTTCAAGGAGGCCGTCCGCCTGGAGGCCGAGGGCTACCCGCAGGGCCGCGACGTCCAGTACGCGATCCTCTTCGACCGCCTGTTCCGCTTCCCGGTCAGCGGCGACCGCGTCCGCAACTACGACGGCATGGGTGGCCAGCTGCTCTTCGCCTACCTGCACAAGCACGACGCGCTGCGCTGGCGCGACAACCGCCTCAGCATCGACTGGGACCGTGTCGCCGAGGTCACCAACCAGCTCTGCGGTGAGATCGAGACCCTCTACCGCGACGGCATCGACCGCCCCAAGACCGCCCACTGGATCGCGGCCTACCAGCTGGTCTCCCGCTACCTCACCCCGCACCCGGCCTCCACCTGGGCCAAGGGACCGGAGGCGCTGCCGCTCGACATCACCGACGGCAAGGCCCTCAACAAGGCGCTGTGCGACGCCGTCGTGCCCGACGAGTTCCCGCTCAGCATGTTCTACGAGGCCCTCTCCAAGAAGCTCAGCGGCGTCATCGCCGCCACCACCGGCATCACCGGTGCGGGCCTGACGGGAGTCGCCGCATGAGCGCCCTGACTGGCAAGGTCATCGCCGTCGCCGGGGCCAGCGGGCCCGCCGGCCAGGCCGTACTCCGCCGCCTCGCCGCGGCCGGCGCCACCGTGATCGGCGCCGACATCGATCCGCAGCGTCTCGACGCGGCGGTGGACCACGTCCGCACCGCCGTGCCCGGCGCCAGGATCAGCAGCCAGGTCATCGACCTCCTCGACCCGCAGGAGGTCCACGACTGGGCCGACCACCTGGAGGCCGAGCACGGCCACGTCGACGGCGTCTTCCACCTGGTCGGCGGCTGGCGCGGCAGCAAGACCTTCTTCGACAGCCGGATAGACGACTGGGACTTCCTGCACGACCGTGTGGTGCGCACCCTCCAGCACACCTCGCTGGCCTTCCAGCCCGCGCTGGTCCGCAGTGAGGCCGGCCGGTACGCCATCGTCTCCGCGGCCGCGGCACACAAGCCGACCGCCGGTGGCGCCGCCTACGCCGCGGCCAAGGCCGCCAGCGAGGCCTGGACGCTGTCGATGGCCGACTCCTTCAAGAAGGAGACCACCTCGGCCGACGGCGAGCCCACCGCCGCAGCTGCGATCCTGGTGATCAAGGCACTGGTCACACCCGAGATGCGGGCCGAGAAGCCGGAGGCGAAGTTCGCCGGCTTCACCGACACCGCCGACCTGGCCGAGACCCTGGCGGGCCTCTGGGACCGCCCCGCAGCAGAACTGAACGGACAGCACCTGTGGCTGACAGCCCGATGAGCACCACCGCCGGATCGCTCCCCGGAGCGACCGACGCGGTACGGCGGCACGACCCCGCCGTCCGCGGCTTCGCCAGCGACAACTACGCCGGGATCCACCCCGAGATCCTCGCCGCGATAGCCCTCGCCAACGACGGCCACCAGATCGCCTACGGCGAGGACCAGTACACCGAGCACCTCCAGACGGTCTTCCGCAAGCACTTCGGCGAGCGCGCCGAGGCGTACCCCGTCTTCAACGGCACCGGCGCCAACGTCGTCGCCCTCCAGGCCCTGCTCCCGCGCTGGGGCGCGGTCGTCGCCGCGGAGAGCGCCCACATCAACGTGGACGAGTGCGGAGCCCCCGAGAAGATCGCGGGCATCAAGCTGCTCACCGTCCCCACCCCGGACGGCAAGCTCACCCCCGAGCTGATCGACCGGCAGGCCTGGGGCTGGGGCGACGAGCACCGGGCCCAGCCGCTCGCGGTCTCCATCACGCAGAGCACCGAACTCGGCACCCGCTACACCGCCGAAGAGGTCCGGGCGATCTGCGACCACGCCCACGAGCGCGGAATGCTCGTGCACATGGACGGCTCGCGCCTCGCGAACGCCGCCGCCTCGCTCGACCTCCCCTTCCGCGCGTTCACGACGGACGCGGGTGTCGACATCCTGTCCTTCGGCGGCACGAAGAACGGCCTGATGTTCGGCGAGGCCGTCGTGGTCCTCAACCCGGACAAGATCCGCGACATCAAGTTCCTCCGCAAGATGTCGATGCAGCTCGCCTCGAAGATGCGCTTCGTCTCCGTGCAGTTCGAGGCGCTGCTCACCGGCGACCTGTGGCTGCGCAACGCCGGCCACGCCAACGCCATGGCCAAGCGGCTGGAGGCTGCCGTCCGCAAGATCGACGGCGTGACGGTGGTCCGGCCGGTCGAGGCCAACGCGGTCTTCGCACTGCTCCCGAGGGAAGTCAGCGAGCGCCTGCAGAAGCAGTACCGCTTCTACTTCTGGGACGAGCACACCGGTGAGGTGCGCTGGATGGCGGCCTTCGACACCACCGAGGCCGACATCGACGCCTTCGCGGCGGCGATCGCGGAGGAGATGAGCCGGGTCTGACCTTCACGTCGGGCTCGTCGATCGCCCCTGTCCGGGACCCGTGGGGGGCTCCGGGCGGGGGCGATTTGCTTGTGGGGGGTCGATCCCCGTACAGTTCCGGAGTCGCACCGAGAGGGGCGAAGAAAAGCGAATTGGATGAAATTCGGTCCGGAAAACGGAGCGGAAAGCATCTGATAAGCTCGAAACACGAAAGAACGAAGCGCCCGGAGGGCCCGCTGGAAGGCGGCCTGAAGGAAGCGTCCGTTCCTTGAGAACTCAACAGCGTGCCA
>NZ_JBHJVK010000092.1:0-27127 GCF_042264695.1 Kitasatospora sp. NPDC056138 | reverse complement strand
CCGACACCGGCCTGGTCTCCCTCGACGGCTCCCCCCTACGCTCCGCCCCCGCCGACACCGTCACCCTCAGCCGCCTCTACTTCCTCTGAAAACCCCACCCCTGCAGCGAACTTAGGACCTCCCCCTCATGACCACTCCTGCCTCCCTCGGTTTCCGGATGCCCGCCGAATGGCACCCGCACGAGCGCACCTGGATGGCGTTCCCGACCGACAACCAGACCTTCGACAACCCGGAGCACCTGCACGGCGCTCGCGAGGCCTGGGCCAAGGTCGCCAACACCATCGTCCGGTACGAGCCGGTCACGATGATCGTCAACGTCGGGGAGACCGAGGCCGCCCGCCGCTACGTCTCCGCCGAGGTCGAGCTGGTCGAGCGCCCGCTGGACGACGCCTGGATGCGCGACATCGGCCCCACCTTCCTGATCGACGGCAAGGGCGAGGTCGCCGCGACCGACTGGGTGTTCAACGGCTGGGGCGCGCAGTCCTGGGCCCGCTGGGACAACGACCAGCACATCGCCGAGAAGATCACCGAGCTGACCGGCGTCCGGCGCTTCGTCTCCGAGCTGATCAACGAGGGCGGCGGCATCCACGTCGACGGTGAGGGCACCGTCCTGGTCACCGAGACCGTCCAGCTCGGCGAGGGCCGCAACTTCGACTGGACCAAGGAGGCCGTCGAGGCGGAGCTGCACGCCCAGCTCGGCACCACCAAGGCCGTCTGGGTCCCGCGCGGACTCACCCGCGACTACGACGAGTTCGGCACCCGCGGCCACATCGACATCGTCGCCTCCTTCGTCCGCCCCGGCACCGTCGTGGCCCACGTCCAGCCCGACCCGGCCCACCCCGACCACGAGGTGTGCAAGGAGATCGTCGCCGTCCTGCGCACCTCCACCGACGCCGCCGGCCGTCAGCTGGAGGTCATCGAACTCCCCGCCCCCACCGTCCTGACCGACGAGGACGGCGAGCCGGTCGACTACTCCTACATCAACCACTACGTCGCCAACGGCGCCGTCATCCTCTGCGCCTTCGACGACCCCCGCGACCAGGAGGCCGCCTCGATCCTCGGCGAGGCCTACCCCGACCGCAAGGTCGAACTCGTCGACGCCCGCGAGATCTTCGCCAACGGCGGCGGCATCCACTGCATCACCCAGCAGCAGCCGAAGGCGTGACGCAGTTCGAGGCCAGGCCGCCGAACTGCGGCTTGGCCTCGAACACTTCCGGGAGAACCCAGCGGTCACCAGCAGGGGCGCGTAGCGCCTCACCAAGATCGTGAGATCGTCCAGGTCCACCCCTACAGGCCGACGGCACCTCCCGCGCTGTAGCGGCAGCACCGCACGGGCCGCTCACGTCAACCACCTGACGCCTCGACTCATCCTCGGGTGGGACGGCTCCCCGTGGGCAACGACGGCGGTCTCCGGCGACCGCCGGGCAGCGGGCCGCCTTCTGCGCCGGCGCACCGCCGGGCCGTGGCGGTTCGTCACCCCGGGGCCGTGGACGGCAGGGCTGCCCGGCTGACACCCGGCCCCGCATCGTCACCGCCGCCGCGACCGGCTGCGCGCCCCCGTGAGCGATGCCGCGTTGCCGGTGGATCGGTGCAGGTGGATCGCGGTCGGCCGGCCGGGCGACGGCGGGCAGCCGCCCCTGGTACCGGGTGGCCGAAGCCTTATGGTGGGAGGCCGGTCGGAGCGGGGCAGGAGGAGGACGAGCAGATGGCGGAGGCACGGGCGCGCCGGGCTGCGCGACCGCGCGAGGAGGTGTTCGCCGCCGCTCGGGCCGCGATCGCGGAGCACGGGGTCGCGAAGCTGACCATGGCCGGACTCGGCAAGCAGCTCCAGATGAGCGCCGGACATCTCCTCTACTACTTCGGCAGCAAGGACCAGTTGCTGCTGGAGACCCTGCGCTGGAGCGAGGAACAGCTGGGCGTACGCCGCCGCGTCGCGCTCGGCCAGGGCGGCGGGGACGTGTGGGCGCGGCTCGCGGCGTACACGGAGCTCTACCTGCCCGAGGGGCCCGGGGATCCGCGGTGGATCCTGTGGCTGGAGGTGTGGGGCCGCTCACCGTCGAGCGCGGAGATCCGGCAGGGCCAGCTGGAGATCGAGGCGCCCTGGCAGGCCGACCTGGTCGCGCTGATCGAGGAGGGCGCGGCGGACGGGTCGTTCGACACCGGGGGGACGGACTGCGCGCACGACCGGGCCGTCCAGATCCGCGCACTCCTCGACGGTTTCGCCGTGCCGATCGCGATCGGGCTTCCGGGGGCGGGCCGGGACGAGGCCGCCGCGCAGGTGGCGTCCGTCGCGGCGGCACTGCTGGGGCGCGAGCGCTGAAGCCGGCCGCCCGGCCGCGGCCCGGCCCGCAGGGCGGCTACTCCGTCCAGAGGGCCGCCGCCGTACGGTCGTCGTCATGGCCCTTGGCCCGGACCTGGACCTGACGGAGGAAGTCGACCGAGCCCGGCGGGTGCGGGTGGGCCCAGTGGCTGGACAGGAAGTGTGCGACGGCCGGTTCCTCGGCGATCGGCTCGGCCAGGCCCGGCGAGCAGAGCAGCAGGATGTCGCCCGGAGTGGCCGGGACGAGACGGAACCGGAACGGGCGCGGCGGTGCCACCGAGGGCGGCGGTACGGGCGGTCGGCCGTCGGGGTGGTGCAGCAGCCTGGCCCCGTACGCGTCGATCCAGTGGCCGGAGCGCAGCAGGTACAGGGCGCCGGGCCCGGTGCCGAAGGCAGCCCGGTGGCTGGCCTCCGGGTGCAGCGGGAGCAGCAGGCAGTGCAAGGAACCGGCGCCGGACCCGGCGGCCGGATCGGTGGGGCCGGGGACCACCGCCGGAGCCGACGGCCCGTCGACCCGGAGCGGTGCGGCCGCGCGGGCGGTGAGGCGTTGCAGGCCGTAGCGGAGCCGGTCGCGGGCGCCGGCCCGCAGGTCGGCGGCGAGTTCGGCACGGCTGCGGCCGATCGCGGCGGCGAGCTGACGGCACGCCTCGGCCGCGGCGGCGGACGGCTGGGCGCGTCCCGGCGTGGCGAGCACGGCCAGCAGCAGACCGTCCTCACCCTCGCCGAACCGGGTGACCAGCAGCGAGTCACGGCGCGGCTCGCCCCGGAAGCGGGCGGAGTCACCGCGTACCGAGACGGCCCGGAGCGTCGCCGAACCGTACTGCGCACCGTCGATGGCGGTGTCGGGGGCGAGGGCGGAGAGTTCGTCCGGATCGGCGGCGGGCAGCGTGGTGGGCTCGGGACCGTAGGTGGGCGGACGTTCGCCGATGTGCGGGACGGGGTGCGGCTGCTGGTGCTGGTGCTGGTGCTGGTGCACCTGGCGGGGCACCGACGGGCGCGGTGCGGCCTCGTCGCCATCGGCGGGTGCGCTCACGGACGTACTGACGGGTGCACTGGCGAGAGCGCTGGCCGGCGTGCCGGAGGACTCGGCGGCGGGCACGGCGGCGGACGCGCTGGCCGGTGCATCTCCAGGCGTGTCGACGGGGGCCACCGGAGGAGCTGGAGGAGTCGGAGGAACCGGCTCGGGAGCGGTGACCGGTTCCGTGGCGGAGCGCGGCTCAGCGGCGGAGTGCGGCTCAGGCTGGGGAAGCTGGCCCTCCGACGCCTCCGGTTCGTCGCGCGTCTCGGGCACGGTCCGGGCACCGTCGTCAGTGCCACCGACGCTCTTGACCAGCGAGGGCGGTCCCGGCGCGGGCTCCGCTGCGGCGCCCACCGGCTCGGCGTCGGCCTCTCCCCCGGCCGTGCCCCCGACCCCGCCCTCGGGCGTGGCCTCGGTCTCGGGCACAGCCTCCGCGCCCTCGGGCGACTGCCGGACGGCGCGTGGCGGTCCGGGGGTGGCCGGCTGGTCGACCGAACGCTGAGCACCGATCACGCCGACGGCGGAGTCGAACCAGTCGTCGATGCTGACCTCGGCCGGGCGCGGGGGGCCGTTCCCGGCCAGGTCCTCGACGGTGGCCGTGGAACCGGCCGGCTCCGGCCGGTCGGCACGCTCCGCAGTCGGCAGCCCGGATCCCCGGGTGCCGGCGGGCGGGTCCTCGATCTGGGGGTCGGCGACGAGCGCGTCGGCGACGGGCAGGTCGTCCGCCGCCAGGTCGTCGACGGTAGGACCGACGGCGGCCCGGGTGCCCACCCGCGGGTCGGCCGCGCGCTGGGCGCTGATCATCCCGGCCGCCGTGTCGAACCAGTCGTCGACGCTGCCCTCGTCCACGCCGGTGCCGGGGGCGTCCGGCAGGGTGCCTGCCGGGCCCGCGTACACCGCGTGCCACCAGCCGTCGTCCGGCCGGTGCTGCGGGGGTGCGCCCTGGTTGCTCATCTGGCGGCTCCTCGTTCGTGTGCTGCCGTCTGCCGAGCGGGCTGGGTGCCGGACTCGACGTCATTGTCCCCAAGGAGAACGACGCTGTCCGGGAATCGTGGACAAATGGTCACCCGGTGGGTGCAGCATTCCGGCCACCTTTGCGCCCGATCGGTCCCGACCTGGCCCGAACTGCCCCGACCAGGGAGGATTCGACACCGCCTACCGGCCACCGAGCTGGAAAATCAAGGCGGGCAAGGGGCATCGCTTCACTCCTTCGGCTGATTAATATGTGCGCATGACCGCGCCGGGAGCCACCGCACCGCAGCCGGGGAGGGCCGGCGCCGCCGACCGCCCGGCAGGCGCGCTCTTGGTGCTGCTGCTGGTCGGCCTGCTGGCCCTGCTGCCCTGCGCGGGCCGCGCCCAGGCCGTGACGGAGAGGCCCGAGCCCGCTCCGGTCACCACCGTGACCTTGGCAGTGCCCGTCCCGCACACGGCCGCGCACACCACCGCCCCGCCGGTCGCCGTCCCGCCGATCACCGCCCTGCGGCTCGCCGTCCGGTACTCCGGTGCACCGGCCGCAGCATCCCCGGCCACCCGCGCTCCCGACCTCGGCACGCGCGCCACCGGCACGGGCGGCGCCCGCGTGGGCACCGGCACGGGCAACGTCGGCACAGGCGCCCGCGCTCTGAGCGCCGCCGCCCACGACACCGCCGCGCACGCCCTGTACGGCCTGCCGGTGGACGACGGCCTGCCGCTGACCTGGTGCTCGGTCGACGGCGATCACCCGCTACCCGGGAGCGGCTGCTCCAACCACCCGTTCTGCGGCCAGGAGTCCCAGCTGCCGAACGCGCCGCCGCAGCCCGCGACCGCCGTGCCGACCCAGTCGGTCGCGCCCAGGGCGCTGCCCCGCCCGGCACCCTTCGTCGCGCTGGTCGGGCCCGACCACGCACCCGACCTCCACGTGCTTCAGGTTCACCGGTCCTAGCGGAACCCACCGTCGGCCCGCACCGCGCTGCGGACGGCCGACGGCTCCGCCATCCCCACCACACCGCATACCGCCGTGTTCCGACACGCGGCGGGGACAAGGACACTTCCCATGGGTTCCGCATCGAAGCAGTCGAACAAGCCGGGCAACCACCAGGGAGCGACGGGCAAGGCCGGGGCGACCGACCGGCGGGCCCGGATCGCCGAGCTCCGGGCCCAGGAGCAGCGCCGCGACCGCCGCAACAAGTTCATCGCGATCGGCGCGGCGAGCGTGCTGGTGGCCTCGATGATCGGTGTCGGCGCGTGGGTCGCGCTGGACGCCAAGTCGAAGCAGGACGCCAAGACCGCCGCCTCGAAGGCCCCGATCGAAGGCGTGAAGACCTTCGGCAACCTGTCCCGCAACCACGTGACCACCAAGGTCAACTACCCGCAGACCCCGCCGGTCGGCGGCGACCACAACCCGGTCTGGGCCAACTGCATGGGCACGGTCTACGACAAGCCGCTCGAGAACGAGAACGCGGTCCACTCGCTGGAGCACGGTGCGGTCTGGGTCACCTACAACGCCAAGGCGTCCGCCGCCGACCTCAAGACGCTGTCGGCCAAGGTGAAGGCGACCCCGTACTCGCTGATGAGCCCCTACCCGGACGAGAAGGGCACCATCACGCTCACCGCCTGGGGCACCCAGCTGGTCCTGGACAGCGCGGACGACCCGCGCGTGGACGAGTTCTTCACCAAGTACGTGCAGGGCCCGCAGACCCAGGAGCCGGGGGCGTCGTGCAGCACCGCCCAGTGACCGGCACCGGCGCCGGCACCGAGGGCGGGGCAGGGAACGTGACCGTGGACGACGCTCCTCAGCTGGAGGAAACCGTGGAACCCGTGGAAACCGTGGAGTCGCTCGACAGCATCGAGGGGCCCGCCGGGCCGCGCAGGCGGCGGATGTGGTGGCCGGCCGCGCTGGCCGCCGCCGTGGCGCTCGGACTGGGGGTCCCGGCGCTGATGGCCGGGGGTTCGTCCGCCTCGGAGACGGTGGCCAGCGCGCCTGCCACCGACTCGCCCGAGGCCGGGTTCGCCCGCGACATGGCGACCCACCACCAGCAGGCGATCGACATGTCGTTCATCGTCCGGGACCGCACCCAGGACACCGCCGTCCGCAACCTCGCCTTCGACATCATCAACACCCAGGCCAACCAGCGCGGCATGCTGATGGGCTGGCTCGACCAGTGGGGGCTGACGCAGAGCTCGGCCGCCAAGCCCATGGCGTGGATGAAGATGGACCACGCCTACACCGCGCACGACGGTTCGCTGATGCCCGGCATGGCCACCAACACCGAGCTCGACAAGCTGCGCGGGCTCAGCGGGCGGGACGCCGAGGTGTACTACCTCCAGCTGATGGCCGAGCACCACAAGGGCGGGATCGAGATGGCCCAGGGCTACCTCGACATGAGCACCAACCCGGTGGAGAAGCGGCTCGCCCAGACCATGGTCAACGGGCAGCGGGCCGAGATCGACCTGATCACCGACATGCTCAAGGAGCGCGGGGCCAAGCCGCTCTCCTGACTCCTGTCGGCCCGCGCCGCCAGCAGATGACGGGGTGCGGTGGACTCCGGTCCGCCGCACCCCGTTCGGGTACCGCCCCGCGGTCAGCACCTCAACGGTTCGCCCGTGTCCGGGCGGGGGCCGGTACCCGCACGGCTTCGCGCGCGGGTGCGCCCTTGGAGAGCAGCGCCGCCAGCGCGGCGGCCGCGACCAGCAGCAGCAGGACCGTCGTTCCTCCGGCTGCCCGGCCCGCCAGGTGGACACCGAGGACGGGCAGCGCGGTCCCCAGGGCGGTGCCCAGGCTGCGGACCATGTTGACCATGCCACCGCCGACCGCCGAGCTCTCTGCGGGGATCGCCCGCATCACCAGGGCGTTGTTGGCGGGCAGCAGCAGTCCGAGGCCGAAGCCCGCCAGGGTGCAGCCCGTTACGAAGACCGGTTCCACGGGGAGGACCGGGAGAGCGGTGAGGACGGTGAGTACCAAGCCGAGCCCGGCGAGCAGCGCGCCGCAGCGGCAGCGGGCGGCGTCGGACCAGCGCCGGGGCAGCAGGACCCCGCCGAGGGTGGCGGCGAACGCGAAGGCGACCGGCAGCGCTGTGATCACCAGCCCGGCGGTGGCGGCCGGGAGCCCCTCGCCCACGAGCAGCACCGGGCCGAGCACGAGGGGGCAGAAGAGCAACAGGTAGCCGATCAGGGCCACCAGCAGACCGGCCCGGATCCCGGGAGTGTTGACCAGTCCGGGGGCGATGATCGGACGGTCCGCGTGCTGCTCCTGCCGGGCGAGGGCGACCGCCAGTACCGCCGCGAGCAGCAGCAGACCACCCGCCGCCCAGCCGGGCAGCGGCAGGCCGGAGGCCACGGAGAGGGCCAGCAGCAGTGCGGTCGAGGAGCCGGCCAGCAGGACCAGGCCGAGCAGGTCGAACCTTCCCTCCCCACTGATCCGCCCGTCCCCGCCGACGGGCCGCACGGCGGCGACCGGCACCGCTCCGCCGCGCCCTGCCAGGCCGTCCAACCGTTCGCCGACCTGACGGACCGGACGGACCGGACGGCCCCGGGGGTGGGTGCGCGGCAGCAGGAACCAGCCGGCCAGGATGCCGAGGACGCCGATCGGGACGTTGATCCAGAACACCCAGCGCCAGGAGGCGTGGGCCACCAGCAGTCCCCCGAGGGTCGGACCGAGAGCGAGGCCGAGGGCCTGGGCCGCCGCCTGTATGCCGAGCGCGGTGCGCATCGCCCGTTCGGGTACACCGCGCGCGACCAGGGCCACACTGTTGGCCTGCATCATGGCGCCGCCCACGGCCTGCACGGCCCGGCAGACCACCAGTTCGGCGAGATCGGTGGCGAACCCGGCACCGAGCGAGGCCAGGGCGAAGACGGCGAAGCCGCCGAGGTACACGGTCTTCCGTCCGACCAGGTCGGAGAGCCGGCCGACCGGGGCCAGCAGGGCCACCAGGACCAGCAGGTACGAGAGCGCCACCCACTCCACGGCGGCGAAGTTGGCCTGGAACCCGCGTTCCAGGGCGGGGAAGACCAGGACGGTGATGCTGGCCGTGAGCTGCCCGAGGAAGGCGCCGAGGCAGACCGTCCCGACGGCCAGCCAGTGGGCGTGCCGCCAGACCGCTATCGCCCGGGGTCGGGGGTGCTCGGCGAGCAGGCGGCTGTCGAGCAGTCGGGTGCCGTCGAGCAGTCGTGGCCGGCGGTCGGTGCTCATACCCAGAATATATCGGATGCCGAACTATTCTTGAACCGACCCTGTCCCCTATCGATCATCTCGACATGGGATGCAATCGTCTACCGAGCTGGTCACCGACCGAACCACGCGCCTGGGAGGAGATACGCTTTCCGCCATGCCGTCGCTGCCCAGCCCCTCTTCCGCCTCCTCCGACCCCACCCTCACCGGTGGTGAGTCCGTGCTGGAGAAGGCGGCAGCGATCGAGCGCGCCCAGCGGCTCACGGATGTGATCACCAGACTGCGCCGGGCCCTGCGCAGCAGCATCCGCACCGAGTACCCCTGGGAGTCGCTGCCGATGGCCCAGGTCGAGCTGCTCCAGACGCTGGCCGCCGCGCCGCTGCGGGTCGGCGAACTGGCGGCACGCCAGCGCCTGGCCCCGAACACCGTCAGCGGGCTGGTCGGCAAGCTGCTGGAGGCCGGTTTCGTGGACCGGCAGGCCGATCCCGGCGACCGCCGCACCGCCCGGATCGCCCTGACCGAGGCGGGCCACCAGCAGCTCAGGGACTGGCAGCACGCCCACGAGCGCCGGATGGCCGACGCCCTGGAGAGCCTGTCGCGGGCGGACCGCGAGGCCGTCATGCGCGCCCTGCCCGGCCTGGAGCAGCTGGCCAAGGCGCTGACCGGCCCGGGTCTGCCCGAGGACCGCACGGGCCTGTGACCCGTCCGCCCCGCGGTCGGCCGAACCGGCAACGGTCCGGCGGCAGCGGACAGCGGCCGTCAGAACAGCGTTCCGCGCTCCAGTTCCAGCAGCCAGCGCTTGCGGTCGACCCCGGCCGCGAAGCCGGTGAGCGCGCCACTGGCGCCCATCACCCGGTGGCACGGCCGGACCACGAGCAGCGGGTTGGCGCCCACCGCGCCGCCGACCGCCCGCACCGCGCGCGGCGACTTCCCGGCGGCCGCGCCGAGTTCACCGTAGGTGACGGTGGTGCCGTACGGGATGTCGTCCAGGGCGTGCCAGATCTGCTGCCGGAACTCCGTGCCGACCGGCGCCAGCGGCAGGTCGAAGACGGTCAGTTCACCGGCGAAGTAGGCCGTCAGCTGCTCCACGGCCGGGGCCAGCGGCAGCGCGTCCGGCACCCAGTCGGGGGCGGGCTCCGAGAGCGCGCCCTTCTGGCCGGGTGCGGTCACCGCGGTCAGCGCGGCCGGTCCGTTGCCGTCCAGGGTGCCGCTCAGCAGCAGCACGCCCAGCGGGCTCTCCATGGTCGTGAACACCGTTGTCATGCCTGCTCACCCTTCACACTGTTCGAAGTCGTCCGTCCCGCTGCCGGGTTCACCGCCGGAGCGGTGGACCACAGCCGGTGGACGGCGTACGAGCGCCACGGCGCCCAGGTCTGCGCGATCGCGGCGGCCGCCACCGGGTCGCCCGGCTGTCCGAGGCGGACCAGCCCGTGCCTGACGCCGGCGTCCGTGGGCAGGAAGACGTCCGGGTCGGCGAGGGCCCGCATCCGCAGGTAGCCGACCGTCCACGGTCCGATCCCGGGCAGGTCCAGCAGCGCGGCCGCCGCCTGCTCGCGGTCGACGCCGCCGTCCAGCCGTACCGTGCCGTCGGCGAGCGCGGCGCACAGTCCGGTGAGTGCCCGGCGGCGGGACTGCGGCATGGCCAGGTCGCCCGGGTCCGCCCCGGCCAGGGCGGCGGCGCTCGGGAAGAGCACCCGCAACCCGCCGTTGGGCTCCGCCAGCGGCACGCCGTACCGGTCGGCGAGCCGTCCGGCCAGGGTACGCGCGGCCGCGACGGAGACCTGCTGGCCCAGCACCGCCCGTACCGCCAGCTCGTGCGGGTCCACGTGGCCGGGCGAACGGACGCCGGGGCGGGCGCGGACCAGGTCGCCGAGGACCGGGTCGGCGCCCAGCCGGGTGTCCACGGCGTCCGGGTCGGCGTCCAGGTCGAAGAGGGCGCGCAACCGGTGCACGGCTGTGGTGAGGTCGCGCAGGTCGGTCAGGCTCAGGCGGCAGTCCAGCCAGCCCCGGCGGGGGTCGGCGGCCGGGCCCGGGCCGTCCACCTCGGCGACGGCGTGGCCGTACGGGAGCGCGAGGGTGCGCCGGTAGGTGCGGACACCGGGCTGTGCGCCGGGGACGACCTCCTCCACGCCGGGGACGGCGCGCAGGGCCAGGAAGTCGATCAGGTGCTCGGTGTCGAGGGCGCCCCGGTAGGCGAGGCGCAGGCTGATCGAACCGGCTCGCACGGTGTTCCGGCGGCCGGTCGCGACCTCCGCGCGCAGACCGCTCGGGGTGCGGTCGTAGACCTCGCGGACGGTCTCGTTGAACTGCCGGACCGAGGCGAAGCCGGCCGCGAACGCGATCTCGGTGACCGGCAGTCCGGTGGTCTGGAGCAGCAGCCTGGCGGTCTGCGCACGCTGGGCCCTGGCCAGGGCGAGCGGGCCCGCGCCGAGTTCGGCGGTCAGCTGGCGCTGCAACTGGCGGGAGCTGTAGCCGAGTCGGTCGGCCAGCCCGGCGACGCCCTCGCGGTCCACCACGCCGTCGCCGATCAGCCGCATCGCCCGGCCGACCAGGTCCGCCCGGTGGTTCCACTCGGGCGAGCCGGGGACGGAGTCCGGGCGGCAGCGACGGCAGGCCCGGTAGCCGGCGCCCTGAGCGGCCGCCGCGGTGGGGTAGAAGGAGCAGTTCGCCCGCTTCGGGGTGACCGCGGGGCAGCTCGGCCGGCAGTAGATGCCCGTGGTGCGGACGGCCGTGAAGAACACCCCGTCGAAGCGGGCGTCCCGGCTGTCCACGGCTCGGTATCGGGTGTCGTCGTCGATCACGCTGTCCAGTCTGCGTCACCGCAGGGGCGTCGACTGGCGGAAATCGGACGCGGCCGTCAGCGGCGCACGATCCGGACCTGCCCCCGGGCCCGCGGCGGTGCGGCCGCCCCTGCGATCAGGAGCGGCCGCACCCGGAGGCCCGGCGCGGGGTTCAGCGGCGGGTCGGGTTGTGCGGCCCGCGCATCGACTTGGTGATGCTCTTCCACCGCTGGAGACGGGCAGCGGCCAGCCGGGCGTCCGTCCGGGAGGCGTTCCACTCGTTCTCGCGCTGCAGCTTGAGGTAGCTCTCCCACCTGCGCTGCGGGAGCGTGCCGTCCGCCAGGGCGGCGGCCACCGCGCAGCCGGGCTCGGTGCGGTGGCCGCAGTCGTGGAAGCGGCAGCCCTCGGCGAGCTCCTCGATCTCGCCGAAAGCCTGCCGGAGCCCCTCGCCACCGAACAGGCCGACGCCGCGCAGCCCGGGGGTGTCGATGACCACGCCGCCACCGGGCAGCGGGATCAACTCCCGGGCGGTGGTGGTGTGCCGGCCCTTCTCGTCCCGGTCCCTGGTCTGCTGGACGGCCATCGTCTCGGTACCGGTCAGCGCGTTGGTCAGGGTGGACTTGCCCGCTCCGGACTGGCCGATCAGCGCGGTCGATCCGCCGAGGCAGGCGCGCAGGACGTCCAGCCCCTCGCCGGTCTCGGCGCTGACCACCAGGACCGGCACGCCGGGCGCGATCCCCTCGACGTCGGCCCTGATGTACTCGGCGTCGTCCGCCAGGTCGGCCTTGGTGAGGACGACCAGCGGGTCGGCACCGCTCTCCCAGGCCAGCGCCAGGAAGCGTTCGATCCGGCCGAGATCGGGCTCGGCCGCGAGCGAGACGGCGATCAGTACGGAGTCGATGTTGGCCGCCAGGACCTGTCCGTCCGAGCGCTTGCCCGCGCCCTTGCGGACGATCGCGGTACTGCGCGGCAGCAGCGCCGCCACCGTGGGCAGCGGCGTGGCCGCCAGGTCGACGGCCACCCAGTCACCGGTGCAGGGATTGCCGACCGGGTCGGTGTCGTGGACCGGCCGGGAGTCGGCCCGTACGGTCCGCAGCTCGCCCGACTCGGGGTCGGTGAGCACGACCTCGCACTGGCCGCGGTCCACCCGTGCGATGCGTGCAGGGGTGAGCCCGGCCTCGGCGAGGGGGGTGAACTCGGTTGCCCGCGCCTCGTCCCAGCCGAAGCCGGACAGCGGGAGGGCGACAGAGGAGTTGTTCAACGGGGGTGACCCTTCGGAAGAAAGGGTGGCCCCGGCCGTGCGCGCCCGACGCTCGGGCGTCAGCGCATGGGTGTGGGAGTGGGTCGGCCGGAGACCACGGAGGTAGGAACGCCGGTCTTCTTGGCACGGGCAACGCGCCGGACAACGACAGCCACCACAGCCCCCACCTCCCTCGTCACTCGACAGCCGATACGGTCGACAGCCCGGGGCGCGGCCACCGATGGGCCCTCCCGGACGGGCACCACGGTAGTGCGGGTCCGTCCGGGAACGCCATCGATTAATCCACGCCCGGCCCGGACCCCGCCCCGCCGGGCCCCGCCCGACCCCGGTCGCCGCCGACGCCGCCGACGCCGCCGCCGCAACAGGTCTGCCGGAAGGGTCAGTTGGTCCGGCGTCCGCTCGCCCCGCCGGGCCCCGCACCGTACTCGTGCGCCAGCCGCAGCAGATCGATCCGGGAACCGATGGAGAAGGCCTGGTAGATCTTGCGCAGGTGATAGTTGACCGTATGGGGGGACAGGAAGACCCGCTCGGCGATCTGACGGTTCGTCAGTCCACCGATCACCAGCCGGACGATGACCCGCTGGCGCTCGGTGAGCCCTCCCCAGCCCGCCTCCACCGGCCCCTCCGTGAGGTCGGCCACCGACCCTGCAGCGAGCGGACCCGAAAGGGCCGGACTCGAAACGGTCGGACTCGAAACGGTCGGACCGAGGGCGATCGGGCCTGGGGCGATCGGGCCTGGACCGGCCCACCCCTCAGCGGCCGTTCCGGCGGCGGGGCCCGCCGGTCGCCCGCTCCCGTGTGGGCCGGGGTGCGGCACCTGAACGCCGCCGGCTCCGAGGGCGGCCGCGCCGCGTCCGGCCTGCCAGGGCTGCCAGGGCTGCCAGGGCTGCCAGGGCTGCTGAGCCTGCCTGGACTGCCGGCCCCAGGCCCCCAGGGCCGGCACCCCGCGGTGCGCGAGGGCCGTGGCGCCGAACCCACGGCCCGGCCCGACGCCGGCGCGCACCGGACCGGCCGGCCCGGCCGGCCCGGCCGGCCCCTGCACCCGGAACTGCTGCGCCCGCTGGGCCGCGGCCTGCCGCCGCAGTGCCGTCCGCACGGTGGGCGGCATCGACTCGCAGGTCGTCCGCCAGAAGAGCTCGTTCGCGAAGGCGAGGTCACCGGTGTCACCGCGCACCAGCCCGGCGATCACCGCCTCGTCGAAGGCGGGGAGCAGGTTGGCCGGCGTGGTGCCCAGCAGCCCCGCCAGTTCGTCGAAGGCGATCCGGCGGTCCAGTACGGCCGCCACCCGCAGCATCCGGCGACAGAAGGCGGAGCAGTCGTGCAACAGCCGCTGCACCAGGACCCGGACCCGCTCGGGGGTCGCGTACGAGGTGAGCCGGGCCGTCGGCCCGAGCGCCAGGAAGCCCTCCTCCCGCACTCCCTCGACCAGCGCCCTCAGCGCCTCGGGGTGCCCGCCCGCCTCGGACAGCACCCGGCAGAGGGCGGCATCGGGTTCGGCCCCCAGCAGGTCGGCGGCGAGCGCGTGCGCCTCCGGTTCGCCCAGCCGACCGAGCACCAGCTGCTCCTGATGGATCGTCATGGAGAGCAGGGCGTTGTCCACCGGGCCGTTGGCCGATCCGCGCCGGCGGGCGACGCACCAGACGGTCGGGGTGTCCGCGACCCGTCCGCGCAGGGTGTTGAGCGCCCTGGCGTCCTCGGCACCCGCGCGGTGGAGGTCATCGAGCAGGACGACCAGCGGACCGCCCGAGTCCACACCGCCGCGCAGCCCGTTCAGGACCGGGACGCCGAGCCCTTCCGCCATGCGCCCGGCCTCGTGGAGCATCCTGGATTTCCCGGCGCCGGTGGTTCCCTCGAATTCGAGCAGTACGCTGCCGAGAGCCTCCACCGAGGAAATCAGCTCACGGATTCTGGACATCTCGGCGACACGACCGCGCAGCGGCAGTTCATGCGGCCCGAGTAAAACGTGCATGACCCGGTCACCCTCCACCGTATTCTCCGGGAAGCGGCAGTGGACGGCGAGCATGGACTCCGGTGAGCGCAGGCCACCGACCCTGCAGCATTCAAAAAGGAAGTCCACCCGGGCCCGACGAACAATCGGACGCAGCCCATGGGAGCGGACTCGTGATTCACCGCGCTCTGAACATCGGATGACGCCGACGAATACGTTCGACCTTCGCCCACGACCGACCGTGCAGGTACGCGCCGAACGCTAGCACACCAATATTGACCGGTCTGCAAATAGCGCATGACGACATCGTTCCGCGACACCGGTGCGGCCCGGCCTGCGCCACCGGACCCTGCGGGCCCCGCCTCCCCTCCGTCACGTGTCACAACCTGACCGACCCGAGAATAATACAGAACGCTCTCTTTGTTTTTGGGTGGAACGGAAACCTCCGCTTCCGAGCGGCCCGAGGACCCCGGCGGCGGCCCTGGGCCCGCAGCCGACCCGAGGTGTCCCGAGGCACGGAGACGACCGGAGACCCGGATGGCCCGAGCCGTCCGGGGGTGACCCCGGAACGCCACGCCGCTTCCAGCGGGGAGGAGTTCAGCTCACTTCGGCCGCTCGGCCGCCGCGAGGTGCTCGCGGTACCACGGGGCCGCGTCACCCAGCCGCGCCAACGCCCCCGGGCCGGCCGGACAGTCCGCCAGTTCCCAGATCTCCCCGCTGCGGTACCAGTGGTCCCGGGCCAGCAGCGAGAACTGACGCTCCGACACCCTCCCCTGCGTCTGCGCCAACACCCGCACGCACTCCGGCCACGACAGGTCGGGCCCGGACTGCGGCGGCAGCACCCCGTGCCGGGTCAGTTCGGCGAGCAGTTCGCCGACCGCCACCGGCCGCGGGTGGCTCGCGTGGTAGACGCCGGGCTCGACCGGATCCGCCGCCGTCGCGAGCGCGGCGATCAGGCGGGCCAGCTCGCGGACCTCCACCACGGACAGCAGGCCGGTACCGCCGGCCCACAACGCCGGTACCCTGCGGACGAGTTCGAAGTAGGCGGGCACCACCCAGCGGTCCCCCGCGCCGAGCACCAGGCCCGGCCGCAGGACCACCGCGCCGGCCTCCCGGGCGAACCCCTCGGCCGCCAGCCTGGTCCTGCTCGCGTGGGACACCGGCTCCGGGCGCACCCCGTCCACCGGAATGCCCCGGTGCGGGCCGCAGCCGTAGACGGCGGCCGTGGACAGCTGCACGATGCGCGGCACCCCGGCCCTCACGGCCTCCGCCATCAGCGCCCCGGTGCCCCGGGAGTTCACCGCCTCGCACTCCTCGGCGGTGCCGCCGACCCGCGCGGCCAGGTGGAGTAAGACCTCGGCACCGGAACACAGTTCGCGGAGCGAGGCCCGGTCGGTGAGGTCCCCGGGCACCCGGTGCACCGCGCCGTCCTGCGACGCATCCCCCCGCACCAGGGCGCGGACCTCCACCCCCTGGCCGAGCAGCGTGCGCAGTACCGTCGACCCGATGAATCCGGTCGCACCCGTCAGCGCGATGCGCACCGTCATGACCACGCCCCACGGTGGTTGGTGTCGATGACCAGGCCTTCCCGCACCTCCTGCCGGGCGAGCCCCGGCAGCAGGTAGCGCCAGAGTTCGGCGATCCGCTCCGGCAGGTCGGCCCGGTTGGTCGAGATCTGCGACATGACCTGGGTGCCGGTGAAGGCCGCCACCAGGAGCCGGGCGAAGCCCCGACCGTCCACGTCGGGCAGGAGTTCACCGCGCTCCCGGGCCACGGTCAGCTCCTTGGAGAACTGCTCGATCCACCACTCGTAGACCGAGTACTCGGCCAGCCCCGACTCCTCCTGCTCGACGGCGAGGCGCACCCCGGCCCGGAGCAGCACGTTGTGCCGGAGCTCGACCGCCAGGTAGAGGGTGAGGTCGACCAACTGCTGCAACCCCTGGGGGGACTTCGGCAGGTCCAGCTTGTCGGCCTGGTGCACGATGACCGCCCGCGCCAGGTCCTCCTTGGACTTGAAGTGGAAGTAGACCGCCCCCTGGGTGGTCTCGGCCCGCTCCATAATCTTGCTGATCGCCGCCCCGGAGTACCCGTGCCGGTCGAAAACCTCGGCTGCGGCTTCGAGGATCAACCACCGCTTGCGGATAGCCCGTTCCTGCTTAGGCTGTGCCATCAACTCGCTCCTGGGACATCGACAAAAAACTGAACGTACTTTATTTTTTGACCGTCGCAGTATTCAACCCGCGTACCGAGAAGCGCTGCACTCGGAGTTGAGAGACGCCCGATATGTCCAACCTTACGCACACTGCCCCCGCCGCAGCCATGTCCGGGAGAACCGTCCCCCAGCACCTCGTGCACAAGCTCGATCCCGACGAGGTCTTCCTGACGGACTGGCAGCGCACTTCCCCCGATGCCTTCACCGTCACCGCGCGCTGGCCCGAGAACCAGTCCTTCCACTTGGCCGAGGACGGGTCGTACGAGCCGCTGCTGGTGACCGAGACGGTCCGTCAGCTCTTCCCACTGCTCTGCCACGTCGGATACGACATCCCGCTCGACCAGCACCTGGTCTGGGAGAGCTACCGCTACGCACTGATCCCCGACGTGTTACACCCCGGCACCCGACTCGGCCCCGTGGAGCTCTCGTTACGCGTGCTCTGCACCGATCCGGTCCGGCGCCGGGGTCGCCCGGTCGCGATGACCATGCACGTCGAACTGCTCCGCGACGGCATGCTGCACGCCCGCGCACGTTCGCGCTTCACCATCCAGGCCCCCGCCGTCTACCGCCGGCTGCGCGCCGACCACGGGGACGCCTCGCGGGCCATGGCCTCCGCGCTCCCGCTCCAACCGCCCGTTCCCGCGGGCGAGTCCGGCCGGCACCGGCCCGAGGACGTACTTCTCTCGCCGCTCGCGGGCCACGACGGCCCCGGCCGCGCCTGGCAGCTGCGGGTGGACACCTCGCACCCCAAGTACTTCGACCATCCCGTCGACCACGTGCCCGGCATGCTGCTGCTGGAAGCGGCCCGCCAGGCGACCCAGGCCGTCCTGCACCCGCACCCGGCGCTGCCGGTCGCGATGGAGACCGCCTTCCACCGCTACGTCGAGCTCGACGCCCCGTGCCGGATCGAGGCCCAGCTGCTCCCCTCCGGCCTGGTCCGGGTCACCGCCTGCCAGCAGGGTGAGCTCAGCTTCCGCGCCGATGTCCTGCCGGGCGCGGTTCCGCTCGTCTAGCCCGCCCCCGGGCCCGGCCGACCCCGGCAGGACGGCCCGGCCCGGGGTCCGGATGCGTCGGCGCGCGCATCCGCGCCGACTGCCCGACGGAGTCAAACCGGTATCCGGGCCGGTCGGGAGAGTTGTCGATCGAGGCGGCAACCACCGCCGGGACCAGCCGAGTTGACGCAGTCGCGGCGATCCCGCCACCGCTCCGAACCCCGGCCGGCACCTCCGGCGTCAGCCGCAGGAACCCCGGGCCGCATAGAGGGTGACCGTGATGCCGCGGACCGCCGTACTGCGACAGGGCCCGAACCGGGCGGCGAGCACGGCGAGTTTGGCCCGGTCGCGCGCGGAGGCGCCGGCCCGTGGGCGCGGGTCGGTGACCAGGACGACCCGGTGCACCGTGGCCAGGGCGGCCCGGATCCGCTCCGGTGCGGCCTCGACGCCGTTGATGGTGCCGGAGTCCGCGCCGCTCCGGTCCAGCGCGACGTCCGCCAGGGCGGCGAACGCGGAGGGGTCGTAGAGCGCGGCCTCCCTGCGGGCACCGGGGACGAAGAGCACGGCATCGCCCGGGCGCCCGAGGTCCCGCGCTGCCCGCGCCGCCGCGGCCACGTCGTTGGGCCTGCTCTGCGGAGTCCGCAGACCGCGTTCCAGCGGCAGCGGCGCCAGCACGAGTGCGGACAGGGCCAAGGCCGCGACCACCGGCCGCCCGGCGGTCGGCCACCGGGTCAGCGCACGCGGCAGCCGGGCCCAGCCCCGGTCGAGCGCCAGGCCGAGCAGCAGGGCGAGGCCCGCGTAGCTGAAGACGACGTAGCGGTCCACGTAGAGCGGGTCGAGGTACGAGACCAGGATCAGCACCACCGGAGGAAGCACCAGCAGCGGCAGCGCCAGTACCCGCAGCCGGAGCGCCGCACCGGGGACGGCGGGCTGCCGCAGGCAGGCGCAGAGCGCACCGACGGCGCTGGTGAGCGCCGGGGCCCAGATGTCGGACCAGTCCGGCGGCCTGATCCAGGCGACCTGGTCCGCCTGCGCACGGCTGATCAGCACCAGCGGGAGCAGCCCCGCCAGCACGATCGCCGTCGTCACGGCCCAGCCGCGCCACACCCGCCGCCCGGCCCGCCCCCACCAGAGGGTCACCGCGTGCCCGGCCACCACCAGCACGGCGAACTCGTGCAGCAGGGTGCCGAGCAGCATCACCGCCCCGTACGCCGCCCAGGCCGAGGCCCCCGGCCGCTGCCAGGCCCGGACCAGCAGCAGGCTGCCGACCACCACGGCCGCGCACACCGAGGCGTAACTGCGGCCTTCCTGCGCGTACTGCTGCACGGCGGGCACCAGCGCGAAGACCAGCCCGGCCAGCAGTCCGGCCCTCGGCCCGGCGAGCCGCCGGCCGATCTCGGCCAGCGCGGCGGCGGCCAGCACCATGGCCAGGACCGAGGGCAGCCGCAGCGCGAGCAGACCGCCGTCCCAGAACCGGAAGACGGTGTGGAGGAGGAGGTAGTGCAGCCCGTGCACCGCGTCGATCCCGTGGAGCATCCGCCAGATCTCGGGCAGGCTGCGGTGGGCGACCTGGTAACTCACCGCCTCGTCGCGCCAGATGCTTCCGCCCCGCTCGATCCCCCAGAGTCCGAGCAGGAGGGTCAGCAGGGCCGGTGGCAGTACGACGGGCCAGCGGCGGTCCGGCGTCGGTGGTTTGTCGGTGGTCACGATCATTCAGTATGCGGAACACCGGTGTCCGTTCCGAACTGACGGGTTGACAGACTGGTTCGATGACTCCGCACCTCCGACGACGCGTCCCACCCATCGTCCGGCCCGTCCTCGTCTGGCTGTTGAGCCGGGCCGTCCTGGTCGCCGGCGCACTCAAGGTCGGGCCGTTCGCGACGACGGACCCGCTCGACTACTCGGTCTCGCGGGTCTACCACGGCTGGTTCGACGTCATGTCAGGCGGCGGTTTCCCGATCGGCGACGTCACCTGGCAGTACCCGCCGGGCGCGGCCGGGGTGATCCTGGCCCCCGCGCTGTTCCCCTTCGTCGGGTACGACCGCGCCTTCGTGCTGCTGTGCGCGCTGTGCGACCTGGCGGTGCTGGCCGGGCTGGTCAGGGCCGCGGTCAGAGCCGGACGCGGCACGGCGGCGGTCTGGCTGTGGACGGCGGGGCTGCCGCTGCTGTGGACCGTCCCGTGGACCCGGTTCGACATCGTGGTGGCCGCCGTGGCGGTGGCCGCACTGCTCGCGGGCCGCCGGAGCACGGCGCGCGGCGACCGGACGTTCGGGGTGCTGGTCGCACTCGGAACGCTGATCAAGGCATGGCCGGTACTGCTGCTGATCGGCACCGCTCGCGGGCTCCGCACCCGGCGCAGCTGGACGGCGGCGCTGCTCGGGCTGGCGGTGGCCGGCGGCGGGGCGGCGCTGGCCTGCCCCGGGGCGTACGGGTTCCTGACGGCTCAGCAGGAGCGGGGCATCCAGTTCGAGTCGCTCGGCGCGCTGCCGTTCCACCTCGCCCGACACCTGGGCTGGTCCGGCCGGCTGGCGGTCAACTACGGCTCGACGGAGTTCCTCGGGCCGTACGTCCCGGTGATGACGGTGGTCAGCGAGGTCTGCACGGCGCTGGCGCTCGGGTGGCTGGTGTGGTGGCGGCTGCGGGCCGACCTGCGGCCGGAGTGGGTGCTGCCGGACGCGGCGCTGACGGCGGTGCTGCTGTTCACGGTGACCAGCCGGGTGCTGAGTCCCCAGTACCTGGTGTGGCTGGTGGCGCTGGCGGCGGTCTGCCTGCTGCACCGGGAGAGCTCGCAGCGGCCGGTGGCCCACCTGGTCCTGACGGCCTGTCCGCTGACCATGGCGGTGTTCCCGTTCACGGGCCGCGCGCTGGTCGAGGGCTCGGTGCCGGCGGCCGTCCTGCTCGCCGCCCGCGACCTGCTGCTGCTCGGCGCCGCCCTGCTGTCCGCCCGCCGCCTCCACCTGGCCACGCGACGGCACCCCGGTGATCGAGGGGACACGCCGTCAGGTTCGTTGCCCCGGGAGTACGGTGAACCGAGCACCCGGCCGGGCGACTTCGCGCCCGCCCCGCAGCGGTAGCCGGGGCCGCCCGGGGGGCGGAAGCGGGCGGTGGCCCTCCGGGCCCGGCCGCTCGTCACAACCCGTCGAACCGGTGCGGCCGTTGCTCCGCCGCCGCCATCGTGCCGACTCCGCCCGGGGCGCCGCCGGTCGGCGTCCTACCGCGGGAACAGGGCGAGGTCGGGCTCGACCCAGCCGTTCTTCGCCTGCGGGCCGGCCAGCGTCGCCGGACGGTAGAAGCGGGTCAGCAGACGTTTGTCGAGCAGTTCGGGGTGGCGGTCGGCGAACGTGCCGAAGTCACCCTCGCCGTGCCCGGTCACGCGGTGTCCGACCAGTTCCACCCAGGCCCGGCTGACGGTCACGTGGTACTTCTGGGGCGCACCCGCGTAGCGGGCGGTGCGCTGGATGCCGTCGCTGACCAGGCCCACCGCCGCGGGCACACCGCACCGCCGCACGGCCAGCCACGTCAGGTGGACGTGCTCCCGGTGGCCGAACCGCTCGGCGGTCGCCATCACTTCGGCCATCAGCGCCTCGAAGGCGGGCAGGCCGTCGGTCTCCGTCCCAAACTGCTGCGGAGTCATGACGGCACCTCGGTCAGGGCCTGCAGGGCGGTGCGCAGACCGGCGATCGCATCGGCGGGCAGCCGGCCGAGCGCTCGGCGCTCCAGGTCGGTGACGGCCTGCCGGATCGTGGCGGCGGCCAGCCGTCCGGAGGCGGTGAGCTCGATGAGCACCGCCCGGCGGTCTCCCGGGCGGGTGCCCCGGGTGATGTGACCGCGCCGCTCCAGGCGGTCCAGCACGCTGGTCAGGGTGGTGGGGCGGGTGCCCACGGCCGCTCCCAGTTCGGACACGGTCCGCCCGCGGCCGTCGGCGAGGTTGGCCAGTGCGTTGATCTCGGAGGCGGTCAGGTCCAGGTCGACCAGCTCGGCGGCGAGCACCTGGAGGGTGGCGTGGGTGGCCCGCTGGAGCGCCAGCAGGGCCGACCACTCGGACGGCACGATTTCGGACTGCACGATTTCGGACTGCACGATTTGGAACTATACGATTTCGTATCACCGGTCGCAATCCGGGCCCACCCTGCCAGGCGCCCGGGCCCCTGCTGCCGATGCCGGTCCGCGCCGATGCCGATGCCGGTCACCCGGATTCGGGTTCGGACGGTGCAGAGATGCCGTACGCGGCGAAGCCCTACCGGTCGGCCCGGGGGCCGTGGTGGGGGCTGCCGTGCGGCGCCGGGGCGGCCGGGCGGTCGGTGTCGGGCGGCGGCGGGGGCTGGCGGCGGTGGGTGCCGCCGGCGCGCAGGCGGCCGCGCAGGTCCTTCGGCGGCAGGATCTCGGCCCAGCGCTCGGGGTACTCGGACGGGACGTCGCCGTCGTCCTCGTCGTCCTCGTACTCGTCCTCGTGACCCTCGGCGAGACCGAGCTCCCTGGCCAGCCGGGCCCGCTCCACCGCGCGCCGGGCGGTGACCTCGCGGACCACCGCCGCCGCGGCCTCCTCGTTGGCGCGCTCGTTCTCGGCGCGGGCGTCGGCGGTCTCGACCGTCGGCCACCTGCGGTCTATGGCGGCGTTCATCGCGGCGCCGATCAGAACGGCCAGCGCGACCACACCGATCCACAGCAGGACGGCCACCGGAGCGGCCAGCGACCCGTACACCGACGGGCCCTCCACCGAGTGGATCAGGTAGATCCGGAGCAGCACGCTGCACACCACCAGCACGCCGAGGGCGACCAGTGCGCCGGGGATGTCCTCGCGCCAAGGCGTGCTGACCGGGACGGCCACGTGGTAGAGCGTGGTGAGGAAGGCGACCAGCAGCAGGATGGTGGCCGGCCAGTACAGCGCGTTGACCACGCCGGCCGCCGTGGGCAGCTCGTAGACCAGCAGCCCCGGGCCCGCGACCAGCAGCGGCAGCACGAGCGAGCCGATCACCAGGGCACCGAGGTAGAGGCCGAGCGACATCAGCCGGGTCTGGACGATGCCGCGCTTGCCGTCGAGCCCGTACATGACGGTGATGGTGTCGATGAAGATGTACAGGGCCCGCGAGCCGGACCAGAGCGAGAGCAGGAAGCCGATCGAGATGAGGTCGGGGCGGCCGTTGTCGAAGACCCCGGTGAGCAGCGGCTGGACGATCTGGTCGATCGAGCTGGGCGAGAGCACCGTCCCGGCAGCCGAGACGATGTCGTGCTTGAGCTTGTCGATGGTGCCCGCGCCGAGGATCTCGTCCAGGTAGCCGAGCGTGCCGGCCAGGCAGAGGAGCAGCGGCGGGATGGAGAGCAGGGTGAAGAACGCGGCCTCCGCGGCGAGCCCGGTGACGCGGTACTCGACGCAGGTGTTGGTGGTGTCCTTGAGCAGGGCCCAGAGCGTGGTCCGCCACGCCGATCTGCGCACGGCGCGCCGACGCCTGCCACGGCGTCGCGAAGGCCGGTCGGGCGTCGTCCTGGAGGTTTCCCCTGCTGGTTGCACGCCCCTACGGTAGCGGGCCCGGTGCCCCCTCCCGGCCCGCCCTGCGGCACGGCCGCCGGGGCCCCGCCGACCGGCTGCCGGGCACCCCGCCGGACGGCCGGCCGAGGGGCGCCGCGCACGACGCGCAGGAGGCGACGCATATAAGGGGAGCGGCGGGCGCGGTTCCGACTCGCCTGCGCAGTGCGGCAGGTGACACAGCGGGCCCGGTCTGCGGCTCGCCCCCGGTGTATCGCATGGTGAAACCAATGCGTCCACTATTCGGATGTTAGTGGACCGCGAGTCGCTCGCCGTGCGAATCTCTTGCCATGCCAAGCGCCGGAGCCACCCTGGTAGGTCGACTGCACGTCGATCTCCTTCGCGTGTCCAGCGCCATCTGTCCGGTGACCTGAGCCCCACCCCGCCGCCACCACCGCACCCGGCGCCACCCCTTGCCATACCCGCAGAAGCGGTTGCACAGGCGCCCTCCGGCCGAGGTCACTGCCTGCCTGAACCTGCCCAAATCCGCAGGTGGGAAGCAGTTTCGCGGTCGGGTTGCCAGCCCCACCCCCAGCCTGCTGCCCAAAGGACGACACCATGGCCACCACTCCCGAGACGGTCGAGCCCGCAGCCGACAGCGCACCCGTGCGCCGCCCAGCCGCCGCCCGCAAGGTGACCCGCCACCGCGGCGAGGGCCAGTGGGGCATGGGCCACTTCACGCCGCTCAACGCCAACGAGCAGTTCAAGAAGGACGACGACGGTCTCAATGTACGGACACGTATTGAGACGATCTACTCGCGCCAGGGCTTCGACTCCATCGACCCCGCCGACCTGCGCGGCCGGATGCGCTGGTGGGGCCTGTACACCCAGCGCAAGGAGGGCATCGACGGCGGCAAGACGGCCATCCTGGACCCGCACGAGCTGGACGCCGAGTACTTCATGCTGCGCGTGCGCATCGACGGAGGCCGGCTGACGGTGGCCCAGCTCAGGGCGATCGGCGAGGTCTCCGAGCAGTACGGCCGGGGCACCGCCGACCTGACCGACCGGCAGAACGTGCAGTACCACTGGATCCGGATCGAGGACGTCCCGGCCATCTGGCAGAAGCTGGAGGCCGTCGGCCTGTCCACCACCGAGGCCTGCGGCGACACCCCCCGCGTCATCCTCGGCTCGCCCGTCGCCGGCATCGCCGAGGACGAGATCATCGACGGCACCCCGGCCATCGACGAGATCCAGCGCCGTTTCATCGGCAACCCGGACTTCTCCAACCTGCCGCGCAAGTTCAAGTCCGCGGTCTCCGGCTCGCCGCTGCTGGACGTGGCCCACGAGATCAACGACATCGCGTTCGTCGGCGTGGTCCACCCCGAGCACGGTCCCGGCTTCGACCTCTGGGTCGGCGGCGGCCTGTCCACCAACCCCAGGCTGGGCGTCCGCCTCGGCGCCTGGGTGCCGCTGGACGAGGTCGCGGACGTCTACGGCGGTGTGATCGGCATCTTCCGCGACTACGGCTACCGGCGCCTGCGCAACCGCGCCCGGCTGAAGTTCCTGGTCGCCGACTGGGGCGTGGAGAAGTTCCGCCGGGTGCTGGAGGACGAGTACCTCAAGTACCGGCTGATCGACGGCCCGGCACCCGCGGAGCCCAGCGGCCGCTGGCGCGACCACGTCGGCGTGCACCGGCAGAAGGACGGGAGGTTCTACGTCGGCTTCGCCCCTCGGGTCGGCCGGGTCAACGGCGAGCTGCTCACCCGGATCGCCGACCTCGCCGCCGAGCACGGCTCGAACCGGCTGCGCACCACCGCCGAGCAGAAGATGCTGGTCCTCGACATCGCCGAGGACCGGGTCGAGTCGCTGGTGGCCGGCCTGGAGGCGCTGGACCTGCGGGTCACCCCGTCCCCGTTCCGCCGCGGCACCATGGCCTGCACCGGCATCGAGTACTGCAAGCTGGCGATCGTCGAGACCAAGGAGCGCGGCCGTACGCTCATCGACGAACTGGAGCGCCGCCTGCCGGAGTTCGAGGAGCCGCTGACCATCAACATCAACGGCTGCCCGAACGCCTGCGCCCGGATCCAGGTCGCGGACATCGGTCTCAAGGGCCAGCTGGTGACGGACGAGAACGGCGAGCAGGTCGAGGGCTACCAGGTTCACCTCGGCGGCGCGCTGGGCCTCGAGGCCGGGTTCGGCCGCAAGGTCCGCGGGCTCAAGGTCACCAAGGACGGCCTGCCCGACTACGTCGAGCGCCTGCTGACCCGCTACCAGGCCGAGCGCCTCGAAGGCGAGCGGTTCGCCCAGTGGACCGCCCGCGCGAACGAGGAGGCCCTGTCGTGAGCGAGCGCGCCGCACCGTTCCACTGCCCGTACTGCGGGGACGAGGACCTGCGCCCGAACGAGACCGGCCACGGCGCCTGGGAGTGCGCGGCCTGCCGCCGGGCCTTCCAGCTGAAGTTCCTCGGACTGCTGTCCACCGCCAACGGGGGTACACCGCATGAGCACCACGACTGATCTGGAGCAGGTGGCGACCAGAGCCGGCCGCGAGCTGGAGGAGGCCACCCCGCAGGAGATCCTGCGGTGGGCCGCCGACACCTTCGGCAGGCGGTTCTGCGTCACCTCCTCGATGGAGGACGCGGTGGTGGCCCACCTGGCCTCCTCGGTCCTCCCGGGCGTGGACGTGGTGTTCCTGGACACCGGCTACCACTTCGCCGAGACCATCGGCACCCGGGACGCGGTCGCGGCGGTCATGCCGGTCAACGTCATCACGCTCACCCCGGAGCTCACCGTGGCCGAGCAGGACGCCCGGTACGGGCCCCAACTGCACGACCGCGACCCGGACCTGTGCTGCTCGCTGCGCAAGGTCGAGCCGCTGAACCGGGGTCTGGCCGGGTACGACGCCTGGGCGACCGGGCTGCGCCGCGACGAGTCGCCGTCCCGCGCCGGCACCCCGGTGGTGGCCTGGGACGCCAGGCGCCGCAAGGTCAAGCTCGCGCCGATCGCCCGCTGGACCCAGGCCGACGTGGACGCCTACGTCGACGCCAACGGGGTACTGCTCAACCCGCTGCTGTGGGAGGGCTACACCTCCATCGGGTGCTCCCCGCTCTCCTGCACCGCCAAGCCCGGCGAGGGCGAGCAGGGGCGGGCCGGCCGGTGGGCGGGCTCGGGCAAGACCGAGTGCGGCATCCACCTCTGACCGCCCGTCAGCAAAACCGTTAACCAACCCATCGACCAGGAGAGTTCACCGTGACGACAGCCGACACCTCGGCCGCCGGGGAAGCCGCAGGGGCGGCCCCCGCGGCCGCCCCGTGCGAGCGCGGCGCCACCGTGTGGCTGACCGGGCTGCCCAGCGCGGGCAAGACCACCCTCGCGTTCGCGCTGGCCGGGCGACTGCGCGCCGAGGGCCACAGGGTCGAGGTCCTGGACGGTGACGAGATCCGCGAGTTCCTCTCCAAGGGCCTGGGTTTCAGCCGCGAGGACCGGCACACCAACGTCACCCGGATCGGCTTCGTCGCCGAGAAGCTGGCGGCCAACGGCGTCAAGGTCCTCGCCCCGGTGATCGCGCCGTACGCCGACTCGCGCGCCGCCGTGCGCGAGCGGCACGCGGCGAACGGCACCGACTTCCTGGAGATCCACGTCGCGACGCCGGTCGAGGTCTGCTCGGAGCGGGACGTGAAGGGCCTCTACGCCAAGCAGGCGGCCGGCGAGATCTCCGGCCTGACCGGCGTGGACGACCCCTACGAGGCGCCCCGGGACCCGGAGCTGCGCCTGGAGACCCAGGGCCGGACGGTCGCCGACTCGGCTGCCGAACTGCACACCTTCCTGACCACGAGGGGCCTGGCATGACGACCGCGACCCACAGCCTTCCCGGGACGGAGAGCCCCTTCGCGCTCTCGCACCTCGACGCCCTGGAAGCCGAGTCGGTGCACGTCTTCCGCGAGGTGGCGGGCGAGTTCGAGCGCCCGGTGATCCTGTTCTCCGGCG
>NZ_JBHJVK010000091.1:0-27144 GCF_042264695.1 Kitasatospora sp. NPDC056138 | reverse complement strand
CCCCGCCCCTACCCCCTTTCCCCGGGGTGGGGGGGGGTTGGTTTTTGTTAACACCCCCCCCCCCCGCACCCCACACGCCGCCCGGGGGGGTCCCCGCGCCGAGCGCGCGGGAACGCCGGAGGATCACCGGATGGCCCGTCCCTGCCTGCACGGTCAGGGGCTCCCCAGGCCATCCGGCCCGCCACCGCCAGCCGGCGCAGGAACAGCAGGAGCGCGAACTGGCGGAGGCCACCGCACCGTTCGGCTCCCCACGGCCTGGGTGCGGCAGTACTGTGAGGGCCTGCCCCCGGGGACCACGCGAAACGACGAGGCGTGATTTCCCGGGGGTGGAACCCTGTTGTGCGACCCACCGGTACAGGTGGGGGTGGTGCCCCGCGACCGGCCTGAACGGCAAGGCCAGGCGCGGGAGAGCGGAACGGTACCGGGCCGCAGGACGACCCGTACGTGTGCTGTCGAAGTGGCAGCCCAGGCGGGCGCATTCAACCTGGGCTGCCACCTGGCCGGGGGCAGCTGTGCCCCGGCCATGCCGGCAGGGGGACACCCGACCGCCGTCGGTCGGGACTGCCGGACTACGCGGCCCTCTCCACTGCCCGCTGGGGGGATTAGCGGGTTTCTGCGGAGGGTTCCGCGTCTTCCCGCCCTCGGGGGACGAGAAGCCTTTGCTGTGGCCGCCTCTACGAGGAGTTGCGCGGGAGATCGCCACTGTGCGGGATCTCGATGCTGCCGTGCCGCGACTGACGGATGATCAGCCTTCCGACCTGCAGCACTTCGCCGATCCTTTCCCGGAAGGGCTGCAGGGCGACAGAAAGCTGCCGGTTCACGACGTCGACCACCATCTGTTCCTGCGGGCTGGGACCCGGCACCCGCCGCCTGTGGGCCCGCACGGTGTGCCGGGCCGGACGCGTCCGGAGCAAAGACGACGGGCCGGGGGTGCAGGCGGCGGCGATGCGCTTGCTGCTCACGCCGCCCTGCCTATCCGCACGGTCCTGGCCGGACGGCCCTGACAGGGCGCGGCCGTGTGGACCACGGGCGAGGGCCGCAAGAGCAGGGCATGCCGGTAGGCGTCGAGCGCTGCGCTCTGCAGATCCGTCCGGGCCCTTCGCTCCGCAGCCATCCGCGCCCCCGGAACCTCCTCAGTCTCCAGGTACGTCGGCGCGCCGAGGGTCGGGGCGTTGAGGTCGAGCTTGAACCACACCCACTTCCCCGGGCCTTCGTCGTCCATCTCGCTGTTCCTCCACCCGTAGCCGGCCGAGAAACGGGCAACAAGAGTGAGACCGCGCCCGTTGGTCTCCGCCGCGCTCGCAGCCCGTTCCACCGGTACCCCCGGCCCGGGATCATGCACGGCAACGAGCAGCATGCCTCCGTCCATCTGCGCCCTCACGGGCAGGGAAGCGCCGGGTGTTGCGGCTGCGCCGCCGTAGCCGTGCATGATCCCGTTGGCCAGCAGCTCGCCCAGGAGCAGCTTGAGTGTCTCCGCCGTCTCGTCGTCGAGATCGAGGCCGGCCGTCCGCAGCAGCTCCACGAGCCTGCGGCGCGCGTCCCCGACTGCTTCGCATCTGGCTTCCGCCAGAAAGTTTACCGTGAGCATGACATTCCTCCGGGCGCCGGGCACGAGGCGGTCGGCTGAGGTGGATCCGGGGAAGCGGCCGTGACGGTCGCGGTGACCGCCACTGCACGGCGCCTGACCATCTACAGCCACACTCAGAGTGGCGCGGTCCAGCGGCTCCATGCCTGACGATCATTCAAAAATACGTTGTGCAGGCTCAGATGACAGAAGGCCACCGATGCTGTTAACAGCTGGCGTGCGGTCCGTCACACTCAGCATGGCGCGTGGCAGTGGCGATATGCAAGCTGCTCGACCAAACTTGAATTTATTCATTTCGAACCTGGATTCGGCTGCTTCGACTGCCAGTTGCTGGTAGCGCGCGTGCCCGGATCGGGGGCAGACTGGTCAATCGACAGATCAGGAGGACTGCATGGCGATCTCGACCGTTCGCCGACGCCAGCTTGGCGGTGAGCTGCGGAAGCTCCGCGAGCTCATGAAGGTGTCCGCCGACACAGTGGCCGAGGCCACGGGCCTGAGTCAGCCCAAGATCAACAGGATCGAGAACGCCCGGTCGGCAGCCAAGGTCGAGGACGTCATCACGCTCCTCGACTTCTACGAGGTCACAGACGAGAAGTTCCGCGCTGGTCTGATCGCGATCACCAAGGACGGGAGCAAGCGCGGCTGGTGGCTCAGCTACCGCGACGTCATCAGCGCCACAGCCTACGACCTGATCCAACTGGAGACCGAGGCTTCGACGTTCAAGACGTACGAACCGTCCTTCATCCCCGGTCTGTTCCAGACCGCGGACTACGCCAGGATCGTCATCGAGCGACTCGGAACCCGGCTGCACGGCACCGTCGAGGACCAGGTACAGGTCCGTATGGCGCGCCAGTCGATCCTGACCCGACCGAACCCTGTCCAGGTCTGGGCGGTGATACACGAATCGGCGCTGCTCTCCAACGCAACCCGGCCCGACATCATGGTCCCGCAGCTCGACAAGCTCCTCACGCTCAGCCGCTACGACAACATCAACCTCCAGGTCATGCCTGTCGGCGCTGCCTTCCATCCCGGCCACGCCGGACCACTGGCACTCCTGGGTTTTCCACACCGCCAGGACCTCGATGTCGTGTTCCTCGAAGGACTGCTGAGCAGTCTCTGGGTCGAGGAACCTGACGATGTGGAGCTGTACCGGACGAAGTTCGTCGAGATCACGGCTGAGGCCATGAGCCGAGACGACTCGCTCGCCTTCATCACCGAACAGAGAGACAAGATCAAGTGAGCTACTACTCCGACGCTTCCGCCACCGGCTTCCCCTTCAAGAGGTCGAGCTACAGCGGGGGCAATGACAACTGCGTCGAGTGCGCGGCCGGCGCGGCCGGCGAGGTCGCCGTGTGTGACAGCAAGGACCCGCAGGGGCCGGCCCACCGCTACCCCTCCGCCGCCTTCCGCCGCTTCACCGCAGCCGTCGGCACGAACACCCTGGTCCCAGTGAACTGACCGGACACCCCCAGTGATGTGCGTATGGCCCGGCACTTCCGAAGTGTGCCGGGCCATACGCATTGCCACCTGCTGGTTGTGACAACTCGCCGGGGCGTGGCGCATCCGTCGCGCCCCAGCCTCAGCTTGGCGATAGTACGCACGACCGCCAGGCTGTGGCTACGGGGGCCGCCTCACAGTTCCTCGCTGTCGATCACAGCGCACGTCCCACGGCGGAAGCGGTCAGGACGGGGCGGGAAGATTGTCGAACTCTCCATCAGCCGCTCCCCGCTGGAAGGCATCCCACTCGGCCGGGGTGTAGACAAGGTAGGGAGCGTCCGGGTCACCACCGTGACGCATCACCACGAACCCGCCTTCCAACACAGCGATCTGCGGGCCGTCGGTATCCCCCTCGACGCCGAGCCACTGCGCCTCGCGGAGTTCCTCGTCCGTGAACTTGGGTTTGCCCACCGACTCTGTCTCGCTGTGCTGTTCTGTCACGTCAGCTCTCCTCGTACTTCCCTGGGACGTCGCTCTGATGGCCCACCGCTGACGACGTCAGTAGGCATTTTCGCAGACTCTTCGTCAGGCACTGGAGCCCTTCGCGGCCCGGACGCCGCTGGTGGCAGCACGCCAGTGTCAAGGGACAGTGGGATTCTGCCGCGTCCGCTGACACGCCAGCAGCGGGACTGGATGACCTACGCCGCCGACCTGGCCGCCAGTTCCAGCACCCATCCCGGAACCCCGCCCGGAACAGCAGGGAACGGGCGGCTTCTCGCCCGCCAGGCTCGGGCCCCCACTGCAGCCCGGCGTCGACCAAGTGGCCTTCTTGGACGCCAACCCCATCACCGCGACCTGACACCCGGGGAGAGCCTGGGCCTTGTCCTGTTGAAGTCCCCGGACCGTACCGCCACGCTCCAACTGCGCTACGACCGCGTCAACTACCAGGTCAGGGAGCGCGCCGAAATGTTCGCGGCCATCCGGCGGCGTATCAGCAAGATCACGGGCGAAGCCCCACTTCCGTCGATGCCAGGGTGCCGCGCTATTGGATGAGCGTCAGTGCCCAGTCCCCTCGCGGTCGTCAATGCCACTTCTCCCGAAGGGATTGCTAGGTCTTGGCGCTGTCCCATGTGCGCTGCGCTCCTCCGACACCGTCGCCGAGTTGTCGCCTGCCTGGGATGGAGCGCCGCAGGCTGGGTTGGCGAGTGGTCGGTGTCAGGCAGGATGTCCCCGGACAGGACTAGGCCGGAAGGGCATCGTGCCAGCATCCGGTACCTGGAGGCTTTCGACGGCTGAACTCCGGTCGCCGGGAGAGGTTCTGGTCGGCACCGCTGACACCACGGACTCCGACGGCTGATCTCCGTACGTCGGGAGAGCACCTGGGCCCGGATATGCCGCGCCCCGTCGCCTACGGCTGAACTCCGTACATCGGGAGAGCACCATGGCGACCCCGATCCCGTGCCGGATGGCCGCGGCTGAACTCCGTGCGCCAGGAGAGTGTCCGCTGCTGGGCCAGCTCGTCCTCCAATCCGTTGGTTGAACTCCGTATGCCAGCAGAGGCGCTGATCGGCATCGCCGTCACCACGGACGCCGACAGCTGGACTCCGAGCACCGGGAGAGCACTGCAAGGAGACCTGCCACCTGCCGTCCTGGACCGGCTGACCTCCGTCCACCGGGAGAGCATGGCGGAGTGCGCGAGCGCGACCTCATGAACCGCGGCAGATCTCCGCACGCCGGGAGAGCACTACAGGTCCAGCAAGGTGCGAAGCTCCATCGGCGGCTGAACTCCGTACGCCGGGAGAGCACGCGCGGACCGGCTGGTCCGCACTCGGGTCGGCCGGCTGAACTCCGTGCGCCGGGGGAGCACACGACGTCCTGGTCCTCGACCTTGGCGAGGTACGGCTGAACTCCGTGCGCCGGGAGAGCACACGGTGTCGGCGGCCACCTCCATGGCAGTGGTCGGCAGATCTCCGCACGCCGGGACAGCACTGGGCTGACCACACCGAGATCATGACCGCGGGCGGCTGAACTCCGTGCGCCGGGATAGCACGGCCAGATGATCGCCGCGCCGAAGCCGGGTTGCGGCTGAACTCTGTACGCCGGGAGAAATTGGCATGTAGACCGGCAGGACGATGTAAGCCATCGGCCGAACTCCGTGCGCCAGGAGAGTGTCCGCTGCTGGGCCAGCTCGTCCTCCAATCCGTTGGTTGAACTCCGTATGCCAGCAGAGGCGCTGATCGGCATCGCCGTCACCACGGACGCCGACAGCTGGACTCCGAGCACCGGGAGAGCACTGCAAGGAGACCTGCCACCTGCCGTCCTGGACCGGCTGACCTCCGTCGACCTGGAGAGCCCCCGTACCGGGATCCTGATGCGCCGTCGGCATCGCGGCCGATCTCCGCACGCCGGGAGAGCACACGAAGGCGGACAGGGCGGTGAGGATGCACCACGGCAGATCTCCGCACGCCGGGAGAACACTTCGCCCTTGCCCTCTCTCGGCGACGGGTGCCGTCGCCGGCAGATCTCCGCACGCCGGGAGAACACGGCCGCACCGGCCCCGGGCACTGCTGACACCTCGGCAGATCTCCGCACGCCGGGAGAACACCCTTGATGACCTGCGGGTCTTCAGGTGCTTTGCTGTTTCTTTGTCATGGATCGGGGCCTCGCCGGGTTGTCCGGCTGACGAGTCCGAGGGTGGGGTGGAGGCTCAGGTCGTGGTGGTGGTTTCGGTAGGGCTGGGGGACGCCGTTGCACAGTGGCTGGGGCAGGAGCCGGAGGTGTCGTAGGGAGGCGACGTCCTTCCAGACGGGCGGTGGGTCGGTGTGCGGGTCTGCTGCGTCGAAGAGGGCGGCGCGGATGGGGACGGTGAGGTTCATGAGCTGGTGCATCGCGGCGGGGTCTGCGGGGGTGGCCTGATCGGGCAGCGGTTTGGTGGCTCGGCGATTGAGCCAGGTGTGGCCCGGGGTGGTGTAGACAGGCAGGACGCGCAGGGTGTCGGCGCCGAGCCGGGTTTCGGGGTGGGGGGCTTCGCCGTCGGACAGCTGATGGAGGTCGGTAATGCGGGCAGGTCTGGGGACGGCGGCCTGCTTGCCCAGGGCGTGTTCGGTGGCTTGCCGACCTTCGTGGCTGATGCCGGCCGGGGTGGTGAAGTCGAGCTCGTAGACGGCGTCGAGGAAGTCGGGGAGGTCCTCGGGGATGGCGAGGTGGTGGTCGCCTGGGGGGCCGAGGGCGGTGCGGGTGCGGTCGAGCAGTGATTCGTCGTAGACCTGGAGCCAGGCTGCCGGGAGGCGCCCGGGCGGGACGAGGACGGTGATGCGCGGGCCGGTGGCCCAGGGCGGCCGGTCGGCGCGCGGGTGGCGGAACTGGCGGCCGGCGCGCTGGATGATCAGCGCGAGAGGCGCGAGGTCGGTGATGACGAGGTCGGTGTCGATGTCGAGGCTCTGCTCGGCGAGCTGGGTGGCCACGACGACGAGCGGGCGGGCAGGCCGGGGACGTCCTTTGCCGGTCCAGCGCCGGAGTTTGCGGGTGGCGGCGGTGCGACGGTGGTGGGGGGTGGCGGCCTGCAGCAGGAGGAGGCGCGGGGTTCGCGGGCCGGTGCCCCAGGTAACCGCGAGGAGGTCGTAGGTGGCCTGGGCGTCGGCGATGGTGTTGCAGACGATCAGCGCGCTGCCGCGGTGGGAGTCGTGGAGGGGGCGGAGGGCGTCCAGGACGGCGTGGGCGCGTCCGTGGGGGTCGTCCGGGTCGTGGATGTGGGTGGCGGAGGTGACGGTGATGGTGAGGGTGTGGGCCCGGGCGGAGGGGATGGTGGGGCTGGTAGTGATGGTGCCGGTGGCCAGGTCGGTGTAGGTCCAGCCGGGGTAGGGCGGGTGGAGGGCGGGGGTGTCGGTGTGGCCTGAGCCGGCGCGGTAGGCGTGAACCAGGTCGGCGGCGGTGTTGCCGGTGAGGGTGGCGGAGAGCAGGACGATGGGGATGCCGAACGCGCCGAGCCAGTGGAGGGCTTCCTTGGTGAGCTGGTGCTCGTAGGGGCCGTAGGCGTGGGCCTCGTCGATGACGACGGTCTTGCGGGTGATGCCGAGCCAGCGGACCGTGTTGTACCGGGCGGGCAGGACGTCGGTGACGAGCTGGTCCCAGGTGGCGGCGCACGTGTGGCCGAGCAGCGGCCGGTAGCGGCCGCGCAGCCACTCCTCGACGGCGGTGGCGTCGCTGGCGACGGTGCTCTGGAGGGGGTTGAAGTGGGTGTCGAGCCAGGCGAGGTGGTGGACCAGGCCGGTGGGGGCGGGGCCGCGGGTGGTGGCGCGGGTGTGGGCGCGCAGGCGTTCCCACATCGGCTCGCAGCTCGCGCGGTTGGGCAGGAACATGGCGGTGCCGATGCAGTGGGCGGCGGCGCCGAGCACGCATGCCGCGAACAGCCCGCATTCGGTCTTCGCGTCACCGGTCGGCGCGGTGATCAGCAGCAGGCCCGGCCCGAGCCGGTCGACCAGCTCGGGCAGCTCCTTCTCGATGCGCTTCTGCAGGGGGTAGAGCCGGTGCCCGCGCAGATCGGGGAACATCGCGCGCATCGTCGTCGGCGGGACGACCACCGGGGTGCGTAGCTGGGCGTCGCGCAGGGCGGCGGGGGCCAGGCGCAGTGCGCGGTGCAGGTGGGCGGCGGCGCTGGTGATGGTGTCGGTGTCCCAGTCGGTCTGGCGGGCGGTGATCCAGGTGTTCTGGGAGGCGAGCCAGTCGGCGAGGGAGATGACGCCGGCGGTGAGGATGGCGGTGGTGGGCGGGGCGGTGCGGGTGGGCAGGAGGGGGTGGCCGAGGAGGGTGTCGGCGGTTTCGAGTAGGCGCTGGCGTTCACGGTCCCAGCCGTCGGTGCCGAGGGCGGGCAGGGCGGTGGTGGGGTGGGTGAGTTCGTCGCGCAGGTGGGTGAGCGGGGGTGGGAAGGTGCCGTGGTGGGTGGCGGCGATCTGCGCGAGCTGGTGGGCGACGAGTGTGCTGGGGCTGCCGTTCAGGGGCAGGTCGTAGAGGCGGTGCAGGAGTTCGGGCAGGACGTAGAGGGTGGCGCGTTCGTGCCGCAGGCGGGGGGTGTCGGGGGGTTGGGGGGCGTAGCCGGGGCGGCCGGTGAGGTGGTCGGCGGTGGGGACGGCGGCCTGCCAGGCGGGTTGGATCTTGCCGATGTCGTGGAGGGCGGCGAGGAACATCAGTAGCAGGCGGACTTGGTTCTGGGTGAGGTGCCAGCCGTGGGCGATGAGGCGGCGTTGGTGGCGGGAGAGGTAGTGGCGCCACAGGGCGCAGGCCATCGCGGCGGTGTCGAGGCCGTGGAGGTCGATGCCGTAGGGGGTGGTGAGGCCGCGGTGTTTGGCCCAGGGGCCGGGGGGTGGGTGCATGGCGGTCAGTGGGTGGGGGCGATGGAGAGCAGGCCGAGGCCGAATGCTTTGCCCTGGCCGATGCCGCTCAGGAGGGCTGTGCGCAGGGCGTCGGGGTCGGTGACGGTGGCGGTGCCCTCGAAGCGGACGTTGGGCAGGCGTATGTCGGGGCCGTTCTTGCGGCGGGCGTTGATGGCGTCCTGGCGGGTGTCGAGGGCCGCGGTGAGGGTGAGGCCGGCGCGGTCGGCCTGGCGGTGCCACCAGGTGAGGGTCTGGTCCGTGGTCAGGGCGTGCCGTCGGCTGTAGTCGTGACGGCGAGCTCCGCCCGGGGGTGGGCCCTCGTGGTGGGAGGGGTTGGCGTCGAGGCGGTAACGGACGGCCCGGCCGGGGGCGATCCAGTCGAACAGCGCGTCCAGGGGGCGGATGTCGATGGCGCGGGCGTAGCCGGCGGGCAGGCGGGCGGGGTCGGGGGGCCGGGCGGTCTGGATGAGGAGCACGGGGGCTTCGGGGTGTTGTTCGAGGCGGTAGAGGAGGCGGTCATGGCCGGGGGTGAGGGCTTGGAGGCGGTGGTGGAGGAGGGTGCGGTCGTGCAGGTCGCGGTAGGCGGTGCGGCTGCGGGTGCCGAGGGTCAGGCGGGTGAGGTACGGCCACGCGTGGCTGGTAGGGGTCCGGGGCGTCCTGGTGGCGGTGGTGGTCATGACTGGGTTTCCCGGTAGTGGGTGAGGGACGTCAGGTAGGCGGTGCCGGTACCGGCCGGGGTGTCGGGAGGGAGGACCTCGTGGCGGTGCCACAGGTCGTAGTCGGCGAAGGTGCGGCCGGGCCCGGGCTCGTTGCGCAGGGTCGCGTCCGGCGGTGCGCCGCGCCGGGGCGGGGTGTCGGAGATGAACTCGACCGGCCCGGTCGGGCGGCGGGCGCGGTGGAGGGGGAAGCGGCGCAGTTCGGCGACGGGGTCGCCGGGGGTGGGCCAGGCGGTGAGGGGGACGTCGGGGACGCAGCTTCGCCGGCCGAGGTAGGGCGGGTAGTGGGGGTGGTCGATGGCGTCGGTGAGGGTGTGCAGGGTGCGGGTGGGGCCGGTGACGGCGATGGTGAAGGCGGCGTCCGTCATGTACCAGCGTGTGGTGGTGAGGGTGCCCTGGCCGGGTTTGGTGCGGTGTCGGCCGGTGGCGTCGGGCGGGGTGCTCTCGGGTGGGTAGCCGCCGCCAATGGTGTGGAAGTCGCTTTCGCGCTGGCCCGGGCGGTCGACGCGGATGGTGAAGTGCAGGCTGTCGAGGTCGCTGTTGTCGGCGTCCGGGGCGCGGCCGAGGCAGGCGGCGAGCAGGCCGATGAGGGCGGAGCGGGTGGGGTGGGTGCCGGTGGGGTAGGTGCCGTGGCCTTGTGGTCCGCCCCAGGCCTGCAGGGGCCCGGCGAGGTGGAGGATGAGGCCGCCGGTCATGCCAGGGCCTTGCCGATCTGGGTGATCGTCCAGGCGATGAGCTCGTCGACGGGGTGGATGCGTTCGCCGAGTGCGGGCAGCTTCGTGTCGGTCAGGGTGGCGTGGGCGTGGGCTGCCAGTCCGCTGGTGCCGAGGAAGTCGGCGATGGCTGCGGCGTGGGTGTTGAGCCGGTGGACCGATTCGGGCAGGTAGCCGTCCTCGGTCGCGGGGACCGGGCTCTCGAATGCTCCGACGAGGCTGACGGGACGGTCGGTGCGCACGGCGACGTAGAGCAGGTGCGGAAGGGTGTAGGGGGCGGTGCTGGTGGCTTTGGCGGTGGGTGGCTCCAGCGCGGCCGCGTGCAGGTAGGCGCGGGTGGTCTCCTGGGCGAGGTCGTCCCAGTCCTGGTCGAGGTTGGTGAGCAGGAGCGGGATGTCGAGGGAGGTGAAGCTGTAGTAGACGCCGCTGGTGTAGGTCTGGTCGCCGAGGTGGGCGGCGCCGTGGGTGTGCTGGACGTCGTCGATGGCGTCGTAGAAGTCGAGTTCGGGCTCTGTCTGGTGGGTGGTCAGGGCGTGGGCCATGTGGGAGGCGCCGCGGACCTCGGAGCCGGGTTCGTTGGCGAGCATGCGGCCGAACGCTGCGATGCTCGCGTTGCGGGTGGCCAGGACGGCGCGGACTTCGGCGGCCGGGATCGCCTTCGTGGCGTGTTCGGTGAGCGCGGCGAACGGTGCGCCGGCGGTGGTGTCCTCGTCGGTGTCGTCCGCGGGCTCGGCCTGGGCGGGCTCGCCGGTGCGCTGGCGGGCCTTCCGGGCGTCCTTGGCCTTCTCGTCCTTGTCGGCTGCGGTCTTGGCCTTGGCGATGGCCGTCCGGTGGCGATCGGCCACGTCGGCGAGGGCTGTGATGGCAATGTCGGGCAGGAACAGCAGGGCGTTGGTGGTCCCGGCGTCGTTCAGGCCCAATCCGGTGACCTGGGCGGCGGGGATCATCATCCGGCCGGCCGCCAGCGCGAGGTCCTCGTCCCAGCCCCGCTGGGTCAGGGTGTCGGCGACCAGCTCGGGCACGTGCCGGGTGCGCAGGGCCGCGTCGCCGATGGCCCGTTCGACGGCGCCGCGCAGGGTGCGTTTGCCGCGCTGAGAGGAGGACCGTGAGCGGGTGACACCGCCGTACTGGGCCTGCTTGGGGCGGCCCCAGCGATCCCGGTTGAGGTTGGAGAAGGGGAAGTTCTGCAGGACATGGACGTCCAGGTGGACGTGGGTTGTCGTCATCGAGGTCACCTCCCGGATCGGGGGTCTTGGTCATAGAAGGCGCGGGCCCAGCCGGTGCAGACCTCCGCGCGGTGACGCTGCCAGCGCGTCAGGTCCTTCAGCAGGACGGCCCATTCGACGCTCACGTCCTGGGAGCGCAGCTGTCCCACGACCCGGGGCAGGGCCCGGTACAGGCCCGGCAGGGTGAGCTGGACGATGCTGTTCAGGTCGTCCTCGGCGCGGCCGGCTGTAACGGTGCCGCGGCGGACGGCCGCGCGGTAGGACCAGCCGAGGTTGCGCCACGGCCTGGAGGACCGCGGCCGGAACACCGCCTGGACCGTCGTGCTCGGGTTGGGGGCGTCGTGGGCCGCGTACAGCGCGGCCACGAGCAGAAACGGCAGCTCGCTGTCGCGGTCGGGCGGGCAGGGGATGGTGCCGTGGCGCAGCAGGTGCCGGTACATCGGCCAGGGGTTGCGGAAGTCGTCGGGCAGTCCGTCGCGCAGAGCGGCTCGGCCGGCGGGACTGGCGCAGGCCTTCCGTACGACGGCCAGGTAGGTGTCGTACCTGTTCACCCGCGCGGGTGCCCGAGGGGTGGTGGTGGTCATGGTGCTGCTTCCCGGGGTGTGTGCTGGCGGGCGAGGTGGTCGAGGGCGCGGCGGTTGCGGGCGACGGCACCCAGGCCTGGCGGGCGTGTGGCGTGGGGACGGGTGTGGGTGTCGTAGAGGTCGAGGGCGTTGCGCGCGTAGTGCGGCAGAGCGCCGCCGTCGAGGGCGGCCGGCCAGAACGTCCGGTCCGCGGCGTCCCAGTACTGGCCGAGGGCGTCGTCGAGCCACGGGTTCTGCTCGGCTGCGCCGGGGGCCATCTGTTGCCATGCGCCGCGCAGGGACCGCCGCAGTGTGTCGGCGGCTTCTTCGGCGTCGGTGTGCAACTGGCCGAGGCGGGCTTCGCGTGCCGGGTCGCGTCCGGGCAGGAACGTGGCGATGCTCGCCGGGGTGGTCTCGGCCACCCACTGCACGTCGCCTCGTTCCTGCGGCTGCTGCTGGCAGCCGAGCGCGCGGACACGGACCGGCCCCAAGGCGTCGATCGTCTCGCGGGGCAGCACGGCGAGTGTGCCGAGCCAGGCCGGCATGGTGACGCCCTTGGGCGGGTCGGCGCCGGGCACCGCCGCGTGGACAAGTGCGTCGAAGTCGCGCAGCAGGTGGCGGCGGGCGTCCGCGTGCCGGAAGTTCTTGCGGTAGTGGATCAGGAACGGGTCCGGTGCCTGCGGGACCGGGGTGCGGGTGGCCCACGCCACCCAACAGCCCACGGCCGCCGTCCGGTCCAGGTCGAGGTCCAGGAGCACGGCGTGGGCGGATCGGCCGATCAGCAGGGTCACCGGCCCGCCCGGCACGACGGGGCGCAGCGGGTCGGGCAGGTCTTCGCGTTCCCAGGCCGCGCGGTCGTCCCCCGGCGGGTCGGGCCATAGGTGCGGGGGCGGGCAGCCGAGCGCGAGGCCGGCGAAAAGGGTGGCGGCCAGGGGGTGGTAGGAAATGGAGCCGCGCAGGCTCCCGGCCCGCATCTGCTTGCTGACCACGCCTGCGTGGGTGCGCTGCGCGCCCATGCCGCTGGGGCCGAAGCCCTGCCAGGCGAGCAGCCACAGGAGCGTGTCGGGGGCGTCGACCGGTTCGTGTTCGGGGGTGTGGGGGTGCCAGGGCTGGTTGTGGCCGGAGGGTCGGTCCATCGCCAGTTTGCCCGGGGTCGCAGGCTTGGAGCACTCCGTGCGCAGGCGGGGGTCCTGGAGGAACGCGGACAGGCGCAGGCGGTCCCGGTGTTCTCGGAAGTAGGCGTCGACGGCCCGGGCCGGGAGCCGTCCGCGGCGGATGACGGCGACCAGGCGCTGGTGCCAGGTCGCTGGGTCGGTGTCGAGGCCGCTGATCCGCAGGAACATGGCGGTCAGCAGACGGCGCAGCATGGTCTCGCAGGCGGGGTTCGCCACCACGAGGTCCTCGATGAGGTGGCTGGCCTTGAGAGTTGTCGACAGCCCGGCGGTGACGACCTCACCTGGCGTGGCGTTCGGGATGAGCCGGGCCAGTTCAGCCCGGTCGGCGGTGCGGCTGATCCTCAGCCGGAGGTACGGGCCGACGCGGAGGTCTTCGGGGTTCATGGCGCATAGCGCCCCCTTAGAGTGTCCGATAAACCTGGGTTGAGATGGTTTGCCCGGACACGGGCAAGCCTAGTTTCCAGGCACTTCAAATGTCCATGACGGTAGATCGGAGTCCGCGGCGCCGACGCCTTCCACGCGAAGGCCACCACCGCCACCCTCCGTGCCCTCCTGACCGAGCAGATGGCCGAGGGGCTGACCACGCGGGCTGCCAGCGGATTCAACATCATGCCGCCCCATCTGCTCGGCGGGCTCACCGAGTTCGTCGAGCACGTGGTGCCGGAACTGCAGAGGCTCGGCGTCTACATGAACACCTACCGGCCCGGGACGCTGCGCACCAAGCTCGGTCTCGCGCGCCCCGGCAGCCGCTACTCGGAAGAAGGGTGACCGCTCATGGCGGAGCAGAAGCAGAACGAAGTCCTGCGCGCTCATGGTGGTCGACCAGTCGGCGGTGGTGACGTCGACCGTTCCACCGGCCGCACCGAACTCGGCGGCGCGGGAAGTCGAGTCGGTGCGGGGCGGCCTGGGTGGTGCTGATCAGGGGTGGAAGGCGGGCGTGTGGGGTGCGGTGCGGGGAGGGTCATGAGGGTGGTGACGTGTGCGGCGCGGGTGGGCAGGGATGAGGCGGGAGGGCGGCCGGGACGGCCCGGCCGAACGAGGGAGGGGGAAGGCGCGTGGCGTTCACCGCGATGCACGCCGAACGGGGCCGGCTGGACGCGACGCTGGACGACCTCGGCTGCACCTGGGCGTGGACGGGCGTCCACCGGGTGCGGCCCCGGGCTCCGCTCACGTGCCCGGAGTGCCGGCACGGGATGCACGCAAAGGTCTCGCCGCACGGCATGCGGTTCTTCGCCCACGACCGCGGGGCGCCGACCTGCGCGCTGGCGCAGGAGAGCATGGAGCACCACCTGCTGAAGCTGGACCTGGCCACCGAGGTCCGCGCGGCCGGCTGGTTCGCCGAGCTGGAGGTACGCGCCGAGGACGGCACCTGGCGGGCCGACGTGATGGCCTCCTCCCCCGACGGCAGCCGCCGCATGGCGTGGGAGGCGCAGCTCTCCCCGATCACCGCGGACGAGATCCGGGCACGCACCGAGCGGTTCGCCGCGCACGGCGTCGCGGTGTGCTGGGTGGCCACGAAGGCGCGGCCGTGGGTCGGCACGGTGCCCTCGGTGCGGGTGACGCCGCCCGGCCCACCCGCGCGCGGCCCGCAGGTCTGGGAGGTGACGGCCGGTCTCGCGCGGTTCACCGTCGAGCCGTGCGAGCGATGGTGCCAGTGCACGCTGGGCCACGGCGAGTGGAAGGGCGCGCCGGTGCCGCTGGCCGACTTCGTCGCCTGGGCCCTCGCCGGCCGCGTCCGCACCCACCGCCCGCCCGAGGACGGGCGCCAGCTGCACGAGGACCGGCAGTGGTGGGACGTCCACTGGACCGCCCCGGCCTACGCCGCCACCGCCGCCGAGCACGACCAGGCCGAGCGCGAACGCCTCGCCCGCGCCGAGCAGGAAGAACGCAAGAGGGAAGCCACGCTCGCCCGGGTGCGCGCGGCGCAGCGGGCGCGGCGGGAGGAGGTGGCGCGGCTCGCCTCACTCGTGCGGGAGGTCACCGCGTGGCGCAACCAAGTGCCGATGCAGCGCCGCTGGAAGATCGAGGACGCCGCCACCCGCTGGGCGGTCGAGGCGACCGGGGTAACCGGAGCCGCCATCGACTACCACGCCTACGACGATCCCCGCTGGGCCGGAGGCTTCCCCATCTACGCGGTCGGCCAGCTGGTCGCGCTGCTGCGCCCCGAGCCGCGTGTCATCACCTGGACCGGCCTGGAGAACGTGGCGGTCCTTACCGCGAACTACCCGGAGTACGCGCTGACCGTCGACAACTCCCCACCTGGTACCCGTGTCATCAACCTGGCCGACAGGCTCTGACGCCGCTCCCCGAGGGGGCGCGTGATCTTGTAGAACCACGGCAAGGCCGCCGAGGCCGTAACTGCCACCTACGAGAGACTGCCCGAACGGCGCCGAGCCCCTGTCCAGACCCTCCAAGGCACGCCCCATGTCGGCAGGCCCCGGCCGGGGGCCCAGCCACCGGCCGCGCGCACGCCACCAAGGTTCCTCGCGGAGACCTTGGTGCAGTGCCAAGGTTCCCCGTGGAGACTTTGGTGGCGCGGTCGCTGGGCATCGAAGCCGCCGGATGCCACCGGCGGGAAGCATTGGTGGGCAGGTCAGCCCGGCGTGCGAAACCTTGGTGCCCCATCCACGGCCGGTGAGACGATGCCGGCCCGCCGGGCGGTTCGGGACGGACTTGGCAGCGCGAACGCCCCCGGCCGTCCGAACCGGGCCGGGCACCGAGGGCGTTCGGGGCGGGCGTCAGGAGCGGTTCCAGTCCTCCTTCTTCAGCCCCTCCTTGAGGATCGACTTGGTGAGCTGGCGCACGACGGCGAACGGGCGACCCGCGCAGCGCCCGTGCTCCTCGGCCTCGTCCACCAGGACCTGGAACAGGTCCTGCAGGTGCCCGTGCCGGCGGCTCGGGTCGGCCAGCGCCGTGGCGAGCAGTGCGTCGAACGTCTCGGTGTCGCCGGCCGACCAGGCCGCCAGGGCGCGGCGGGTGAACACGCGCTTCTGCGGGGACCGCTCCTCGATGTTCACCGGGTTGCCGTCCGCGTCCTTGCTGGTCGTCCAGTCCGCGCCCTCGAGCAGCGACAGGCGGCACACGAAATCGGCGGCCACCCGGGCGAGCGTGGACAGCGCCCGGTCATCCAGGCTGGCCAGCTCCTGCGCGCGCCGGTAGGCGACCGGGATGTCGCCCAGGGCGGCCCTCCGTCGCCGCGGCCTGCAGCAGCACGTACCCGTACTCGGTCTGCTCGTGCAGCTTCTCCAGCACGGCCACCACCCCCACTTTCACTCGTCCTGCGGTCCGGCTCCGATCATGCTCACCCGCTGCGCCCGGCGTCCCTTGTCCCGCCGGATCGCTCCCGTCTGCCGACCGGCCCACCGCTCACAGGCGCGCGCGGGCCAGGACCTCCTGCGGGTCGTCCGGGCGACGCCAGATCCGGCGGCCGGCCGGGCCGTGATCGCGGACCCACTTCAGTGGCGCGGCCGCGATCCGCCACCGCTCCGTTCCCTCGACGGCGGCCAGCGCGTCGGCGATGAGGTCGAGCCTGCGGTTGACCTGCCCGCCGGGCTCCTCGTCCAGGACCAGGAGCAGCCGGGGCAGGCGCCGGCCGTAGACGCGTCGCCACACCGGCACGGTGGAGCCGATGGTGCCGCGCTGTCCCTCCCAGACGCTGGCCCGGGCGTAGGCGGCGTAGCGGCGCAGCTTGCGGATCATGGCGGCCGTGCGCATCGTGCCGCGGTCCACCTCGATGAGCAGCGCCTGGTGGCCGGGGCGGTGACGACGAGGTCCACGGTCAGCTGCTCGCTGAGCGTGGTGCCCCAGGAGTGGGCGAGCTCGAGCTGGATGTCGCCGAGTGAGGTGAGGCGCTGCCGGGCGAAGGCGAGCGCGGTGTTGGTGACCGCGAGGGCGTGGTCGATCAGCTCGGACTCGGCGGCGCCCTGTCCGGTGGAGGCGGCGGGGCGGATCTGGTACTCGCGGAGGCCGCGACCGCGCGCAGGCCGCGCCGCACGTACGCCGTGGAAACGGCGTCGGGGGTGAGCAGCTGAGCCAGTTGCTCGGGGGTTGCCACCCGGATCACCGCGAGAGTCGTCAGCAGCTCCACCCGGACCTTCCGAGCCGCCCTCTGCCCACCGGCAGTGGCCGCAGGGGAGCGGGGAGGGTTGTTGCGGGTCGTGCCGCCCCTTGACAGGGGCTGCTGACCTGCGGCGTCGGGGCCGGATGCGGAAGGGCTGCCGACACCGGTGCTGACACCGCTTCCAGCACTGGCGGTGGCACCACTGTCCAGTGCCGCAGTGCCCCCTTGTCCAGTGCGCTGCGGACGGGATCGGCGGCCTGGCGAGCAGTCTCGGTGGTCGTTTCGGTGGTCGGCCTGGTGATCACGGGCGTGGTGCTCCTCGGTGCCCCAGGGCCCGCCGGGTGCGGGCTCGGTGCCCGTACCCGGTTGTCCCAGCCTGTTTCCCCAAGTACGGAGGGACGGCGCGCAGCTGGGACAGGGGTGGGACAGAGCTGGGACGGCCCGCAGAACGGGTGATCTCCCTCATCGGACAAACCATCTCTGTCAAGGGGGTGACCAGGGCAAACCGGACAGTGGACAGACGCTTGTCCAGGGCGGACGGACTCGGGGCCATCAGGGCAGAGGTCGCCAGGCGCGCCGCCGAAGCCGCGGAGCAGGCCCGCGACCTGGAAGCCCTGCACACGATCCTCGACGTGCTTCCCGTCTGCGAGGCACTGTGGGACAAGCTCCGCGCCGAGTACCCGCGCCTGTTCCCCGTACCACCGGCTCCTCCAGCCCCGGCGGCTGAGCTCCGGGCGAAGCCCACACCGGTGGAACCGGCAACCGAGCTGGCCGTGATGGCACAACTTCCCGCGCGCAGGTGGACAACCGGGGACATCCGCACCGCGCTCGGGCTTCCCACGCGGCGAAAGATCCGGAGCCTCCTGGGAGCCATGGCCGCCCAGGGGCAGATCGAGGCGGTTCGAGAAACCGCTCGGCACGTCTTCTACCAGCTCCCCGCACCGGCCGGTGCCCCCCTGTGCGAGGACGACCGCCACAGGTCGGCCCCGGCGCCGTGACTATTTGCGTTGCCGATGACCGACTGACCGGGCGGACTGCACACCCCAGCCGTGCCGTCCGGCTAGGCTAAGAACTCCTTCCGAGTGAGTCGACCACGGAAGGCGGGTGCCGCCCAGTTCCCTTACTCCGGCGAGGCGCGCCTATGACGACCACTGGACGCGTTGCAGAAGCACATGCGACTGGACGCCGGGATCTGACGGGCCGTCCGTTTGCCGACCCTCGCGCGGCTACGATGAGGTGGGTTTGGCAAGCTGGGAGAGAGCGTGACGGTGGCAAGTCGCAGCGGTGCGTCGTGGGACGAGTACCTCTTTAAGGGAACAGCCGGCTTCTACGAACGCGGACGGCTGCCGTACGCGGACGCGTTGGGAATCACCCTGCGGGACGAACTCGGTCTGGACGGCCGAGGCACGGTCGCTGACCTCGGAAGCGGGCCTGGCACTCTCACGCGGGTGCTGGCGGGGTACGTCGAGCGGGTCGTCGCGGTGGACCCGGACCCGGACATGATCGCCAGCGGGCGGGCACTCTGCAACGCCGCCAACATCACCTGGCGCACGGCAGCCGCCGAGGACGTCACATTCGTGCCGGGGGAGCTGGAGGCGGCGCTCTTCGGCCAGTCGTTCCACTGGATGGACCGCGAGCGGGTGGCCGCGATGCTGCGCGAGGCGCTGCGTCCCGGCGGACACCTCGTACTGGTGGCCGACGTGAAGACACCTCGGACCGGGCAGCCGGAGGGAACCGTCCCCGTTCCGCATGCCGAGATGGACGCGCTGATCGCCGAGTACCTGGGCAGTCAGCGCCGGGCGGGCCGCTCGGTGCTCGCCAGCGGAACGCCGCGCGACGAGGAGGAGGTCCTGACCCGCGCGGGCTTCACCGGTCCGAAGCGGGTCGTGGTCCCGGCGACGCGCGTCCTGGTGAGGTCGGTCGACGACGTGATGGCCGAGGTCTACTCCAAGTCGTTCTCCGCGCACCACCTGTTCGGCGACCGGCTGAACGAGTTCGACGGCCGACTGCGCACCCTGCTGGCGGAGCACGCGATGGACGGGCACTACCCGACGCTGCCCCCGGACACCGACGTACGGATCTGGATGAACCCGCCGGTCCGCGCCTGACCTGCGGGCCAGGGGGGTCAGCCGGCAGTGGCGGCCGGCTTGTACAGCGGGATGAGGTCGTGGCCGGGCAGCGCCGGGCCGACCTCGGCAGTGCGGCACACCCGCAGCCTGATGGCCAGGCTGATGCGCGGTAGCACGGTGGTGTTGGCGCCGCTGGCGTGCACGGTGTGCCGGTGGTGAAACGAGAGGGCACCTCGGGGCAGCGACACCGCCACGATGTCCGGTTCCTGCCCGGCTGGCAGCAGCGCGCGCAGCCGTTCGGTGTCGAGGTCGGCGGCGAAGAAGTGGTCGCGCGCGGTGTGGGTGCCGCCACGGTGGGAGCCGCGCACGTATAGCAGCGGCGACGAGTCGGACGAGACATCGGACAGCGCGAGCCAGGCGGTCAGCACCTCGTCCTCGTCCTGGAGGAACGGCGCGTCCTGGTGCCAGCCGACGTGGGCACGGCCGGAGGTCGTCGGGCCTTTGAGGAACAGGTCGACGGCGATGATCTCCACGTGGTGCGCGCCGGTCAGGCCGATGGCCCAGGCACTCAGCTCCGGGCGGACTATGGCGGCACGGATGGCCCGGTTACAGCGGCGCGGTTCCGCGACGGTCACCACGTCGCCCTCGTGTTCGCTGGGCACCCAGTCCCGCGCGTACGGCTCGGCGCCGGTCTCGTAGCGTCCGGCCAGCACCTCGTCGATGCCGGCGCAAGCAGCGTCGAGCGCCGGGTCGGGCACCAGAACCGGGCTCAGGCAGAAGCCGTCGGCGTGGTACGCCGCCGCGGCCCGCGCGATCGCGTACCCCTGGACAGTTTCGCTCATGCCAGTCACCTCGGTCACCTCGGTGTCCCTCTCGCGTCCTGCGGCCACCGCGCCTCTCGCGAGAGCACTGCGGACCGTCTGAACTCACGTTCTTCGTAGTACAGTTGGCAATTCGCCGTTACCACCGGCGCTAGACGGGCCCCGGTGGTAGGTTCGTCTCCCGCCATGGCCGAGTTCACCCCGGGGAGGCCACGTCACTGCCAGCAGGCACAGCACAAGGCGCCGGCCGCCTTGTTGTGGCTGGCGCCTGTGGCTTGTCAGAACCGGCTGCGCCGCACGACGGGCCGGACGGACGGGGCCTGCTCGGTGCCGCGCAGGGCGAGGGCCGCGGTGCGGGTGCGCTCCGGTAAAGGACCAGGCCACGCGCGGCGGCCACGAATGGCCGGTCCCCTGGCCTGGCCCTCCCCCCGCCGTGGGCCGCACCCTGGTGCATCCGGCCCGCCGCATCACCCCGATCGAGCGCTGCGGGCCGCGACCCCGCACCGGCGCCTTCGAAGGGACGGACATGGCGGACGAGCAGCAGGCGGCCTCCGGACAGGACGGCGGCAGCCGTGGAGACGGACCACCTCGGCAACAGCCCGGCCAGGCGGAGCTCCTGCCCTCCGGGAAGCCGCACTCCGGCTTACCCGGCGTCGCCACGCCGTCCGGCGCTCCCGCTCCGGCCTGATGCGCTGGATCCGCAAGAAGTACAGACGGCTGCGGAAGTTCAAGAAGGCCCACGCGTGCTGGCAGCGGACCACGCCGACATCGCCCGGCCGAACGGGGCGAACCCAACCGGCGAGAAGCTCCCGCCCCGGCTCTTGTTGCGGCACTGACAATGGGGGGCTCGGTGGCGCCTGAACACATCGCCAAGTGGATCGGAGGCGGCCGGTACGGCCTCGTCCGGGAGCTCGGCTCCGGTGGTTTCGGCCGGGTATGGCTTGCCCAGGACAACCACCTCGACCGCGCGGTGGCGGTCAAGGAGGTGTTCGCTGACCGGATACCGCCGGTGGAGCTCCCGGGCTTCATCGCACGTGCCCGCTACGAGGCGTCCAGCGCCGCCGCGTTGTCCGACCACCCCAACATCGTCTCCGTGTACGACATCGTCATCGAGGACGGCATTCCCTGGACGGTGATGCAGCTCGTACAGGGCACATCCCTTGCCGACGTCCTCAAGCAGCACCCGGGCGGGGTGACTGAGCAGTTCGTCGCCGACCTCGCCGAGCACATGCTGCTGGCTCTGAAGGCGGCCCACGCCGCCGGCCTGGTACACCGGGACGTCAAGCCGCAGAACATCATGGTCATGGCCGACGGCCGGCTGCGGTTCGTCCGGTGCCTGCTCGCCGACTTCGGCCTGGCCAAGAGCTTCACCTCCGACGCCACCGCCCTGACCAAGTCCGGTGAGATGATCGGTTCCTGGGCCTACGCCGCCCCCGAACGCGGCAACGCCGCCACCGGTAACCAGCCCCCAGGTGACATCTGCTCCCTCGGCGTGGTGCTCTTCGAGGCGTTGGAAGGCTACTCGCCGTTCCAGCGCGACGACGCCAAGTCCTCAATGATGGCGGTGGCCAACGAACCACTGCCGACGATGCGGAACGCCGGACACACCTGGCCCCGCTGGTCACCGCCCTGACCAGCAAGGGCCCCGCCGAGCGCCCCACCATCGACACCGCCCTGAAGCTGCTGGAGACCGCGCGGAAGCACCGAGCCAAGGCCCCGTCTCCGGTCAGGCGTACGGCCAGCACGGCGGCACTGCCGGCTCTCTCGCCCACTCGCCTCGACGCACCGCAGGGCCCGCGCCGGTCCGGGCAGGCACTGTGGCGCGACGTCTGGGCGGAACTCCAGGATGTAGAACAGCCCGAGAAGGAAAGGCAGCAAGCTCACGAAGCAACCGTGGCGGCCGACAGGCTGGTCGGGTACAGCGCCTTCGCGGCCGGCGTGATCGCCACCGTACTGCTCCTCGCGGCAACAGTGTTCGGTGTCGGGCTGATCCTGTGGGGGCGCTCCGTCACCGCCGCCAAGGCGGGTGACTGCCTCAACCACGCGGGAAGCTACTGGAACCGAGACACCTCATGCTCCGTACTGCTGCCAGGCGCAGAGAACTACAAGGTCCTCTACACCACGGACGCCGACCTCCCCGACGGTGACTGCCCCAATCGTTCGCCGCAATGGTTCAACGGCCTGGACATCCAGGTCAACGGGCTCGAGCAAGACGGCGAGAGCGTGTCGGTGTGCCTCAGGCCCCTGCAGTAGGCGGCGGAGCCGCCGGTGAACGGAAGCTCCCGGCAGGCCAATCCGGGCAGCTCCCTGGCCGCGACCACCACCGGCGTGCGGGGCAGACTGGCGTCATCACCGGCAGCTGGTGACGCCACCACCCCCGGGACAGCACCACGACCCGTCCCGTCCCGGCCGGGACGGGCAGACCGCCGGACCGGGCGGCACCCCACACTGCTCCCTCCCACCGCACGCGGCCGCCACCAGGCGGGCGCGAAGATAAGGCACAGCGCAGCGTCCCACCCGACACCGACCAAGCGCCCCAACCACCCACAGACAGGCACCCAGAAGGTAAGTCGGGCCAGTGAGAACGGCCGATCAAGTCTCTGACCAGCAACAACAGCCCGATCGCCCGGATGGGACCGGACGCTGAACGCGTAGCCAACCGCGCAGCCGAACGCGTAGCCGAACAAGCGGCCGTCGAACCCGCGCGGGATGACAGCGCCAGCCCCGGAACCTGGCCTGGGCAGTCGATGGCTACCGCTGGGCCAGCGCGGGGCCGTGACAGGTTCCGTCACCAGCGGTTGGCGGGGGAGCGCAGGGATCGCGCCCTGACTACCGCTGGACGGAACAGGTCACCGGTCGGCCTGCTACTCCCTCCTGTTGGTCCAGGACACGGCCGCCGCCGTCCGTCAGGAGGCAGTGCGCCACGCCCGTGCCGGTCGGTGCGACCTCGAGGCGTGGGGCGTGTCCGCCATCCGCCTGTGTGACCCATCCGGCTCCGCTCACCGTGGCTGGCATGCTGACCGCGCCGTTGAGGCCGTCGATGTAGTCGTACCTGACGGATTTCAGGTCGCCCCCTTCGGTCCAGGCCTTGTATGTCACGTCGGATCTATCGGCGCCGCACGCGGCCAGGAGTCCGCAGGCGACAATCAGGCCCGCCGTCATGGTTGCGAGCTTGACGGCTGCCGGTATGGGGGATGGGTGCATGAGGTGGCCTCTCGCTCAGGGGTTTTCACTCGGGTGTGGGGTCGGGAAGGCTCTGCCGCCGTAGAGGACTCGGCCCGGCGCGGCCCGGCCGAACGGTGTGCCGGCAGGGAGGATTCCGCTGCTGCTGCGTGGCCGTCTGTACGCGGGCCGACAGGGCGGCCGGCCACTGCGACCAGGTCACCATGGCGGGGATCCGGTCGGGAGGGGTGCCCCGGGTCCGTGCGCGGCCCCGACCCCGTCTGCGGTGTCGTCAGGCTCCCATCGCAGCAGGTCTCCGGGTTGGCACTCGAGCACCTCGCACAGCGAGGCGAGCGTGGTGAAGCGCACCGCCTTGGCCCGGCCGTTCTTGAGCACCGCCAGGTTGGCGGGTGTGATCCCCACCCGGTCTGCCAGTTCGCCCACGGACATCTTCCGCCTGGCCAGCATCACGTCGATGTCGACGGCGATCGGCATCAGATCACCTCGGCCAGTTCGGCCCCCAGCTGCGCTGCCTCGACGTCGCGCGCGACGGCCTGGGCGAGCAGCGCCCGCAGGACGATCACGATGAGCGCGTTCCCAAAGACCGCCAGGCAGACGCCGCCCAGCAGGGCCACGGCGCCCGGGGACACGCCCCCGCCCGACGTCAGTACCATTGTGAGAGCGAACACCAGGATCGCGGCCGCCATGAAGGCGCCGATCACGAGATGGACATAGCGGAACGCGGCGGAGGAGAACACGGTTCCGTGTCGCGCCATCGTCATCAGCCGCCACACGCAGACCAGGACGACCTGCACCGTCACGACGCCCAGGATCACAATCACGAGGACCGGAACTCGATGTTCCGTAACGACGCCCTCCTTCAGAGCGCCCGTCAGCATCGCCGCCATCGCCGCCTGGGCGCACACCGATCCGGCGTGCAGCACCACCATGACGGCGCGCAGCGCGCGCACTGTCAGCTCTCCCAACGCCACTCCCTCGATCGAATAACGATGGAAATCTATTGATTTTCGATAGAAATGGCAAACCTGATCCGGTGTTGGTGGAGGTGCCGCGCGACACCTTGTCCCGTCCGGCAGAGGTTCCGCTCGGGACGTCCCGGAGGTGGTCGGCGACCCGGTCGCCGTCCTCGGGATCGGGCGCGGCAGATGCGGTGGTGGTCATTGAGGTGGCCTTCCGTCAGCAGGAGACCGGACGCTGAACGCGTAGCCAACCGCGCAGCCGAACGCCTACCGGAGCGCGTGGCCGAACGAGCAGCCGAACAAGCACCCGTAGAACCCGCGCGGGATGACAGCGCCGGCCACGGAACCTGGCCTGGACAGTCGATGGCTACCACTGGGCCAGCGCGGGGCCGTGACAGGTTCCGTCACCAGCGGTTGGTGACGAAAGCACCCGGCGAAGCCCCGACCCGACCGGGACGGCCGGGACAGCCGGGACGGCGGACAGCCCGGGCGGCACCCCACCCGGGCCCGCCTCGTCCTGTCGGCACTACCACGCACCGGACAACACTCGCACGCCATCGGAGACTCAGGTCGGCGGCGTCGCGGACACCGAGGTCCCATCTGGCCGTCGATGCGGGTTGTGTGCCGAAGGGGGTGTTACTGACCGCCCGTCACGTGTAGCGTCCGGCTGTGTCTCCCTGAGACGGGACCGCCCACCGCACTCCCGGCCGGGTATCCGGCCCGGCCTTCGCGTGGAAGGGCTCATCATGGAGAACGACGATCACCTGCCCGCCAGGATCCGGCGGTCGGAGAAATTGGTGCTTGGGAGGGCTTGATCGGAGTCGGACGGCCGGGTCGACTGGGCCGGCCTGCCGCTGGAGACGGCGTTCGAGGGCGAGGCGCTCGGCCGGTGGGTGCGGGCGCAGCGGGCCGGGTGGGCCGAGCTCGACCAGGAGCAGCGTGACCTGCTCGCGGCGCTCGGCATTGGCGAGGACGTCGAGCTGGCTGCCGCTCGGGCGGCGGCCGCGGCGAAGCCGAAGGTGTCGCGCGCCGACCGGTTCGGCGCCGGCCTGGCGGCGCTGAAGACGTTCGTCGAGCGCGAGGGTCACGTCCGGGTGCCGCGCACCCACAAGGAGGGCGGGGTGTCCCTCGGGTCCTGGCTGAACAACCGGAAGGCCCGCCGGGCGAAGCTGACCCTGGGCCAGCTCGCACAGCTCGCCGAGCACGGGGTGGAGTGGGCATGAGCTGGGCAGTGGAGGGCCTCGCGCCGAAGGAGGCGCGAGGCGGGAACGGCCGGGTGCTGATCACGGGGGCGGGGCACTGGTTCCGGGAGGGACCGGTACAGCCGGACGGGTACTGGATCTGTGGGGTGGAGGGGTGCGGGCGGCACCGGTCCGAGCACGTCCAGGCGCAGGGGCAGTGGGTGGAGTCGGCGCACGGTTTCGTGGCGGCCCTGGAGCGGCGGGGCGGTCCTTGGCACGGAATCGCCTGTTGAAGTGCCGAGACACCGTATCGGCCTCGCCTCGATCGGCCTCGGTCCCTCGTAGGGTCATCGCCCAGCCCGTTCCGGCGTCAGGCGCTGGCGCCGGAACCCTTCGCCGCGGTCCCGGTGTCGGCACCGGTCCGGCTTCCGGCGTCCGCCGGCCCGTCGGCGGTCCCGCCCGCGTCGGACTACTCGCCCTCCTCCCACGGAGCCGGGAAACCCAGTCCAGCCCAGTTCTCGCGTGCCTGGGCCAGTGCCGCCCGCCCGCCGGGCGTGCTATTCATGTGCTCGATCGCCCGGCGCATGACAGGCCCCCTTCATCCGCTCGCGCATCCGCTTCCATGCCGCTTCCGGGCATTGGCCGGAGGCCACCAACCCCGCGATGCCAAGAGTCACACCGTCCTCACTCACGCTCACTTCAACGACCGGGACTGCGGCCGGTGGCTAGCCGGCGCCAACCCCCACCCAGGCGGACGACCGCTCTGCGGCGACCCTTCGCCCTCTCACGGTGCCAACGACGACGCCCGCCCCCGGCCCGTGACAGCGGGACGGGCATCGCGGACGGCGCCAGCCACCCAGCCGGGCCCAGGTGGACGACGAAGCAACGGACGCCGCGAGATCGGCGCCCACTCGCGCTTCACTGCACGGGACATACCCTCGCGGCGTCCGCGTGTCCGTTGGCCAGCGCTGCGCTGCTGCGGCCCCGAAAGGCATTGGCGGTCGTCACCTACGGGTGGCGGCCTCCCCGGACGCCTTCACCGGCCGGCATGCGCCGTCTGCCGATCCGGGCGGCGGGGCGGGCGAAGGGCCGTGCGCGATGGCGCAGCAGCACAGGCGGTTGTCGGACCAGCTGGTCCGACCTGCTGCAGCGTGCTGGGCGGCTGCAGGCGCCCGGCGTCAACGTGGTGCACCGATATCCGGCTGAACGCGGACGCGTTCAGCCGGGTTCGTATCGGTCGCTCTGCCAGGATCGCTGGCATGACGAACGACGATGGCCACCCGTCGGCTACTACCGGTCGGCTCCGCGATGCGCTGTCGGCTCTGGGGGTGCATGGCCTGGAGCACCATCTGGGCAGCGATGACCCGGTGTTCCTGCTCGGCGCGCTGCTGGCCGTCACCGAGACGCAGGCCGGGCAGCTGGACCGCACCGAGCTGCCCAAGGCTTTCGAAGGGTTCTTGCAGGTGCTGCTGGCCCTTGCCGGCAACGACCCGCGCGGCGCGGCCCGAGGCTGGGCGGTGGTGCTCGGCGACCGGCTCAGCCGGACCGCGGTCGAGCTGTACGCGGCGGTGGACGGCGGGGCCCGGGTGGTCACCAAGGTGGCCGGCCCGGCGATGCTGGTCGCTTCCAGCCTGCTCAACCTCGTGAACCACGCCGAGGTCGACCAGGAGACTCTGTCGAAGACCATCGGGATGGCAGAGCGGAATCTGAGCATGGCGTGCAGCAACCTCGGCGAGATGCGCAAGACACTGCGGCAGCAGGGCTTCCAGCTCTGACAGCGCGGGCAGCTCGGCCACCTTCGCCAAAAACGCGCGGCGCTCGTGCTCGGAGCGCAGCCGTGTTCATGAGCCCATCGTGGCACCAGGCGTGTTGCCTTGCTGGTCCTGTGCTACCAGGTGTGATTAGGACGGCCGTGTGGGCTGCCCTATCGTGACCCGGACCATTGGTCATCTATCGGGAGTAGACCGCCGGTGCGCCGCATTCGAATAGCCGTCAGTGAGCCTTTTCAGCGTTGCAGCTCCAGAGTGAGGACGGCCTTGGCTGCTGACGTCAGCCAGGTTGGGCTGCAGCGGGCATGGCGGAAGATC
>NZ_JBHJVK010000090.1:1684-27686 GCF_042264695.1 Kitasatospora sp. NPDC056138 | reverse complement strand
ATCCACGGTTTGTTGCTCACGCCATCACGAACGGACGAATCGTCACATCGGTCACGCCCCACCAGCAACGATCAGCAAGATCGTGTTACGAGTTCAAAGGCTCAATCTGCAGTCGGATGTGTGACAAGGCATCGAATATGTCCTCGCGGGAGCGCCCCACGGCGCGTGGCTGCGGGGCGCCTTGTGGGGTTTAGTCGACCGACTGCCCGTCGTACGTACCGCCCACGCAGGGGTTGCCCGGCAAGTCGATCCGGGGCGTTCCGCCGCCCTTCTCGCACTGAGAAGGGGTGACGGAGGTTGGGGAACCCTGTGTGGCGGCGGTGGCGGTGGCGGCGCCTGTGAGGCCGAGTCCGGCGAGGGTTGCCGTGGCGATGACGGCGGCGAGTATTCGTCGAATGCGCATTTGGTCTCCCTTTCACGGATTGCCTCGATTGGGGCACTAATCAGCTTGATCTTCATCCATGTGGGTGGCACGTCATGTTGCGCCATTCGGGTGACAGTGCCGTCGGGTGCGGGGGCGGTGACGCGACCCGTCGGACAGGCGACATGTAGGGCGTTTTGTCAAGCGGTGCAGGGGTGACCTGCCCCCGGCGTGGTGGGCTGGGGGCTGGCGGGGGTCCGGGGGGCGTGTCCTGGCGACGACGCTGGTCGAGGAGATCCACCTGTTCGGGCCCTACAGCCGCGGCGCACTCGAGGTCGGCGACATCGACGTCTGCGTCCAGCACACCACCGACGATCGCTGGCTGCGGCACTCCCTGCACGCCACCATCAGCGGCAAGGACGGCTACGTGCCGATGCGGCAGGCGCTGCGCGGCCGCCGACGCGGCGTCAGCTTCCAATTCCAGATGCGCAGCAGCCTCGAAGCAGAAGGCTTCGACCTGCTCGCCCTGTGGCGCCGCGGCGAACCAGTCGACCTCGCCCGCCAGCGCCTCGCCCAGATCCGCCCCGACCCCACCGCCGGCCGAGCACCGCGCGACCACGTCCTGCCCGCCTACGAGGCCATCGCCGACCTGCTGCCGCGGCCCGTCCGCATCGACCTGCACCGCCTGTGCACCGCCGACACTGCCACCGTCACCGCGTTCCCCCTGCCCGACGGCCGCCCCCGCTCACCCCAGGCTCTGCGCCACATCGAGCGGCGCCGGGTCGCAACCAGCCCGCTGCGCCGCGCCGCCCTGGCCGCCCTGGCCCATTTGGAGGGCGCCGGTCACGCGCCGGACCGCCTCGAACTCCACCTCGACCACCGGGCCACCGACGACACCGTCGACTGCTATGTGGACCTGCACTGGAACAACTGGACCAGCCTGGACCGCTACCTCGACGACGGCCGGGCATGGTTCGAGGTCCTGCCGGCCACGCCCCGGCAACCCCTCTACGCCCTGCACATCGCCCCCGCCTCCTCCCGGTAGCCGACTCCGCCCGTCGCTGCATGGGCCCCGCCGGTCGGTACGGCTCGGTGCGCTCGGGCAGGCCGAGCAGGACCGGCTCCCAGGACAGGTGGGCGCCGATGCCGAGTTCCATGATCCGAGTTCCATGATCTGGGGGTACCTGTCAGTGCTGCCGGGTAGTGTCCGCACCATGAGTCCCGCGCGTCGCCCGGCATCCGAACTCCCCGGCAACCCAGGGCTGTTGCGGCTGGTCTACAGTCATGAGCGGCCCTCCGTCCCCTGGTGCGGCTTCGAGGACACGCTCGAGCAGTGGGAAGTCTCGATCCGCGCCTACCACCTCGAAGAGGACGAGTGCGACGGAGGATGCACTGACACCCGCGAGGAACTCATCCGCAACGGAACCATCATCGGGCACCTCATCCTGTGGCGGCTGCGGATGCTCACCGGCGCCGACCCGTGGGAGGCCGCGGACGCCGAATCCGGCGACCTGGAGAGCATCGCCGCAGCCGTCTTCGAGGACGGCGACTACTGCGAGGCCTTCGAGGAAGCCATCGACGGCTTCGGAGACCTGCTCATCCTGGACCGCGTGTACTTGAGCAAGCCGTGGCGCGGCTTCGGACTGGGGCCGATCTTCGCCGCCGAAGCCATTCACCGCCTCTGCGGCGGATGCTGCGCGGTGGCCGCCGAACCGGGCGTGGCCGAGTACCCGGAGAACAGGGAACTGGTCACCGACGAGTTCCGCGCCACCGCCCGGAAGAAAATCGCAGCCTTGTGGGAGTCGATCGGCTTCCGCCCCTTCCGCCACGGTGTGCAGCTGCTGGACACCTCCCTCCAGAGGCCGCTGGACCTGCTCCACGAGCGCCGCGACGAACTGCAAGACCTCTGCAAGGCATACGAGAACCACCAGGCCCAGCTCCGGCCGGTCCCGGCCCCCGTCAGCCAGGACCCGACCAGCGCGCCACAGCTGTCCGGGTGACTGCTCGGTCCAGTGCTGGGACGGGCTTCCGAGTTCAGCTGCCCGGTGGGGTGCCACACGGTTCCGTGAGTTGGAACGGTAACGGAGCTGGAACTGCGGCATGCGGCCAGGGTCGACTCATGGCGGCTGCCCACGTCGAAGACGAAGCGGGACCGGCTGGCCGACCCCCGCAGGCCGCCTACGCAAGAAGCGGCGAGACGCAGTCGCAAGGGGGCGGTGCGTCAGCCGGCTGCGCTCTCCGAAGCGGCGGCCGGGCCGGCCAGGACCGCGGCGGCAACCTCGCGGATGACCGGGTCCCGGTCCTGGGCCCGTTCGGCGATCAGCTCGGCAGCCGCCGCGATGACCGGCACTGGCAGCGACGCCTCGGGCAGGTGAAGCATCTGGGCGGCGGCCCGCTCGCCCGCTGTGGTAGCCGGGGCGGTCGGGATCAGCCGCAACATCGCCTCCTACGGGCCATTGGCCTGCTGTCCGGCTTCGGCTGGACGTCGTGCAGCTCCCGGGTGGCCCGTGGTGCAGGTGACCGAGGCTGTCCAGCGCAGGGCACTGGCCTACCTGGAGGAGCTGAGCGGCGATCCCGCAGAAGAGAGCGAAGAGCCTGAAAAGCGGGGTCGCTGCCCTTGCGGCAACGGCCCCGCTCTTTGAAAAACAGCCTCGGCCAGGCGGGGGACGCGGTGGTTCAGGTGGTGTGGGGCAGACTACTTCGGGCAGTTGATGAGGCCCGAGCCGATGCCCGTGACCGCACCGAGGAGCATCCCGCCGGCCGCTGCCTCCGGACCGCCCAGGAGGCCCCTGAGAGCTCCGGTGGCGATGCCGGTGCCGATCTGCTTGGCCATGCACTTGTCGTGGGCGTCACTGCTCGCGGAAGCGGGCGAGGCGTTGAAGGACGCCGCCGTCATCATCTTGACCGTCTTCTCCGCGGTGGCCGGGGAGGCGGCAGTGGTGGTACCCAGGGAGTAGGTCGGGGGCGAGATGGTGCCGGTGACGGTGTCGCCGCTGACGCCTTCGATGGTCTGGATGACGGTGTTGCCGTTCACCGCAAGGTCAACCTTGTGGGTCGTGCCGTTGGTGTCCGTGACAGTGCCGGGCCGCACGGTGGCGATGGTGGCGCCGTCCGCGTCACTGACCTGGATGCCGCCCGGTACCGCGGCCAGCTTCGCCCCTGCTGGAAGGTCCACGGTCCCCACGGCGGTCTTCGCCAGGGCGGCAGGCTTGACGTCGGTGCTGCCGGTGCCACTGCCGGGCGCGTTCGCACTGGTGCGGGCGACGTACATCGTGGAGCCGGCAGCCGAGTTGATGACGGGTACGGTCACGGTCGCGTCGGCGGTCCACGGCTGGTTGTCGGTGTCGAAGGTCCACGTGCCGGTGACCTTCTTACCGACGGCCGCGAAGTCGACCCATCCGTAGTTCTTGGACGGGACATCGAGCGAGATGCCGTTCACGGTGGTCTCGTCGGACTGGTAGGTCTGCGTCGCGGTGAGCTGGCTGGTGATCATCGCCTGGACCGGGGCGGAGACGCCGACGGAGGAGGACAGGCCCGCGGAGTACGACTGTGCCCAGCCGGAGTGGTAGATCGTGGTGAAGATCTGCTTCACGGGGCCGCTGGTGTCGTTGTACCAGACCGACGAGGCGGGCTGGCTGGGCAGGACTTCGGGCTGCCCTTCGGACTTCTCGGTCCACGAACAGGTGGAGGTCTTCTTGGAACACAGGTCGCTGTAGTAGTCGAGCGCGAGACTCCTGGCCTCGGCCGCCTTCGCGGCGGGTATCGTCCATTCCTGACTTGCGCCGCCGTTGCAGATGTTGGGCTGGGCGAGGATGCCCCACAGGTGGAGGCCGCCCCGGTTGTCCATGCACCACTCGCTGCCGCTGCTGTCGTCGCGGCGGACGATACCGAAGGTGTTGGGCTTACCGTCAACGGGGCGGAAGTGCCACTCCTCGCCGCTCTTGCCGCAGGACTGCTGTATGGCGGGCTGTGAGGCGTAGATGCACTTCCCGGAGGAGGTACTGGCGATGTTGAACATGCCGGGGTCGCTGAGCTTGATCAGTCGCCAGTTCGTGTAGTTGGTGCCGTCGGGGGTGACGGAGATCTGGTTTCCGTCGTTGTTGCCCGTCGCGTTGAGGGTGCCGTACGGGCTGGTGAAGGTATAGGCGTCGGTCGTCGCGGCGCTTGCCGGGGTGGCGGCGAGGACGGGCGCAAAGAGGGCCAGGGCAACAGTTGGCGCGGTGAGGAGTTTCGCGGCCTTCTTCATGGTCCTATTCATGATCACTTCCTATGGTGGCGTGTGTGCTTCCTGGGGACAGGTCATCGCCTGGGCTGCAGTGGCCGGCTCCGACGAGCCGTAAGACGAGCCAGCGGCCCGGTACGACGGTCACCCCAGGGGGAGTGGCTCCTCGTTCTGTCGGGCCGGTCCTCGACGGGGCGCAGGGCCGGCTTGACGGCACCGATTGTGGTGTTGCCGGAGCTCGACCGACAGGACAGCGCACCGGTCATGTCTGACCGGCTGCCTGTAACGGCGTCCGGCGGCCCCACCTGACGGCGTGAGTCCAAGACAACCGGTCATACATGACCGGCCGCCAAGGCCCAATGACCCGCGGGACCGGGCGCGCTACGACCGGCGCCAGGCCGCCCGCGAGGGCGAGGAGGAGCCGTTCCGGCGTCGGCACTTGGTCTTCACCGCCCACCTGCCCGACGGCCTGGTGGTGGCCGTCGCTGCGACCGAGCAGGACAACCTCGGATAGGTGTCGGCGGTGCGGCTGCCGGTGGCTGACGCGGCCGACCCTCGCCTCCACCCGGCCGGCGCCATCCTCGACCGGGCCGCCACCCGGCCCGGCCCGGCGTCGCCAGGGCCGCCAGCAACCGCCCTGGACCCACCCGAACGCCGTCCCGGGTCCGCCGCCTGTCGGCGTACGGCCTCAGCTCCCCAGGTGCGTACAGACGAACGAACGTCCCCAGCTGCCAGGCCACCTCGGTGTCTCGCCGAGTGGTCGGCACCGGAAGTCCTTCGGGGGTTGACGGCGGAGGTGGCGCTGTGGCTGGCGTCTGGTCAGATGTCGGGGACGGCGAGGTGGAGCCGGCAGGCACGGTCGAGTGCGTCTGCGGCGGCTCCCATGGGGCGGCCGGTGGGCACCAGGGAGTCCTCGTAGCGATCGCTGCTGGCGTAGTAGGGGGCGAATCCCCATCCGCCGACGGCGCCGGTGTGGCGCAGGCGCATCAGCTCGCCCCGTTCGCAGTCGGCCAGTTCGGCCTCCACGCAGGCGAAGGCTCCGTGGTGGCGGACATGCAGCTGCTCCAGCTGCGGCCAGGCGGGTGCGGGCGTGCTCACCGCCTCCACCGTGCGCCGCCGGCGATCACCCGGGCCACCGGCCTGCCGCACGCCGTGCCTTGCCCGTTGCCGCCGCCCGCCGCGCGCATCCGCAGCCGACTCCCGGACGGCGTCGGCCAGTTGCCCGGCGACCTGCCGGAGGTTTCCCCGCTGCGGCACCTGCTCCTCGGGGTCTGGCGCGGTGGTAAGCACCGGGTTGACGCGGAGCACCAGCCGCCGCACCTCGGGATCGCGCCCGGTCTTGGCCGGGCTATCTTGCTAGCATGCTAGCAACGAGTTAGCCTGGTCTCGTGGGCGATGAGGAAGTCAAGCAGTTCAACGTGTACCTGCCGATCGGGCTGATCAAGCAGGTGAAGTACCGCGCCATCGAGTCGGGCATGTCGCTGTCGGCACTGGTCGCCGAGGCGCTGCGTGCCTACCTCGACGACGCCCATGGGCAAGAGAGCCAATCGACCGAGAAGGAGGCCTGACATGGCGACCGAGGGAATCGAGGCCCTGTTCCTGGAGACCCACAACTGGGGCAAGGCGGCACGTTTCTTCCAGGCGCTGGGCTACGACCTGGAGTTCGAGACGGGCCACAGCTCCGGCCAACTCCGCAACGGCGACGGTCCCTACGTCTTCATCGCGGAGGTCCCCGAGGACCGGGAGCCTCAGGTGCAGGTCGTGCTGAAGGTGCCGGACGCGGACGCGTTCCGTGCCGATCCGTCCGTCGAGGTGGTCACGCCGTTCGAGGACACCCACTTCGGGACCAGGTTGATGACGGTCCGCGACCCCGACGGGCGGCTGTGGAGCCTCCAGGCTCCGGTCAAGAACTGACTGCGACGGAGAAGGGGAACACCATGGCAGACGAAGCGACCGCGGCGCCGGACGGCACCGCGGTGCGGACCGCCCTCTGGCGGGCGATGCACGTCCAGGTCGACCGGCCGCCCCACGTGTTCGAGGACGAGATCGGCCTGGAGCTGGCGGCCCCCGACGGCGACTGGCGCCACCGGCCCGACATGGACCCGCACCTCACCAGCGGGTTCCGGGCGGCCATGGCAGCCCGCGCCCGGTTCATCGAGGACCTGGTCATCGAGCAGGCCGACCGCGGCGTCACCCAGTACGTCATCCTGGGAGCCGGGCTGGACACCTTCGCCCAACGCAGGCCGGAGACCGCCTCCCGCCTGCGGGTCTTCGAGGTCGACCAGCCCGGCCCGCAGGCGTGGAAGCGCCGTCGGTTGGTCGAACTGGGCTACGGCATCCCCGACTGGCTGCAGCTGGTGCCGGTCGACTTCGAGGCGAGCGAGGACTGGCTGAAGAAGCTGGTTGCCGTCGGCTTCGACCCCGGTCGGCCGACGTTCATCGCGTCCACCGGCGTCACCATGTACCTCACCGAGGACGCCACCGCGGCCACCCTGCGCCAGATCGCCGGGCTCGCCCCCGGCTCCACACTCGCGATGACCTTCCTCCTGCCGCCCGACCTGCTCGACGAGGCCGACCGCCCCGGCCTGCGGGCGAGCAGGGAAGGTGCGCGAGCGTCCGGAACGCCGTTCATCAGCTTCTACACCCCGGAGGAGATGCTGGCCCTCGCCCGCGAATCCGGTTTCGCGGACGCCCGACACGTGTCGGGGGCTTCGCACGCCGGGCGCTACTTCGCCGATCGCACCGACGGCCTTCGCCCGTCGACCGGAGAGGACATGCTGCTCGCCACCACCTGACCCTAGTCGACTCGTCGAATCGGGCAAGGACGGTCCAGCCAGTCGTCCGCCTCGGCGGCGGCCTGGGACCCGACGGCGATGCCGTCGGGTCCTTTCATCACGTGGCCTCACCGACCAAGCAGCAGAGTGCCGGGGAAGGGTCCTCGACACGCATCAAGAAGTGGCCACGTTCATCGGCTCTGTCGACAGTACTGTGACCTGCGACGACCAGATCAGTTGAGACGCCGAGTTACCGGGATTCTCAGTTGAGTTGGACCCGGAAGAGCGGATGGCGGGTACTGTCTCAACCGATCCGGTCTGGTACTCCTCGCTTCCGAGGAGCTCACTCCCAGCCGGAGAGAGGAGCGGGTAAGTCGACATCCTGGTCCTTGACCCAGGGTGTCACCCTGGGGCGTCCGGCAAGGTCGAGCCGCCACCGTAGGCACCTCTGACATGATCAACTGCTTAGGCAGTCACGGGTCGATGTGCAGAACGCGGCCACCAGTGGGCTGCGGTCCGCAGCCCGGGTTGCCAGGACGACGTGGCTCGGTTCGACGCCGTGCAGCGGGACGGCGGTGAGGTCGGGTCGGGTGCCGCCAGTGTGCAAGGCGGCCGGGATGATGGCCACGGCCTGCCCGGCGGCTATGCATTCGAGCTTGTCCTCGATGGTCTCGACCGGGGGGCCGTCGGGTGCGGGGCGGCCTCCCGGCCGCGGGTCGACGCGCCAGTACGCGTCCCACTCCGGATCCGGGAAGCGGGGGATCGGCTCGTCCTCGATGTCGTCGAGCGTAACCGACTCCCTACCTGCCAGCCGGTGCCCGACCGGCACGAGCAGCATCTTCGGCTCGTCGTAGAGGATCGTCACATGCAGGCCGTCAGTTTGCAGCGGGAGCCGGGTGATCGCCGCGTCGACCCGCCGGTCGAGCAGGGCCTCGCGCGGCTCGTTCCACTCCAGGTGCAGTGTGCGTACGTCGGCGTCGGGACGCTTGTGTCGCAAGTTCTGGACCGCCGGGGTGACGATCAGGCCCGCGGTGTAGCCGACGGTCATCCGGGTGGGCTGCGCGGCGGCCCGGGCGACACTCATGGCCTGCTCCGACGAACGCAACAACGCGCGTGCGTGGGGGAGGAACGCCTCTCCCGCTTCGGTGAGCCGCGTGCCTTGCCGCGTGCGGTCGAGAAGCCGCGCACCCACCCGGCTCTCGAGCTGGCTGATCTGCCGGCTCAGCGACGGCTGCGCGATGCGCAGCTCGGCCGCGGCGCGGCCGTAATGCAGGTGTGACGCGACGGTGGTGAAGTAACGCACCAGCCGAAGGTCGAGATCCGTCATGCCTCAATCGTATGACGTATTGCGGAACAGGTCTTTGATTACCCAGTGTGTGCGTCCCTAGCGTGAGATCCATGCCAACGAACAATGAGATCGCGGTCCGGCGCTTCTACGAGGCCCTCTCCACCGGTGAGACCGCGCTGGTCGACGAGGCCCTCGCCGCCGATTGGGAGGCAGTCCCGCCCTTGCGCACGGGAGGGGGACCGAAGGGATGGAAGGCGAGCATCGCTCACCTTCGCGGTGTTTTCAGCGACCTGACCATCGAGATGGAGGACATTGTCGCGAACGGGGACATGGTCGCGGTGCGGGCGGTCAACCGCGCGAGGCAGACCGGCGAGCTGCTCGGCGTCGAGGGCACCGGCCGGGAGGTCGAGTTCCGGGCGGCCGACTTCCACCGGGTGGTCGACGGCCGCATCGTGCGGACCTGGCACCTGGAGGACTACTTCGCGATCGCCGCCCAGATCGGACTGGAGTTCACTCGTGGAGCTTGACGGAAAGACGGCGGTGGTGACCGGGGCGGCTCGGGGCATCGGGTACGCGTACAGCCAGCGGCTTGCCGCGGACGGCGCGAACGTGGTCGCTGTCGACATCGACGACCCGGCGGACGCCGTGGCGGAGTTGACGGGCGGTGGCGACAAGCTGGGGCTGGTGTGCGACATCAGCGAGCCGTCGCAGGTCGACGCCGTAGTCGGCACGGTCCTCGAGCGTTACGGGCGCTGCGACATCCTCGTCAACAACGCCGGCATCTTTCCCTTCACCGACCTCGACCACGTGACGATCGAGCTGTGGCGCAAGGTGCAGGCGGTCAACGTCGAAGCGATCCTGCTCTTCGCCCAGGCGTTCGCGCCGGGGATGCGGGCCGCCGGGTGGGGGCGCATCGTCAACACCGGCTCGGGCATCACCATGACGCAGAACCGCGACCTCGCGTACATGACGAGCAAGGGCACCGTGCATGCGCTGACCCGGGCGCTTGCCAACGAGTTGGGCGACAGCGGCATCACGGTCAACGCGATCGCGCCCGGCCTGGTAGCGACTCAGGGCTTCCTGGGCCGCGTGAGGACGAACGGCCCGACCGCCGACGAGGTGTTCGCCCGCATGACGGCCATGCAGACCATCAAGCGCCGGTCGGTCCCGGCGGATCTCGGCAACGCCCTCAGCTTCCTGGTCTCGGACGACGCCGACTTCATCACTGGCCAGATCCTGCACGTCGACGGCGGCGTGACACGTACGGGGGCCTGACCATGCTCGACGTACTCGCCGACCGTTTCAGCACGTCGCCGCGCTCGCCTGTGCTGCACTCCCGGGCACGGGCCGGACTTCCTCAGCCGCTCGGGGCTGCCTTCCCGTCTGAAGCCCTGGCGGTCGATCAACGTGAGATCGGCTACGACCCCGCCCTCTACCCAGGCCACATCGAAGCCCGCCACCTCCAACAGGGCCTCATCGGAGCTGCATACGCCCTGTCCGTGGAACGACCATCACGGGTCCGATGAGACTTGCCCGACCAGATGAGACTCAATCCACCCCAAAAGGTGGAGATCGGGTACAGCCAGCCACACGCGCGGCGAATCGGCCGACTTCCACCTAAGACACATGAGATACCCCCAGGTCCAATGAGACCGGACAGTGTCCGTGTATGACGGACCAGATCATCTGAGACGCCGAGTGAATCGGACCAGATCAACTGAGATCGGGACCAGACCGCCCGAGACGGGACACGGTCCGCCGTCGCTGCTCCGCGCGCCCTGACTGTCCCTTGCCATTGAACTTTGACCGCTGTGATGCCCTTGGAATCCTGGCGTTGTCCCAGCGCGCCGGGATTCGAAGGTGCGGCGTAGCGGTCCGCGCCGACGCTGACCTGCGCCGACACGGACCTGTTCCGGGGTGACCCGGCCCGGTCGCCCCGGCGGGGAGTCGGCGCCGCGGTGTCAGGGCCGCTGTTGGAAGACGACCTCCGGGTCGGCCGGCGACGGGCCGTCGAGCAGTGGCTGCGGAACGCCCTTCAGCTGCTTGTCGAAGAAGGCCGCGACGTAGTCGCGGGTGAGCTGCTCGGCGCGCACCGCGGGGATCGAGCCGTCCACGCCGGGGATGCCTGCCTCGTCGGCGAGAACCGGCACGTCGGTGAAGTTGACGTGGTTGGACCCGGTGATGGTGAGCCAGCGCTTCCACCCGTCGAGGTTCGGCCAGTACTCGGCCCAGCTCGACTCGTCGCCGCCCACGGCGTGGTTCACCGGGTTGCCGAGCAACAGCACCGGCCGGCCGCCGAGACCGCCGGCCGGCACCGGCACGAAGAGCCTGCCGTCCAGATCGGCGCCGGCCCGCACCCGCTGGTCGGCCGCCATGGTCGGGACGACAGCGGCGCCGCCGAGCGAGTGTCCGGCCATGCCGATCCGCTTGCGGTCGATCAACTGCGCGTACTGCCAGGCCGGATGGCGGCCGGTCAGCTGGTCCAGCACGAACGAGGCATCCTCGGCCCGGCTCTGCTCGATCTTCGCGGATGCCGGACCGTTCGGGCCGCAGGTGGTGCAGCCGAGCGTCTGCCCGTCGGGGAAGGTCGTCCCGGAGTCCTCGTACGTGTGGTTGACGAGCGCGACGACGTAGCCGCGGCTGGCCAGGTCCACGGCGAGGCCGGTGAGCGTCTGGCGCGGCAGTTCGAAGCCGGGGGAGAGCACCACCAGCGGGTGCCTGCCGTGCTCCGGGCGGGCGTCGGTGGACGCGTAGGTACGGGTGTCGGCGAGCGTCTGCGCCGGGAACGTGCTGCCGATCCCCTCCATGTTCAGGAAGAGCCGGGCCTCCTCGCTGGTCATGTAGGGGGCGGGCCGGCCGGTGCCGGACCGGGCGGGGTAGTACATCGACACCATGAGCTGTCGCGGTCCCGCGCTCGGCACCCACGGGTCCGTCCGGTCCCGGTCGACCAGGTGCAGCGTGTTGACGCCGACCGCGTGCGGTCCGGTCGGGCGGGGGAGTTCCAGCTGAGTACCCTGCCCGGCCGGGGCCGATGCGGTGGCGGCGGGGGTCTGTCCGGCGGCGGCGAACGCCGTACCCGCTCCGACGATCGGCAGCGGCAGGACTAACGCGAGGGCGACGGCTACGGCGGTGCGACGGATGCGAGTCATGCCGACGACATTAGAAACCGACCACCCCACCCCACGTCGTCACAGCGGCGGAGCCGAACCCGAGCCGAACCCGGAACGCGACCCTGGGCGACCCCGGAGACGTCGGCGGACCGGGCCCCAGGGGCATGCGGCAACCGTGCAGCTCGGCAGCTCAGGGAAGGCGAGTGACGTGCTCGTCTGAGTTGAACTTCGCATGCACGCCGTCGCGGCGGTCTTCCACCTCCGGCACGGCCACCTCGACCCCACCGACAAGACCAAGCACGCCGAGCTGATCTCCTGGCTCACCCGCCAGCGCCACCTGGGCGGCCAGGGCCTGCTCGATGCCGCCCGGGTCAGCGAGCTGGATGCGCTCGGCATGAATCTGGTCGAAGAACGCCAACGCCTGGGAACGCGGCTACGCCTACGCCGCCGCGTTCCACCACCAGCACGGCCACCTCGCGATTCCGGCCGCCGCCAAGCTGGACGACTACGCGGTGGGCGCGTGGATGCGCCGCCAGCGCAAGGCCGACAACCTGACCAAGGACCAGGCGGCGAAGCTCGACGCGCTGGACGAGCCGTGGCGCCTGGAGCCGGACTGGAACCGCTCCTACCGCCGCCTGCTCGCCTACCTCGCCGCCGACGGAACCCTCGACGGCCCGGCGAACCGCACCGGCGGTGAGGCGGACCCGACCTTCCGCCCCGGCACGTGGCTGCGCAAGCAGGACAAGGCCCGCTCCGACGGCAAGCTGACCCAGCACCAGACCGCGCTCCTGGACGCTCTCCACCGGCACGCCGAGACCGTCACCGGCTGACCCGCCCAGGAGCCGCCACCCGTACCCCCGCGCACCGACGTCGGCGGCACCTTCGTCCAGGCCACCCGCGACCTGCCCGGGCTCGCCGAACCGGTTCGCCAAGTCCGCCGCCGAGGAGACGCCGAGGCGCAGTCCGTCCAGCAGTGGGCCGACCTGGATGGTGGTACGGGACTGTGCGGGCACCTCGGCGCCTTCCGCCGTAGGTTGTACCCAGCCTCCCCGGCGGCCCGTTGCCGCGGCAACGGGCCGGACCGGATCGGCGCGGGCCGGTGACCACCCTGGGACACGGCCGGCCCGCGCGTGCCGGTCTTGTCGCGTGAAGTCCTGCCAAGGGTTGTGGATCAGGGTGGTTTGCTGCTGGTAGGCGAACGGGTTTGAGTCTCCGGTAGGGGGAGACGCGAAGGTGGGGGCATGGACGGCGACACGCTCTTCTCGATCGGTGATCTGGCCCGGCGGACCGGGCTGACGGTCAAGACCATTCGGTTCTACTCCGATTGCGGGATCGTGCCGCCGACTGATCGAAGCCCGGCCGGCTACCGCCTGTACGACATCGACGCCGTGGCACGCCTGGACCTCGTGCGGACTCTGCGTGACCTGGGACTGGACCTTGCCACGATCCGCAAGGTCGTAGACCGGGAGGTCTCGCTTCCCGAGGTCGCCGCGGCGCACGCCGAAGCACTGGATGTGCAGATCCGCATCCTTCGGCAACGGCGCGCGGTGCTCACGGCGGTGGCCGAACGCGGGTCCACCCCCGAGGAAACGGAGCTCATGCACAGGCTGGCCAAGCTCTCCCACAGGGAACGCCGACGCATGATCGACGATTTTCTCGACACCGTTTTCGACGGCCTGCATGACCACCCCGCATTCGAGGCGGTCACGCGGTCGATGACCCCCGAGCTGCCCGACGATCCCGATGCCGAACAGGTCGCGGCGTGGGTAGAGCTGGCCGAACTGTTCCAGGACCCCGGCTTCCGTTTCAGCACTCAGGAAATGGCCCAGGAGATGGCAACCGACCGCGCCTTGGACGACACCACGGGCCTGCCCCTTGTCCTTGCCAACTGCCTCCGTAGGCAGGTCGTCCCGGCCCTGGAGGCCGGCATCGACCCGGCGTCGCCGCTGGCCGACCCGATGGTCGGGGCGGTCACGGCTCACTACGCGCGCATCCTCGGCCGATCCAACGACGGAGAGGTCCGCCAACGGCTGCTGGCCCGGCTGGAGAGGATGGACGACCCCCGCAAGGACCGGTACCTGCAACTGCTCGCGGTGATCAATGGCCGGCCCGTTCCGGTGAGTCTGGCCCCTGTGCTCGACTGGTCGCTCCAGGCCCTGCAACGGCTCGGACAGTGATCACGTTGCGGCGAATACGGACGATGGGCACGGGAATGGCGGGTAGCAGGGCAGGGGAAGCCCCCGGTCCTCCGGGAGCCGCCAGCCCGCCAACACCAGTAGCCGACTCCGCCGGACGTAGCGACTGGATCCTCACGACCGTCGGCGAGGAGCTGGGCAGCGCCGGGGTGATGGCGGTGCTGCTGCTCTACACCCTGCCGGCCCGGCGCGGCATGCGGACGGCGATCAGGCTCACCGACCCCTTCGGCAAGCTGCTGGCGGCCGGTCTGGGAGCGGCGCTGGTCCTGCAGGTGTTCGTCGTCGTCGGCGGCGTCATCGGGCTCGTTCCCGAGACCGGCAGGGCATTGCCGTTCCTGGCGAAGGGGGGATCGTCGATGCTGGCCAACTGGATATGGTCGCGTTGATGGTGAAACTGAGCGACGCAGCCGGTCGCGCCGACATCCGGCGAGGACAGCGGTGATCTCGACCACTCCCCACGCCATCCACAGCCTCCCTCACCAGCCGCGACAGCCGGTCCCCGGCACCTGCGGAGCTGTCGCCGTGTCCCGTCATGCCCGAACAGTGTCACTGGCAGGACGTCACCTGCCGTACGCCCGCGCCATCGAGTCCGTCTGTCGCATTCCGATGTCCGGAACCCGTCATCTATCGGAAGAACCCGCCATGACCGTGCAGACAGACACTGCGGACGAGCGCGCGCCCCGGCCGGTCCCGCCCCGGCGCCTGCTGTCCAACTACCGTGAACTGCTGGCCATCCCCGGTGTCAGCCGCATGGTGGTCGCCAGCCTGGCGTCGAAGCTCCCGCTCAGCATGATCGGACTGAGCCTGCTGCTCTTCATCGGACCGCGCCACTCCTACGCGACGGCGGGCCTGGCGGTCAGCTGCATGGCGATCGGCCAGGGCCTGTCCGCCCCGATCCGCGGCCGCCTGATGGACCGCCACTCCTCTCGGGTGATCACGGTCAGCTGTCTCGCGGCATATCTCGTGGTACTCGCAGCACTGGTCGCGGTGGCCCGATCCCGTGTGCCGGTTCCGCTGCTTCTGGTCTTGGCGACGCTCAGCGGAATCACCATGCCACCGGTGGGAATCACGATGCGGACGCTGTGGCGGTCGGTGGCCGGCGAACACCGGCTGGTCACCGCGATGGCACTCGACTCGGCGGTGAGCGACGTCTCGTTCATCACCGGTCCGGCGGTGGCCGCCTGGCTGTGCCTGAACGTCTCGGACATCATCCCGTTCGTCCTGTTCGGGCTACTGATGATCACCGCGGTCGTGCTGGTCCTCAGCCTTCCGCCGATCTCCCCGCCTGTTCGCCGACCCGGCGGCCGGCACTGGGCGGGCCCACTGCGCTCCTCGGCGCTATGTCGCCTGCTGATCGTCAACGCGGCGTTCAGCTCGATGATCACCGCGATCGACGTGGTCGTTCCCATCCTCAACGCGCAGCAGGGCACAGGCATGTACAACGGTCTCGACCTCGGAGCGCTCTCGGCCGGCAGCATCATCGGTAGCCTCGCCCTGGGGGCACTGCCCGGCCTCCTGGCTCACGCTCCCAAGATCGCGGTCCTGCTGGGCGTGTTCGCGACGGGTGCGGCCGTACTGGCCGCAGCCTCCCAACTGTCCCCGCTGGCGATGGCGTTGGCCTGTCCGGTCGCAGGCCTCGCCTACGGATCGACGTTCGGCGCACTGCTCACCGCAGGCGGGAACCTCGCGCCCGAGGGCTGCGCCACCGAGACCCAGGGCTGGCTGAGCAGTCTCATGCAGGGCGGCTCCGCGGTCGGCGCCTCCGCTGCCGCCTGGCTCGCCGCAGACACCAGCAGCCTGAAAGTGCTGTGCGCCATCCCGGTCCTCGCAGCACTGACCGCAGCCCTCTCCTGGAACATCCGACCCCGCCAGGACTGAACCGCGTTCCCCTCCAGGACCACGACGATCGCCAAACTCACTGAGCCGCGGCGACAGCCGGAGGACGCCATGTGGCGCGGCGGCCCTCCGGCCATTTCATGCTGCCGGCCCACCGCGGCCGCTACCGGCCCGACTCCTGCCCACTCAACGCCGCCCCCGGCACCTCCACGGCCCCGACGTCCGTCCGGCCTGTTTCGGCAGGCCAGGGGCCCCGATCAAGGGGGCGTGCCCGTGGCGACAACCCTCTTCTCCCGTCTTTCTGCTTTTGGTTTTGGTTTGTGGTTGTGGCGCTGTCGGTGGTCGGTTCGGGTTGTTCGCACCTGCGGTGGGCTTCTTCTTTCTCGGGTCCGGCTGGTGCCGGCTGCTCGCTGGTCGGGGGGCGGGGCCGGATCGGGGTGGGTGGAGAGGGCACGGCGCGCGGGCCAGGAAAGGGCTTGGCCGCTGTCGTCCCGGCCGGACATCCCTCAGAGGCAGCAGCCGGACCGCGGCCACCGGGAGACGTCCGTGAGCACCCGTCCAAGCCCAGCCCAGCCCGATGGAGACGACGACCACGACCAGGACGACGGGCAGCCGTTCCAGCCGGGCCGCACCACGTACCGGCGCGGCGCCGACAATCCCAACGGCTCGACCACGAGCTTGCGCGCCGACGTCCTCGCCGCCCTCGGCGTCCTCGGCGTCCTCAAGGTCGCCACCGCCGCATGGCGTAACATTCGTTGCGTAACATTCGTTCTGCAACGTCGGGGTGTACCTGTGCCCAAGCATGTCGACCACGCGCAACGCCGCTCGGAGATTTCGGCGGCCGTCTGGCTGGTGGTTTCGGACAGCGGCCTGGAGGGCTTGACGCTGCGGGCCGTCGCCGCCGCGGCCAACTGCACGACGGGCCTGGTCACCCACTACTTCCGCGACAAGAAGGCCCTGCTCGCACACGTCCGCTCGGACATGCACCGCCGCATGGCCGAGCGCATCGACGCGATGCCCACGCGGGACACCGCGCGCGAGACGCTATACGCCGTCGCCGAGCAGGCACTGCCCCTGGACGAGGAACGGCGACTGGAGGCCACAGTCTGGTCGCACTTCCAACTCGCCGCCCGTACCGACCGCGAACTCCTCCACGAACACACCGTCAGCCACGCCTCCTGGACACGCCGCCTCACCGAACTGGTCAGCGCAGCCCTCCCCACGCCCCTGAAACCGTCGAACCTGCAATCACGGGTTCTCGCGTTGGTCGCCTGCCTGGACGGCCTGGCCCTCAACGCCGTGACCGACCCCGACGCCTACCCGCCGGACCTCCAACGACGCGTCCTACGAACCCAGCTCGACCTCATCCTCGAAAGGCACCGCAGCCTGTGACCCCCCACGACCTGACCATCGGCGAAGCCGCACCCGACGACCCGAGAGTCCTGCAGCTGGTCCGCGACCTCGACGCCGACCTCGCCGTCCGCTACCCCGACGAGCCCTGCACCGGCGGTGCCCACCTCCACCCCGACATCCGCTTCCTGCTGGCACAGACCGACGGCCGACCCGTCGGCTGCTGCGCCGTCCAGCCGTTCCCCGACGGTGCGGCTGAGCTCAAGCGCATGTACGTCGCGCCCGATGCCCGCGGACGCGGCATTGCCGCCCGGTTGCTGGCCGAGGCCGAACGCACTGCTGCCGCTCTCGGACATCCGGAGATCCGCCTGGAGACCGCCGCTCACCAGCCTGAGGCCATCGCCCTCTACACTCGCGCCGGCTACATTCCCATCCCCAACTACCCGCCGTACCAGGACAAGCAGCTCAGCCGCTGCTACGCCAAGCCGCTCCCGCACCCAGCGGCCAGGCCGGCTGAGGAAACGATCCTGCTCAGCGCGTGCCTCAGCGGAAGGCCGTGTCGGTACGACGGCAGCGCCAAGGAATCCGCGTTCGCCACGGAGACTTCCATGGGCAACCGCGTGGTCCCTTTCTGCCCCGAGACGGCAGCAGGCATGGCCACCCCCCGGCGTCCGGCCGAAATCGTCGGCGGCGACGGAGGCGATGTCCTGGACGGCCACGCCCGAGTCGTCGACGACCAGGGCACCGATGTCACCGATGAGTTCGTCGACGGCGCCCACAGGGCTCTGGCGGCCGCTCGCCGCAATGGCTGCACCGGCGCCGTGTTGACGGCCCGCAGCCCTTCCTGCGGCTGCGGAGAGATCTACGACGGATCATTCGACGGAGTTCTGCGCCTTGGCGACGGTGTGACGGCCGCCCTGCTGCGTCGTCATGGAATCAATGTGCGCACCGCACTCTGAACGGGTCCGCAGAAGCCGTTGTCACGCCGGGGAGGATCCCCAGCCGTTGAAGACGGCCAGAAGGTCTACTGAGGTTTTCAGGGTGGGGTCGGTGGAGCGAGTGCCGTCCCTGACGGTCTGCACGAGAGTGCCACTGGTCGTTCGTCATTCCGTTGCCACCCTGTCGGGAGCAGGCCGACCGGGGGCATTCGAATTTGATTCGAACGGGAGCGCTTCAATTGAAGCGCTCCCGTTCGATTTCTGCTCGAATTCTGGGGTCTTTGTGGCTGCTCCCGAGTGGTGCTGGGCCCCGGGTCTCGCGGGGCGAATCTGCCAGTGGCCTGCCATCCGTGGTGCGGACGTCGGCGGTTCGCGGTCCGGAGTGTTGGACTCTGGGGCGAGCGCGTGGCGGGCTGCCTGCTCGATCATGCCGGACGGGAAGGTGGTGTGGGCCGCGTGTCCACAACTCAGGTCCCCGCCTTCGCGGCGATCACCACGGCGACCCGGTACCCCGTATTCACCAGGATCGCGAGCAGCTGCAAGGACGGTTACGACCTCGATCTGGACACGCTGTTCGAGTTCGGCCTCAGGCCGCTCCTCGACGGCATCGCCCTCATCATCGAGGCTGCGTGACGGCGATGAGGTGCCGATCCTGGCCTGCCGACTACCCCTCCGCCACCTTGCGCTGTCGCCGCCGACGTCCGGTGATCTGCGAGGTTAGGACTGGTGTCACGGCGTGTGGTCGCCGGGGGCATACCGGCTCCACGGAGCTCCGACCTCGGTAGCGGCGTAGGCGGTGGTGACCTCGGTGTAGCCGAGGGCCCTGGCGACGACCGGCGGTGGCGCGTGCTGGAGGTAGTGCCGAAGGGCTGTCACCCGGGTGGATCCGGGGGAGATACCTGCTGCCTGTAGGTGTTCGCGGAGAGCGCCGGGGCTCATCGGCTGCCCCGCCTGGCGGCCGGGGAACAGCCAGCCGGCGCTCCAAAGACTGGCATGACGAGTCGTCCGTCGTCCCGGAGATGAGCCCGGACGAGGTCGGCGACGGGCTCAGGCAGCAGGGACGGCGGGTCGCCGAAGGCGATGGTGAGGGTGGAGCCGTCGTCGGAGATGTGGTCCGTGGTGAGCCGGGCGAGCCGGGTGACGGGCTGGGCATAGAGCAGGACGAGGGCCGCCGCGATCCGGGTGCGGAGCGGTAGGCCGTCGTCCTGGAGGACGCGCCGCAGATCGGCCGCCCGTCCGGCGTGGTCGAGCGAGGCGTTCCTGCTGCCCACGGCCTGTGGCACATGCTTCAGTTTCGGCAGGCGGCCCCTGTCCGTGCACCAGCGCCGGGGTCGGTGCCGCACTGAGGATCTTCCGGGCGTTCGCGCGGCTCAGGCCGCCGCCCACGCAAAACGCTCGGCTGGGAAACCCCAGCCGAGCGCCTGCATAAACTGCTCGCGGCCTGATCAACCGACCACGTGTTGCAACGACCGCCAGAAACCGCCGGATGTCCGGGCCCCACCAACCTGCTTGAGGCGACCGAGTGCTGTCAGGGCGTGGTGATCGGGTACAGGACCCGTTCACGGTCCTGGGGGCAGCACCAGTAGGCGAACGCATCGAGCTGTCCGAGTGCCATCGGGTGCTGGTGCCCTGGGCAGGGCGGGAACGGCTCGCTGCCGAGGATCTCCTGTCCCACGTCGACTAGCGCGTTGGCCAGACGCCATGCGACCACGGGGCCCGGCTGCGCGGCATCGACCACGGTGCATGCCGGGTGGTGGTCGAGGTCAAGGCTCACCTCGACCACCACTGCCCCGGGATCGGGGTACAGGGGCACACCGAGATGGCCTGCGGCCGCTGCGGCCTGTCCGGCGACGTCGTAGGGGCTCACGCCCGTCACGGTCACCACGTGCTCGGTGAGCTCGGTCAGGGACCGGGCCACCGCCGCAGCGACGGTGCGTGCCCGGAAAGTTAGCTCATCGGTAGACGACAAAGGAACCGCCAACGTTGAGGTTGGCGGTCCCCGGATTGCCGCCAGCGTTCACACGGAACGTCATCGTGTCATACCAGTGGAGAAGATCCGCACTGTTGACACCGCCCTGAGTGCCGTGCAGGAAGTAGTCGACAGGCACGTTGTGCGGGGAGTTCTTCCCGAGGAACTGGCTGCCCTTGTACCAGGGGACACCCGTCTCCTGCATGTTGCTCACCGCGATGGCAACCACGGCGGGCGAGACGTTGTAGCCCCAGTTCACGTTGTTGTAGCCGCAGTTGTATCGGACGTTGAAGGTGCCGTTGCGATCGGTGAACGTCCGCTTCCCATCGGAGCACCTGACGACGGGGTACGTCGGACCGGGGTCCTGCCCCTCAGCCACGGCGGCCGGCTTCTCCAGCGACTGCTGCAAGACCGCATTGGTCTCCGCAGCCCGCGCTGGCGAGACCGGTGTATCGAAGGTGACGGTAAGTTCGGAGCTCTCCGCAACCACCGTCACTGAAGTCACGGTGGGCTGCACTGGGGCCGCGTGTGCGGCGACGGGGACGGCGGACATGAGGACCTGCGCCGATCAGGACGCCGAGGCGACGGTTAGTGTCCGTAGTGGGAGCAGCGAAGACCTTGATCATGATTCCCCCTCCTTCCATGGCGGCTTCCGCCGTCATGGAAGGACTTGTCAGAAGCCCGGGTCCTGCCAGGAGGCGGCACCCAGAGCACTGCGGATCGAAATCAGGTGCGAACACGAACCGCGTCGACCATGCATGGTGCACGGAGATGATGTCGGGCCAATTTTCTTACTGCGCCGCCAACTTGGCCGAAGAAGAGCACAGGCCCCGAGCCGGTCGTCGAGATCGCCACCCTTGACCGGACGTGCGTGGACCTTGAGTCCCGTGCAGCGGCCGGCGCGCACCACCCGCCGGTGTCCACGTACGAAAGGCGCGAGATCCTGCTGCGCCAAGCCGACGCCGCCGACCGGGTCCTGCACCAGCAGATCGCGTCGGGCGCCGCGGACCACAGCCGGCTCGTAGCCGTCCAGCCCGGGGGAGGTGCCCGTTGAGGCGGCCCGACGCGGCCGTTGTCACCAGTGCCGCCCGGCGGCACCTGGCGGTCGGGGATCCTCACGGTGTGGCGCAGGCCGCCGGGAAGCACCGCCTGGGTGGCCCATGTCCGCTGGGGCGAGGACGACCAGAGCGAGCAGCGGTGGGGCTGGTTCCTCTACGGCTCCGCCACGATCCAGCCCATCCCCCCCAGCCTGCGAACGCCCCGACCACGCCGGCCACCGCAGACACAGCGTGACCACCGCTCCCGCCGGGCCCTCCCTCGCCGAACTCCTCGAACAAACCTCACCCGCGACCCGGGCCCGCCAGACCGAAGCCGCCACCCTCCCCGTCCACCCGCTCCTCGCCCCACTGCTTCCGCACGGCGGCCTGGCCCGCGGCACCGTCACCGAGACCACCGACCTGCCGCTGCTCCTGGCCCTCGCGGTCGGGCCAGCCGACGCAACGCCCGCGACCTGGTCCGCGGCCATCGGCATGCCCGACCTCGGACTGGCCGCCGCGATCGGCCACGGCATCCCGATGCACTGCCTCCTCCTGGTCGCCGAGCCCGGCGAACACCTCCCCGAAGTCGTCGCGTCCCTCGCCCCGGTCTGCGACGTCCTCCTGGTCCGAAGCCGACAAGTTCGCGGATTCTCGTGCTGCACGAAGGCTTAACCCGATGGTCAGTTGTCGAGCTGTGGGGTAACGCCAACGGGTCCACGCTGACGTGGTGCGGAGGTGGCGGTCGTCGCCCAGCTGGGCCAGCAGCTCTCGGTCGGCGCGCGCGGTGAGTCTGACGTCGGAAGCCGCCCGGCCCGGGTGTCGCGTTGCCGGGCGAGCCGATCGCCGGTCACCTCGGGGCGGTTCAGAGCCAGCCGCGGTGGGCGGCCTTGATCCCGGCCTCGAAGCGGCTGCTGGCGCCCAGGCGTTCCATGATTGAGGACATGTGGCGTCCGACGGTTCGGGAGGAGATGCCAAGGCGCTGGCCGGCGGCGTCGTCGGTGAGTCCGGTGCCGAGCAGGCGCAGCAGTTCGCGTTCGGTGGCGGTGAGTCCGGTGCGGGGGTCCTCGGGGTGGGCGGCGCCGAGGGGGACGGCTGTGTTCCAGGCTTGTTCGAAGAGGTCGAGCAGGGCGGCCAGGAGGCCGGGCTCGGTCACGTACAGAGCGCCTTTGCGGTTGTCCGCGGGGTCGATCGGGACGAGTGCCTGGGCGCGGTCGACCACGACGATCCGCGGGGGGATCGAGGGGGCGGTGCGGACCTCGCCGCCGTGGCTGAGCAGCCAGTGCGCGTACGTGGCCACGTGGGGCTGGTTGCGGGTGGAGTCCTGGTAGAGCGTGCGCATCGTGATGCCGCGGGCGAACACCTCGGCGTCGGCGGGCCGGCTGGCGGCGAGGTCCTCGGGTCGCTGGTCGCCGGGCTGGCTGGCGAGGACCTCGGTGGTGGCGCTGTGGCCCATTTGTTCGAGGCGGGCGTGGATGGCGTCCAGGCCGAGGAGGCGCTCGCCGTGGGTCGTGCGGTGCTCGGCGCGGTCCGCGACCATGCGTGTGACGGCGGCCCGCGATGCCGCCAACTGTGCCTGACGGGAGGCGAGTTCGGCCTCCTGGGCGGAGAGCATGTTGGCCAGGCCGATGTCGGGACTCACCGCGCGCATCTGTCCGGGCCGCTCGGCGGACACCCGGACGAGAGCGAGCCGGCTCAGCTCGTCGAGGTGGTCGTGTACGTCTACGGGGCTCAGGCCGCAGTGGGCGGCGATCTCGTCCACGCCGTACGCGGGGTGGTCAAGCATCGCCTGGTACACCGCGGTTGCCCCGGCCGTCAGGCCAAGCACTTCGAGCATTTCATCCCCCGGATCACGGGCCGCCTTCTGGTCGAGCGGCCGGTCGCATCCAAACAGCTCTTCGACGTTCCATTCAAGATCCAATTCGGAATGTTCGGGGCGATATGCGGCATTTGGGCATGGATGGGTCGCGTGTCGCGCGCCACAGGAGAGGTGAGTGATGACATGTCCGCGACACGATGTCCGGATCCCGTCAGGCTGATTGGCGACATCCGGAATGCCTTCCGGTGGTCTCGTCGAGCGGCGAAGCTATTGATCGCCGCCAGGGAAACAGCCGGAAGCGGCAGCCGAACGGAGCGTCAACCGCGGGACGCCCGACCGGCCCAGCACACCTGTCCCACCAGTAGAAAAAGGACCTCCGTCGTGATCCGCACCCGTATCGCCCAGGCCGCCGCGGTCGCCGCCGTCTCTCTCACCGCTCTCCTGATCGCCCCCGCCGCCTCCTCGACCGCCATCGCCGGGACGGCGCCCGCCGCGTCCGCCGCGCCCGCCGCCACCTCTGACAGCCTCGGCTGGGGCGGCACCGTCACCGCCGCCTCCTCGACCGCCATCGCCGGGACGGCGCCCGCCACGCCCGCCGCCACCTCTGACAGCCTCGGCTGGGGCGGCACCGCCACCGCCGCTTCCACCGACAGCCTCGGCTGGGGAGGGGTCGTCCAGGCGAGCCTCGGCTGGGGCGGCTGAGCACGCGGATGGACATCGTCTACGCCAGCCTGAAACGCCGACACCCCGGTGCGGCGACGGAGTCGAACGAGGCGGCCGAGGCCGTGGACGCCCTGTGGGCGCACGCCGAACCCGCCGACGGACTCCAGCACGCCAGCGCACAGCCCACGTACGACCGGATCGACCTCCTCCTCTACCTCCTCAGCCGGGACCCGTCCGACCAGCCGGACGCCGTCGGCCGAGCCCACGGCCTGATCTCCCGCAGCCACCGGACCTCGCCCCTGCTCCGCCGGTGCTACCTGCCCCCGGAGCTGCCGGAAGCGGCGGACCGCACCGCCCGGTGACCACTGCCACGGCCACGTAGGCCTTTCGCCGCTCGAACACCTCCGCGCTCTCACCCGCCGCGCCGTACGGCCCGCGACGGTGCCCGCCGAACCTCGCACCCCACCCCTCCGGCCCGGGGCGACCGCTGCCCGCCGGATCCCGAGACCGACCGTTCCACTTGCCCGCCGGCACCTGAACTTCCCGCTGCCCGCCACCGGCCGGACGCATCCCGGCCAGGCATGCCCGCAGTGCGCCAACAGGCTTGTTCCGCTCACGATTTGGAGTTTTTGATGTCCCGCGTCCGTACCCGCCTCGCTTCCTCCGCGGCCGCCGTCACCCTGGCCGCCTCCGGCCTCAGCCTGCTGGCCGTCCCCGGTGCCCACGCGGCGTCGCTCGGCGACTCGATCGCCGCGACGGCCTCCGGGCAGCTCGGCAGCAACGCCTGCGGAAACGGCGGAGCCGGCTACTACGCCCCCGGCACCGACCAGAACTCCAGCTGCTCCGGCGGCTCCAGGACACACGCCTGGTGTGCGGACTTCGCCGGCTGGGTCTGGGCGCAGAACGGCGTCAAGAACCTCGGCATACTGAACGACCTCGCCAACAGCTTCCAGACCTACGCGGAGAAGTACGACGGCGGGCTGTCCGGCACCCCCCACGTGGGCGACGCCGTCTTCTTCCACCCGGGCTCCTTCAGTGGCACCGACTACGACCACGTGGCGATCGTCACCGCGGTCAACTCCGACGGCACCATCAGCTGGACCGGCGGCAACCAGGGCGGTTACCCGGGCAAGGTCAGCACCAATACCGCATCGGGCGGGGTCGGTACGGTCGTGTGGCGGAGCGGGGGCTACAACGTCAGCATCCGTGGCTACGCCAGCCCCGTCGGCGGGACCGTCACGCCTCCGCCCGTGACGAACCCGGTCACCCCGCAGGTGACGGACGTCGCGCCGGCCGCCGTCTACAACCCCGACAACGGCACCGCCGAGGCCTTCGCGATCGGCACCGACGGCGTGCTCTCCCACGCCTACAGCACCAACGGCGGCCAGTGGAGCGACTGGTACACGATCGACCCGTCGTTCCACTTCACCGGCAAGCCCACCGCCGTCTACAACCCCACCAACAAGACCACCGAGGTCTTCGCGATCGGCACCGACGGCGTGCTCTCCCACGCCTACAGCACCAACAGCGGCCAGTGGAGCGGCTGGACCACCATGGACCCCGGCTACCACTTCACCGGCTCGCCCTCCGCGGTCTACAACCCGTCGGTCAACGCGGTGGAGCTGTTCGCGATCGGCACAGACGGCAAGCTCAACCACAAGTACTACGCGGGCGGTGCCTGGTCGGCCTGGAACACCATGGGCAACTGGACCTTCATCGGCTCCCCCACCGCCGTCTACGAGCCCGACCTGAACACCGCCGAGGTGTTCGCCATCGGCCAGGACGGCGTGCTGTCCCACTCGTACAGCACCAGCGGAGCCGCGTGGAGCGACTTCTACACGCTGGACTCGAGCTACCACTTCACCGGCTCCCCGGCCGTCGTCTACAACCCGAGCAACAAGACGGCCGAGGTGTTCGCGATCGGCGCCGCCGACGGCGTCATGTCGCACGCCTACAGCACCAGCGGCGGCCAGTGGAGCGGCTGGACCACCCTCGACGCAGGCTACAAGTTCGCCGGTGTCCCGTCGGCGGTCTACAACTCCACCACCAAGGCCGTGGAGCTGTTCGGCACCGGTGCCGACGGCGTCGTCAACCACAAGTACTACCAGGGTGGCGCCTGGTCGAACTGGGAGCAGCTCGGGAGCTGGAAGTTCGCCGGCACGCCGGTGGCCCTCAACGAGCCGAACACCAACGCCGCCGAGGTCTTCGGCATCGGCCAGGACGGCGTGATCTCGCACTCCTACACCAGCAACGGCAGCCCCTTCAGCAGCTGGTACGCGCTGGGCACCTGGAAGTTCAACACTCACTGATCCCGGGTCATCTTCCCGCGGCGGGCGGACCCCACCGGGCCCGGGCCCCGCGGGCCCCCCCCCCGCGCCCACGCCATGGCCCAGGGCCATACGCTGAACACCACACCCACCCCCGACCGTGGCCCCCCGTTTGG